>CAKRLV010000028.1 GCA_934359755.1 uncultured Agathobacter sp.
ATAAAAAACGGCTACAAGCCTTGATTTTACTGGCTTTGCAACCGTTTTTTTGCTCTTCAACTGTCAAAGATGGGATTATACCATTTTCAAGTGCAAAATGCAGTAAAATCAACGTTTCCAAGCTGATTTTATTTTAATCAGCAGACACTAATTACTCATTTTTATTCTTTTTCGATGCTCGCAAGCCCCATAAAATAAAAATGCAACAATGAATTTTTACGATCATTGTTGCAAAAAATCAATGTTCCCTGCGGGAATCGAACCCACAACTAGTGCTTAGGAGGCACTTGTTATATCCATTTAACTAAGAGAACCTGTTCATAATTTTAGTGTGCTCATAGTCCATACTGTAAGCACACCTATAGAGTTTAACTTATTTTTCCATCTACGTCAATATTGCTGACACCATATTTTTTTTATACTGACATCATATTCTTATTTTTATACTGACATCATATTCTTTTTTTATACTGACATCATATTCTTTTTTTTATATTACTAATATCATATTCTTATTTTTATACTGACATCATATTCTTTTTTTTATATTATTAATATCATATCCTTATTTTATACTGCTGACATCATATTCTTATTTATTCTAACATTATATTCTTACTTTTTATTACTAAATCATTATTCTTATAATATTTCTAATTTTCTATTTTATATTTTTCTGACAGTTTTTTCTTCCATCTCTCGACATAATTATTTCGTAACTTTACCGATATAACTGTCCATTTGATTTTAATCAAGATTAATGCTTCCCTGCATCCACAGATTTCCTTTAAAACGTCTGCCCACAGCTGGCTCACCAAGTAAATCTTTTTCGTTTATGCATACATCAAATACAAGTTCATTGCAACTTACTTTTAAAATATAAACTGACTCATCTGTTAGGGAATTCTTCATCTTATTCACATCAAGTATTTCCGCAATTATATTGTACAGATCATTCTCTATTCCATATGGAACCATACTTGTCGCTACAATTGAAAGCACATCTTCTTTAGCTATTCTCTTTGATAACAATGAGTATGTATCCATGTCCTCTAATGCAAGACTATCTATTGCCTCCTGGTTTCCATCGATTGCTTTTGTCACCAACTCATTTCTTTTCTGCGCACGACTATATTCTTTTTCTTTCGATACAGCCTGCTTGATTGGCAACAATATTTTACCATCAGTTGACAAACCAGCTAGATATGCTCCGTATATGTTTGATGAGAAATTACTATTGTGTTCTGCAAGATAATCTGCGGTATTCTGCAAATGAAATATTAATGTAATTCCAAGTTTTGCATCATCACATATTCCGGCATATGACTCTTTATCATAATGCTTTTCTACTTCTATTTTTTCCTGAGTCGATAATGACTCTCCTAAATAATAAGGAAAATAATTATCTACTTGGAAACTATTTTCATCTATATAGTTTCCAAGTATTTTTAATCCTAATCCATTTGAATATTCACGAGATAGTTCTGCAAATTCATTTCCTTCTGTATCTTTTACAACCCTACTCACCTGTGGCTTATCTATTATTTCTTTTATTATTATTTCTAAATCTTTTTTCTTAAAATCAGAAAAGCCGATTGCCCTAAGAAATTTGTGCAAAACTACACTCCTCCATAATTATATTTTATTCGTACTTGTTCAGTACTTCATAGTTGCGAGCCGTAAGCGCATTAGAATCCGTTGCGCTGATGGACGCTTTCTACTACATAATATTCGTTTTCTTACAAATTATGTTGCACTGCATATTTCTGTACTAAATAGTTACTTTTATTCTTAGAATATTTTAAAAATTTTTCTATTACACAACCTGTAAAATTGATATATTCTTTTCCAGCATCAAATTCATTTTATTTATCTGCTGTGAGTCCATATCCATTTTTTCATCCAAAATCATAATTATTGGATTATCCGGATCAACTGTCTGTGAAATAACGACACCATTTGTCTCGCCATTTGTCTTTACTGTTGTTCCAACAGGATATCTCGCTACCATTGATACAAGATGCTTTACTATTTTTTCCTCGTACAATACTTCTGACTCATCTATCATTTTCTGTAAGGCATCCTGCACTGATAATCTCTTACATTCCATTCCTGATATATGACAATCAAATGCATCACATGCCTGAATTATTTTACATTCTATTTCACGATTTTTCTGCTTCATTGGGAAACCTGTTCCCTTAAGATTTTCATGATGAGATAGAATCATCTTCTTTGAAATTTCCGGTATCCATGTTTCTTCATCTAAAGCTGAATATCCTAAAATTGTATGCTTTTTAAATTCAAAAATTTCTGCTTGATCAGCATTATCAAAATCTTTATTTTCATATGGAACTGTTATGTATCTTATTCCTATATCATGAAGCAAACACCCAATTGCAATATTATATCTTTTTATTTTATCAAGTTTAAGTTTCTTCGCTACCATGACTGACAAAAGAGTAACCATAACTGTATGTTCATACAGATTTGAAGTTCTCTCCTTCATATCTATAATTGCATTTCCAGACATCTCATCAACTTCTTTTACAATATCATTTGCAATTATCTCAAACTCTCTCATTGATTTATTGCTATGATATATATGTCCTTCCATCAACTTTCGTACCCTCGCTACTATCTTATCCATAGTTCCAGGCAAAATTATTGGGTTAGGATTTTCATAATCCTCATATGGATCCTCAATCATTAAAGATTCAATGTCCAAAGACTGAATCAAAGAAACATAATCTTTCTTCAACTCAGTACCTTTTGGAATAATTATTTCGTTCTTGTCAGTTAATACCGATTCAGCCAGGATTTCTCCTCCGCATAAAGTGCCGACTGATTTAATTCTCATAACTTCACCCCATCGTCATTTATTACAGGATTACTTTGCCTCCATGGCAATATTTAAAGCTTCCTGCTCTTCATCTGCTAAAACAATAATGGAATTTCCATCAATAATTTCTTTAATATATGTATAGCAACCTTCTCTACTATGAACTGCATTAATTATAAATCCATCATTTGTTTCATTCAATAATGCAAGTGAGAAACTAAGCTTGCCTCCCATTTCATGGAAAGCATCATATTTGACCAATCCAATTTTCTGGAATGTTGGTTTCATATTATCGAATAGTTTATTGATGTTTTTCTCATTTGTTGCATTGGACGCAATCAGATCATCTACCTGATTTAATCGCTGCATCAATGTATCTTCCAGAGACTTAGCATCTTTACCACTCATAAAAATTTTGTATCTCTTTTTTAATTTACTTACCTGCACCATATTTATTATGATTATTATAAAAAATATAACCAATAGTGCAGCTAGACCTATTATAATATAATCCGAATCGAATCCTAAAT
This sequence comes from uncultured Agathobacter sp., assembly GCA_934359755.1. Lineage (GTDB taxonomy): Bacteria > Bacillota > Clostridia > Lachnospirales > Lachnospiraceae > Roseburia. The sequence continues at coordinate 3,373 of CAKRLV010000028.1, forward strand.
ACTGTTGTATCATATAAAGCTCCTATATATATTGTCGGTTATTTGTACATATTTTTAAATAGTCTCTTTGTCCTATTTTTAATGAATTATTCATATTTAATGAACTTATTCATTTTAGTATATTTTATTGAATTTATAATCCTATCTATTGAATACTTCTAAACATATCCATAATTCTATCAAGTTCTTCCTGTGAATAGTATTCAATTTCTACTTTTCCGCTTTTTTCATTCTTGCTGTTTATTATAACCTTTGTTCCAAGAATTTTCTTCATCTGCTCTTCCAAATCTTTATAGATTGCCTCAAGTTTTGGATCTATTTTAGCAGGTTGTTCTTTCTTATCTTTTTTTTCAGATTGAATACTCTTTACAAGTTTTTCAGTATCACGTACACTGAGTTTTTCGTCAAATATTTTCTGTGCAGTATTGTACTGATTTTCAACATTATCAATTCCCAACAAAGCTCTTGCATGTCCAGTTGTAAGCATCTCATCTATTACCATCTGCTGAACTCTATCATCAAGCTTTAAAAGTCTCATTGCATTTGTAACTGCTGTTCTACTCTTTGATACTCTCTCTGCTACTTCGTCCTGCTTCAAGTTGAATTCTGTTAATAATCTCTTGTATGCCTGAGCCTCTTCAATAGGATTCAAGTCTTCTCTCTGAATATTTTCAATAAGGGAAATTTCCATTATCTGCTGCTCAGTTAATTTTTTTATAATTACAGGTACTTCCTTCAATCCTGCTAATTTAGCTGCTCTCCATCTTCTCTCACCTGCAATTATTTCATAATAATCTTCACGTTCTTGAACTAATAGTGGTTGTAATACTCCAAACTGTTTTATTGATTCAGATAATTCTAACAATGCGTCTTCATCAAACTTCTTTCTTGGCTGTTCTCTATTAGGTTCAACTTTTGTGATGTTCATCATTATAGCACCATCTTTATTTTCATTTTTACTCTTCGGTGCCTTGTCGGCTATTAAGGAATCTAATCCTTTTCCCAAACCTGTTTTCTTTGTTGCCATCCTATAAATCCTTTCTTTCAATTACTTCTTTTGCCAAACTTCTGTAGCTCTCTGCTCCAGCTGATTTGCTATCATACATGTTAATTGGAATTCCATAAGATGGAGCCTCAGCAAGACGAATGTTTCTTGGAATCATTGTCTTATATATCTTTGCATCTAAGTTTTCCTTAACAGTCTCAACAACCTGATTTGAAAGATTTGTTCTAACATCATACATAGTAAATACTACACCCTCTATTTGAAGATTAGAATTTAATCTTTCCTGTACCAGATTAATTGTGTGTATTAACTGACTCAATCCTTCTAGTGCATAGTATTCACACTGAATTGGAACAAGTATTGTATCCGCTGTAGTCATGGCATTTACTGTCAACATATTTAATGATGGTGGACAATCAATGATTATAAAATCATAATCATCTTTTATATAATCCACAGCTGTTTTAAGAATATACTCCTTATCATTAATTCCTAATAATTCGATTTCTGCACCTGCAAGATTTACATTAGATGCAATAACAGATAAGTTGTCAACTACAGTATTCTGAATACTTTCACGTATAGAACACTCATCAAGCATTAATTCATATACCGTATAGTCAACTTCATTCTTATCAACCCCTAATCCACTTGTCATATTTCCCTGTGGATCTAAATCAATAGCTAAAACTTTCTTGTTTTTTTCTGCTAAACATGCAGCCAAATTAATAGATGTAGTAGTCTTACCAACTCCACCTTTTTGGTTTGCAATGGCTATAACTCTTCCCATTAAAAATCATCCTCGCTGTTCTTTATTTATTCAATTGACGTTTCTATATTATATCACTCTTTGATTTTTATTTCCACCTCAATAATGTTTCACGTGAAACATTATACTTCATTTTCACAAAATGTAGGGTTTATGAATATATCTTTTTACAAAATATTGTGGAAAAATTTTTTCAATTTTTTTAATATATATATGTTTCACGTGAAACATATTATAATAATTTTATTAATGAAGGCCAAAATGTATTTTATTTTGCATGTACAATTAATCAAATCACTTATATATTGAGCATTCTAATAATCAGGCATCACCTATATTCACTAATCTATATGCATTGCATAGCAAATCACAACTATTTTGGAGATGTGCGAGTCAGTAAGTTACATACGAAATTGTGTAAACATATATTAATTATACTTTTTATTTTTAATCATGCTATGTAAATATAATATAATGTAATCCATTATCTTCTGCTCAGTTAAATTTTTTATAATTACAGGTACTTTCTTATATACAATCAGATATACACCATCTCATAATATATCTGAGGTAAGAATAATTATATACTTACACCTTTCCATATATACTTACACCTTTCCATATATACTTACACCTTTCCATATATACTAAGACATTTCCATATAAGCTAAGACCTTTCCATATATACTTATACCTTTGTATATAAACTAACACTTTTCCATATATACTTACACCTTTCTACATATACTAATACAAACATTACTTTCTAACATACACCCAAGTTTCAGCTAACACTATAACTCATAATTTTAATTTTGTACTTATAAACTGTACACTATCTAGAGTACAATTCTTCATTGATTCATAACTACACAATTTTCTTCCACACTGACACCTACGAGAAATTTTGTATTATAATAACAAAAAAAGAACGGTAAGAAATAACACCTCACCGTTCCATGTTAAACATAAATTATTTATGTGTATAGATGATAAATCTATCACTTATTTAATGTACTGCACACATTTCTAAGACACAGCAATTAAAAAATCTGAATAAGATTATTCTTAATTGCAAATACTGCAGCCTGAGTTCTGTCTGTTACATCTAATTTTTTAAATATACTAGATATATGATTCTTAACAGTTCTCTCGCTAATTTCCATTTCTTTAGCAATATCTCTGTTGAACTTTCCAACTGCTAATTCTTTTAATACCTGAATTTCTCTCTTTGTAAGAGAATCAATCTTAAGCTCATCCTCATTTTTTTCTATCATCTTAGAGTTTAATGCTGGTATTAAACTAGGCTGAATATAATTCTCACCTTCTGCAATTGCAAAAATAGCTTTCTTAAGTTCTGAAGATTCAGAATCCTTTAATACATATCCATTTATACCAATATCAACTGCCTTCATAAGATACTCAGTCTCATTGTGAACTGTTAAAACTAACACCTTAACTTTAGACTTAGAATCTTTAAGATTCTGAAGTACTTCAAGTCCATTCATTTTAGGCATATTGATATCAAGTAAAAGTACATCTGGTTTTACATCTGGTAATTTATCCAGACATTCTATACCATTTTCAGCTTCTGCTACTACCTCGATATCTCCATCAAGTTCCAACAAATTTTTTAATCCCTCTCTAATCATAGAATGATCATCTGTAATCATAATTCTAATTGCCATTTTCTTTATCCTCCTTTTTAATTGGCAGATTGACTACTGTCTTACATCCATTACCTACACTAGACTCTATAGACAATTTTCCTGACAAAAGAAAAATTCTTTCCTTCATCATAGATAATCCAAATCCTGAATTATCATTACGTGTCGATGTAGGAATTTGAGATTTATCAAATCCAACACCATCATCTTCTATAGTAAGTATTAATTCATCAGGCAAAAATTCCATAGTCACACTTATAGATGTAGCCTTACCATGTTTGACTGAATTGCTACACGATTCCTGAATTACCCTAAGAAGAGTAAGTTCAATTATACTCTTCAAATCATATGGTTCTCCAAGAACCTTATAAGCTATATGAATATTATTAGCCTGCTTAAACTTATCTAGTGCTCTCTCTACAGTTATATCAAAACCAATATCATCAAATGACATCGGTCTCAAATCATAAATCATTTTACGCATGTCGTTTATAACATCACGCAATATTTTACTCATCGAAGATAGTTCTAATCTACATCTAATTGGATCGACATCCAAAAGCTTCATACACAGCTCAGACTTGTGAACCAACGATGTAAGACTTTGCACCGAAGAATCGTGCAAGTCTCTAGCTATTCTCTGTCTCTCACCCTCTACCGACTCTAATATAAGCATATTCATGTTCGGCTCTAAATCAATTTCCATAATTGTATCAGGTGAAACAATATCTTCTCTTGCAACCTTTATAACACTATTAATTTCATCAATCTTACAATCCATCTCTGAGATTACATTCTGAATTTTTTGAACTTTTATATCTATCTTCTTTTGTTCATCCTCTATCTCAGCGATTTTATTTTTATTGTATTTATTTACTTCTCTTGGTGTAAAAGATTCAATGCTTGTATCCTCATTCTCTTCTAGTAACTGAATCATAATAAGATTCTTTTTATAAATATTTTCCAGCGAGGTAAGCTCTCCAAGTAAGGTGACCCTTCTATTAATATAGCTGTCCCTCATTTTTTCTAAGTATTCTTTAACCATAACTCACCTAAACATATGTTCGATTTTTAATATTACTAAAGTACCATTATATTATATAGTATTTTTGCAATAAATTAAAGTAGAAATTTAAAAATAATTTGTATATAAATTGAAAATTGTCTATAATATTCATATAAAACAAAGATGGAGGATACTTATGGGAAAGAAAACTAAAAATCTAATTATGCTTTCGGCTGCTACAGTAGCAGGAATATATGCATTTAACAAATTTATTGAAGCAACCTCTACTAAAAAGAATCTTCTAAAAGAAGAAAGCGGAACATTTTTTGAATGGAAGCTTGGGGATATTTTTTACAAGAAAACAGGTTCTGGTTCACCTGTATTACTTATCCATGATATAAACGTCAGCTCTTCATCTGAAGAATGGAGCAAAATATATAAATTACTCGCAAAATCACATACTGTTTATGTCATGGATTTAATTGGTTGCGGAAGATCTGACAAGCCTGCAATCCAATACACTAATTACATGTATGTTCAATTAATTACTGATTTTATCAACAAAGTAATAAAAGAAAAGACAGATGTTATTTCAACTAATATGTCATGTTCATTTACTATCATGGCAAACAATATGAATTCAGATTTGTTCAACAATATTATTTTAATAAATCCTGTTTCTATTGGCAAACTCACAGAGGTTCCTACAAATATGCTCAGATTAAAACAAAAATTATATCAGCTTCCTTTGATTGGACCTTTTGCATACAACATTATTCATACCCAGGCAAAAACAGATATTTTATTTAAAACCAAATATTTCAAACGCAGCCAGCTGGTTTCTTCTAAACTAGTGGACACATACTATGAGTCAGCTCATCTTGGCTCAGGTAATGGCCGCTACCTGTTTTCTAGTCTGCGAGCAAATTTTATGAATATCAACATAAAAAATGCTGTTAAAAAATTAGGCAATAATGTTCATATAATTGCAAGCAGAGATTTGAAGAATAATTTTTCTACTACTAATGAATATTATAAAACAAATAGAAATATTTCTATTACCAACATATCTAATGGAGGTCTTTATCCTCAACTCGAAACACCAGATAGAGTTCTGAGCATCATAAAAAGTATAATATAAACTAATAACACAAAAATTCCGCTTCTATCTCATGAAGCGGAATTTTTTATATTCTGTATCAATAAATTTTTAAGGTATATTCCTATAAAATTTTATATTACTACATACAACTTATCAAAATATCTATTCTAAATATCTATAATCATTGCATTTCATATCATATTTTTTTCAATCATATTTATAATCATACTATTTTTACTATCAAATTTCATATCATGGTATTTCCTATTACCATATCTCATGTAATAAATACAAATATATTTCATATAAAAATATACTATTTTAATGGTTCCTTAGATGGTAAACCGGCTTTTCGTGGAAATTTCTTAGGAGTATTTTCTACCTTATCTATAACTACAAACGATCTACCATTTTCACCTATTTTAAAATTCTCCACTTTACTTATCTTACCACCTAGCTTAGAAATTGCTACTTTTGAGGAATTTATCTCTTCCTCACAATTATCAGATTTATAAGATATGAATTGTCCTCCCTTTTTCACAAAAGGAATACAATACTCACTCAATGTTGATAAATTTGCTACGGCTCTTGAAACGCATAAATCAAATGATTCTCTATATAAAGAATTCCTTGCAAGATCTTCTGCTCTTCCATGTACACACTCTACATCATTCAAGCATAAATTATCCACTACATCTTTCAAAAACAAAATACGTTTATTAAGTGAATCAGCCAGGACAATTCTTATATTAGGAAATGCAATCTTTAGAGGTATTCCTGGGAATCCTGCACCTGTTCCTAAGTCTAAAATATATTTTTCCGATTTTAAATCCACTAAGCGGAATAAATTTAAACTATCTATGAAATGTTTGTCAATTACCTCATCAAAATCAGTAATTGCAGTCAAATTCATGACTTTATTTTTTTCAATAAGCATTTCATAGTAATTTATGAACTGATTTATCTGGTTTTCGTCAAGCTCAATATGCAATTTATTAAGTTCTTCAATAAAATGTTCAAGATTATAATTCATTCTATTCTCCTTGGCTTGTATTATCTGGGTTTAGTTTAAAAAATAAATCTGGGTTTAAGTATTTAAGTTGTTCAAGATACACTAATAAAACGGATGTATCAGCCGGTGTCACTCCAGAAATTCTTGATGCCTGTCCAATATTAAGTGGCTGATAAAGATTAAGTTTTTGTTGAGCTTCAATTCTAAGTCCTGATATAGTAGAGTAATCAAAATCAGATGGCAACTTTTTCTTTTCCAATTTTTTAAATTGATCAACCTGCTTAATCTGTCTCTTTATATAACCATCATATTTTATAAGTATGTTAACCTGCTCTTTCACTTCATCTGGCAAGTCAGTTCTATCCTTATCAATAGGAGCAAGTTTTTCATAATCTAACTCCGGTCTTCTGATTAATTCTGTCAAAGTTATACCATTGCTAAGTGGAATACTTCCATATGATTCAAGTAATGACTGAACTTCTTTGTTGGCACCTACCTTTACGTTAGCTACTCTGTCAATCTCTTCTTGTATCATTTTCTCTTTTTTGCAAACCCAATCATATCTCTCCTGAGAAATGAGTCCTATCTCATATCCTCTCTTAGTGAGCCTTAAATCTGCATTGTCCTGTCTCAAAAGTAAACGATATTCCGCTCGTGAAGTCATCATGCGGTAAGGTTCATGTGTTTCTTTTGTGACTAAATCATCTATTAACACTCCAGTATAAGCTTCTGAACGATCTAATATAAATGGCTCTCTTCCAAGTATTTTCATTGCCGCATTAATTCCTGCTATAAGTCCCTGGCAGGCAGCTTCTTCATAACCAGAACTTCCATTAAACTGACCACCACTAAATAAACCATGAATCTTTTTAAATTCAAGTGAAGCATATAACTGATTTGCGTTAATACAATCATATTCAATTGCATATGCATTTCGAACAATTTTAACATTTTCAAGTCCAGGCAAAGTTCTGTACATTTGATACTGAACATCTTCTGGCATAGATGATGACATACCACCTACATACATTTCATTCGTATTTATACCTTCAGGTTCTATAAAAATCTGATGTCTGTCCTTATCTGCAAATTTAACGACTTTGTCTTCAATTGAAGGACAATACCTGGGACCTGTTCCTTCAATAATTCCAGCATAAATTGGAGATCTGTCCAGATTATTTTTTATTATTTCATGTGTCTCATTGTTTGTATATGTAAGCCAGCATGATACCTGATCAATCTGCACATCATCAGGATTTGTCGTAAATGAAAAAGGAACAACTCTCTCATCTCCAAACTGTTCTTCCATTTTTGAAAAATCAAGACTTCTCTTATCCACACGTGCTGGAGTACCTGTCTTAAATCTATACATTTCAATTCCATGTTCTATCAAGGAATCTGTCAAATGATTTGCAGCCTGAAGTCCATTTGGACCAGTATGTGTAATCATCTCACCTGTGAGACACCTTGCTCTAAGATATGTTCCAGTACACAAAACAATTGCTTTACATTTATATGTTGTGCCTGAAACAGTCTTGCAGCCAATTATATTGTTTTCATCGTCAGTCAGAATCTCTGATACTTCTGCCTGTCTGATTGTAAGGTTATCCGTATTTTGAAGAGTTTTTCTCATCTCCATACTGTAAGCACTTTTATCAGCCTGTGCTCTAAGTGAATGAACAGCAGGTCCCTTAGATTTATTAAGCATCTTTGACTGAATAAATGTCTTATCAATATTTTTTCCCATCTCTCCACCGAGAGCATCAATCTCCCTGACAAGATGTCCTTTCGAACTTCCTCCAATATTTGGATTACATGGCATCATTGCAATACTATCAACACTTACTGTAAAAATTATTGTATCAAGTCCAAGTCGTGCACATGCCAATGCTGCCTCGCATCCTGCATGACCAGCACCTACTACTACTACATCACAACACAATTCAAGATTATTTACACCTGACATTTTATTTCCTCTCTAATTCTTAACATATAATACAAATAAATCAAACTATTTTCCCATACAGAACTTACTAAAAATTTCTTCAACCAGATCATCCTCAACTGATTCTCCAATAATAAGTCCAAGTGACTGATATGCATTCATCAAATCAATTGAATAAAAATCCTCTGGCATTCCATCATTTATACTGTTAATAACAAGTTCTAAACTATCCAATGAATTCTGCAGTAAATTTTTCTGTCTGATATTTGTTATATAAACTTCATCGTTAAATGAAACTTCACCCTTAAAGAATAATTCTTTAACTTTATCAACAAGTTCATCAATACCCACATTTTCCTTTGCTGAGACAGATATTATTGACTTATCCACATACTTTTCAACAATTTCCTTAGATGTCAACACTTCAAGGTCATTTTTGTTCAATAAAACAATTGCTTTTTTATCTTTTAAAAATTCCATTATAGCAAAATCATTTTCATCGAGTTCTGTAGATGAATCTATTACATATATAATTAAATCTGCATTATCTGCATACTCTTTAGCTTTTTCAACACCAATCTGCTCTATAATATCTGAAGTATCCCTTATACCAGCTGTATCAATTAAATTTAAAATTATACCATTGAGATTAATCTGCTCTTCTAATACATCACGCGTAGTTCCAGCTATATCTGTGACAATTGCACGATTTTTACCAACCAGAGCATTTAATAAAGAAGACTTACCTGCATTTGGTTTTCCAAGAATTACCGTGTTAATGCCTTCTTTAAGTATCTGTCCATTATCAGATGAATCTAAAAGTTTTTGAATCTCGTCTATTTTCTGACTTACTATATCAGCCAATTTTTCCTGATATCCATCGAGGGATACATGTTCTGGATCATCTAATGCAGACTCTATAAACGCTATTTCGTGGATAACTGCCTCTCTAATTTTTTTAATGTTATTAAGTACAGCACCATTTAACTGGCTAAGTGAACTCTTAAGAGCAAAATCATTCTTAGAATTGATGACATCTATTACAGATTCTGCCTGTGACAAATCTATTCTTCCATTTAAAAACGCCCTCTTTGTGAACTCGCCTGGTTCTGCGGGGCGCGCACCATATTTAATAACTGTCTCCAATATTCTCTTCATTACAAAAACACCACCATGACAATCTATCTCAATGGTATCTTCTCTTGTATAAGTGTTAGGAGCTTTCATAAACAAAACAATTACTTCATCTATCTCCTCTTCCCCATCATAAATATAACCATAATGTATAGTGTGCGATTTGCAATCCGAAATTTTTTTATTGCCAGACTTCGAATTAAATATTTTATCTATTATATTTAATGAATCATCACCACTTATTCTTATTATTCCAATTCCCGATGGTGACATTGCAGTAGCGATAGCTGCTATAGTATCAGAATTCATATAGTTCCTCCATTAATTTCTAATAAATAATATAACACATTTTATAAAAAAAGTATTTCCCTATAATGTAAAAAAAGGGCATCCCAAAAGGACACCCAAAACAAATTATTTTTTTAATGTAACAACTACATGTCTGTATGGTTCTTCACCCTCACTATGAGTAGTAACATATTTATCATTCTGCAAAGCTGAATGAATTATTCTTCTTTCGAAAGGATTCATTGGCTCAAGAGAAACAGTTCTCTTTGTTCTCTTAACCTTGTAAGCTATATTCTTAGCAAGGTTCTCAAGAGTTTCTTTTCTACGATTTCTATAATCTTCTGTATCAATCTTAACCTTATAGTAATCGCCTGAATGTTTATTAATTGCCAGATTTGTGAGATATTGTAATGAATCAAGAGTCTGTCCTCTCTTTCCAATCAATACTCCCATATCTGAGCCCTTTAACTCAACATCAATGTATTTATTAACTTCATCTTTCTTAATAAGTATATCAACTTCCATATCCATTGCTGAAAATACTTTATTGAGGAAATCTTTAACATCATCCTCTATTGAAGCCTTTGCACAAACCTTGATAACTGCATTCTTGCTACCAATTCCAAGGAAACCATTACTTCCTTTTTCTATTACTTCATAGTCTAATTTGTCACTTGTTGTTCCAAGCTTAAGACATGCCTCAGTCAATGCATCATCAACTGTCTTTGCACTAAATTCAATATATTCCATAATTATTAATCCCCCTGCGTCTAACGAGAATTTCGTTCATTAAATTCTTTAACTTTATTAGCCTTAGCAGCCATACTTCCTGACTTTGCATTAGATTTAATAGAATTAGCTTTCTCTAATTCTAACTCTTTGTCAGCAAAACTCTTCATATTAGACTTATTATCGATAGTTCTGGTTTTCATCTTAGCAGCGTCTCTAATCTGATTCTCAGAGATTCCCATCTTTTCACGCTTTTTCTTAGCCTTTTCCTGATTCTTTGCAATAATATCATCAAGGTCAAGATTCTCAATATGCTTATTAATAAAGAACTGCTGAACAACTCTTACCAACGCACTCATAATCCAGTAAATACCAAGACCTACAGGTACAGTAAAGCACATAAAAAGAGATACCAAAGGCATCATTGTATTCATAGTCTTCATCTGCTGAGCCATCTGATCAGCCTGCGCATTCTGATTATTATTACCTGACTGAGGCATTAATTTAATATTAAGTACCTGAGTAAGATAAGAAATAACAGGAATTGCTAATGCTAAAACAACTAATAAATATGAATGTGAAGCAATATTAGTCTTAATTATACTCCAAGGAGTATCCGAAATATTAAGTCCAATAAAATAATTAAACTTCTCTATATGCGACACTGTGCTCTCTATCTGATCTGCCGCATTTGGAAAAATACTTGATAAACCATCCCATGCTGTTGATGGAAGCTTGTACAATACATCAATTATATAGTTATTTAATTCACTATTTGATGCATTGCTTAAAGTATCTGCAACATTCTTTGCTGTTAAACCGCTTGAAGTAGTAAAGTTATTATCTGTCATCAACTGTACTATTTTGTCAGTATATCCATCTGTAGCAATAACCTTACTAACAAGATCTGTAAATTCTGCTTTGATAGATGGTATATATGCTGGAATATTATAGAATACCCTGTACAATGCAAATAAAATTGGCATCTGCAATAACAAAGGCAGACAGCTTCCTGTAGGTGAAATACCATACTTCTGATAAACAAGGCTTGTTTCCTCATTCATTGCCTGCATAGATGCCTGATCTCTCTTACCTTTGTATTTATTCTGAATGGCCTGGATTTCAGGCTGCATTTTCATTGATAACTTTGAAAATTTCTGCTGCTTAATAGTAAGAGGTAATAAACACATATATATTATTATTGTGATAATAATAATACTTAATGTAACACTTTCAATACCAAACAGTTTATACAATCCAATGTATATTCCGTTCATGATCCAACCAAGTGCTTTGGCAATAGGCCCTAATATAGCACCGTTATAAGCGGTTAATACGATATCGGACATAAAATCCTCCATTATGGAACCGGATCATATCCTCCCTTAGAAAAAGGATTACATCTCAATATTCTCCACGCTGCAAGCGCTCCACCTTTAACAGCTCCATACTTCTGCACAGCCTCAAGTCCATAAGCTGAACAACTTGGATAATATGGGCATTTGGTAGATTTCATCGGAGAAAGATATTTTCTATAAAATTTTATCAACAAAATTAAAATTTTTTTCAATATGATTCCATCTTCTTTTCTATTTTATTTTCCTGATGAATTACTTTATGAAGACCTCCAAGATGTAAAATTGCACTCTCAACATCGCGATAAGTAGCCCTACGTGCATTTACTCTTGCGATGACTACAATGTCTAAACCACTATTAAACATGTCTTCATGTAGTCTATAACTCTCTCTTACCAAACGAGTTATGTGATGTCTTATAACACTATTTCCAACTTTTTTACTTACTGATATACCTAAACGATTACAATTAGTATTATTTTCCAGAACATACATTACAAAAAGCCTGTTGGCATATGATCTGCCATTATTATAAACATTCTGGAACTGATGATTTTTCTTCAATGATTCTGAAAATTTCATGTAATAATTTCCTTTCAAAAATCATAAAAGAAGAAAAGACCACAAACTGTGGCCTATGCTGATAATTTTTTTCTTCCTTTTAATCTTCTGGCAGCTAAAACTTTTCTTCCGCCTGCTGTGCTCATTCTGCTTCTAAAGCCATGAACCTTTGATCTCTGTCTTTTTTTTGGTTGGAATGTCATCTTCATTATTATCCACCTCCTCTACGTTAAAAAACATCAGTAAAATTATATCAAAAAAGTAATAATTGTCAAGTATAAATCAAAAAAAATTTATAAAATCATTTCATATTATATTAATCTAAATAGTTATCCTCTTTTTGTGGATAAATTGTTGATAATATGTATAAAGAATATGGATAAATTGTTTAATAGTTGTGTATAACTTTTATGCCTTTTAAAGGGCTTAAATCGTTGATTTCATAGCCAAAATAGTGTACTATTATATTTAGTAGGCTTATATTTAATTACTATGATTATAAATCGATTTCATAGTATTTTAACGAGTTGTTTCCTTATTATATAAGCTGCACATAATAAAGATATGGAGAAACCTGATGGACAAAGTTATTGAAAAATGGGATGAAATATTAAATACCGTTAAAAAAGAACATGAGATAAGTGACGTTTCTTTTGATACATGGATGCGTCCACTTGAAGTCTTTGCCATTGAGGGAAATACTTTATATATATTAGTACCATCAGAGCAAATGGCTCTAAGCTACATTTCAAAGAAGTATTATCTTCCACTTAAGGTAGCTATTGCTGAGATAACAGGTATTGGATATGAGATTGAATTTATTTTACCTGAACAGGCGAGATCTCTTAATATAAGCAGCAAGCCTGCTAACAAAATACCACCTATCAATTCATTCAATTCAAATTTGAATCCTAATTACAAATTTGATACTTTCGTAGTTGGTAACAATAACAGATTTGCACAGTCAGCTGCGCTTGCAGTTGCTGAGTCACCTGGAGAAGCATACAATCCACTTTATATTTATGGTGGACCTGGACTTGGTAAAACTCATCTGATGCATTCTATAGGACATTTTATCCTTGAACAGAATCCAGCTACCAAGGTCATCTACGTTACATCAGAGGAATTTACCAACGAGGTTATTGAATCTATCCGAAATGGTAATGCTTCTTCTATGACCAAATTCAGAGACAAATATCGTACAGTCGATGTTCTGATGATTGACGATATTCAGTTTATTATAGGTAAAGAAAGTACGCAGGAAGAATTTTTCCACACTTTCAACGCTCTACAGACACAAGGCAAGCAAATTATTCTTACATCGGACAAGCCACCTAAAGAAATGGAGACTCTTGAAGAAAGAATCAGATCCAGATTTGAATGGGGACTTATGGCTGATATAGGCGTACCTGATTATGAGACAAGAATGGCTATTTTGCGTAAGAAAGCTGAATCGGATAGTTTCAACATTGATGATGATATTCTCAACTATATAGCTACAAATATCAAATCAAATGTCAGAGAATTAGAAGGTGCTTTAAATAAACTTTTAGCATTCAATCATCTTGAGCACACTGATATTACAATGGATATAGCTGAGCGTGAACTTGCCAATATCATTACCCCTGACAAGCCTAGAGAGATTACTCCACAGCTTATCATCGAAGTAGTATCTGAGCATTTTCATATTTCAGTAGACCAGATGATATCTAAGAACAGAAGCAGTAATATTGCCAAACCAAGACAAATAGCTATGTACTTATGCAAGAATATGACTTCAAGTCCTTTAGATGCAATTGGAGCTTTGCTTGGAGGACGAGATCATTCAACAATTATTCACGGTATCAACAAAGTTACCGAAGAATATGAGAGCAATGAAAATACCAAAGCATTAATAGAAACTATAAAGAAAAAGATTAATCCAAATTAGTTTCTTCCTATTATAATAGGTTTTTAAATTTATACAAATATCTATCAACTTATTAACGTTTATAAACAAGGATAAATATTGATAAAATACTTGTTAACATTCATCATTAATTTATTAAGGTTAAATTAACGTGGTTATTAATATTTTATCCATACCAGTTTTCCTTGTAAAATCAATACAAAATGGTGTTATTAACTTTTAAACAACACCTAAGAAGAATATTACTTATATCTTTTATATTTATTTATATGGCAGGAAGGAGTTTTCATAATGAAAATAGTTTGTTCAAAAGCTAATCTGTTAAAAGGAGTTAATATAGTATCAAAGGCAGTTCCTACTAGAACTACGATGGCAATACTTGAATGTATACTTATAGATGCTTCTACTAATGAAATAAAATTAATGGCTAATGATATGGAACTTGGTATAGAAACAAGAATAGAAGGTTCTATAGAAGATAGAGGTGTTATAGCTTTAGATGCAAAGATTTTTTCAGAAATCGTAAGAAAACTTCCTGACAGTGATGTTACTATAGAAACAGACGCTACATTTAAGACAGTTATTACATGTGAAAAAGCTAAATTCAATATTATAGGTAAATCAGGAGAAGATTTCTCTTATATTCCATATATTGAGAAGAACGAATCTATCATAATATCACAGTTTACTCTTAAAGAAGTAATCAGACAGACTATTTTTTCAATAGCTGATAATGATAATAATAAGCTTATGAGTGGAGAACTTTTTGAAATAAATGATAATCAGCTTAAAGTTGTCTCACTTGACGGACACAGAATTTCAATCAGAAATATCGAATTGAAAAATCATTATGATTCAAAGAAAGTAGTTGTACCAGGTAAGACTCTTCAGGAAATCAGCAAAATTGTACCAGGTGGAGTAGATGATGATGTACTTATATACATCACAGATAATCATATAGTATTTGATTTTGACACAACTACAGTGGTTTCAAGACTAATTGAAGGTGAATACTTTAAGATAGACCAGATGTTATCAACAGATTATGAGACAAAAGTAAAGATTAATAAGAAAGAGCTTCTTGATTGTATAGACCGTTCAACACTTCTTGTTAAAGAGGGTGATAAGAAGCCAATTATAATGAATATCACAGATGGCAATATGGAACTTAAGATTAATTCATTTATTGGATCTATGAATGAAGATATTGATATTGCTAAGGATGGTAAGGATATTTTAATTGGATTTAATCCAAAATTCTTTATAGATGCACTTAGAGTAATAGATGAAGAGGAAGTAAATTTATACATGGTTAATCCAAAAGCTCCTTGTTTTATCAAGGATGATGAGGGAAAATTTGTTTATTTGATTCTTCCGGTAAATATCAACAGTGCCGCAAATTAGGAGTAGAGATGATAACAGTAAATATTAGAGAAGAAGATGAATTCATCAAATTAGGGCAGGCTCTTAAAAAAGGTGGATTAGTAAGTTCAGGTGTTGACGCCAAGATGGTTATACTTGATGGACTTGTTGAAGTTAATGGTCAGACAGAGCTTCAAAGAGGTAAAAAGCTTCATGATGGAGATGTTGTATCTTTTAACGGAGAGACAATACAGATAGTTAAATGATAATAAAATCAATTGAACTGAGTAACTTTAGAAATTATGGGAAATTAAATATTAATTTTGACGATGGCACCAATATTATTTATGGTGATAATGCTCAGGGCAAGACGAATATATTAGAAGCTGCGTATCTTAGTGGAACTACCAAATCCCATAAAGGGAGCAAGGATAAAGAGATGATTAGGTTTGAAGAGAATGAGGCTCATATCCGAACTGTAGTTTTGAAGAACGATAAAGAATATCAGATAGATATGCATCTTCGCAAGTCTGGTTCAAAGGGAGTGGCAATCAACAAAATTCCAATAAAAAAAGCAAGTGAGCTTTTTGGAATACTTAATATAGTATTTTTCTCACCTGAGGATTTGAATATTATTAAAAATGGACCTTCAGAGAGAAGAAGATTCATTGATTTGGAATTAAGTCAGCTTGATAAAATATATCTGTCAGATTTAGCAAAATACAATAAAACTCTCGTTCAGAGGAACAGGCTTCTTAAGGATATAAATTACAGGCCTGATTTGATGGATACCCTGCCAGTATGGGATATGCAGTTGATTGAATGTGGAAAAAACATCATCAAAAAGAGAAAAAAGTTCATAGATGAATTAAATGATATAATCGGTGAGATTCATTATAAGATTTCAGGAGAAAAAGAACATCTTATACTTAAATATGAACCAAATATAGATGATATCTTTTTTGAAGATGAGTTAAATAAAGCAAAACAAAAAGACCTTAAGCTTTGCCAGACAACAGTAGGACCACATCGTGACGATATGATGTTTTCAATAGGCGGTGTTGACATAAGAAAATATGGCTCACAGGGGCAGCAGAGAACATCTGCATTGTCTCTTAAGCTGTCAGAGATAAGTTTAGTAAAGAAATCAATTAATAATACACCTGTTTTGTTACTTGACGATGTGTTGTCAGAACTAGATAGCAACAGGCAGAATTATTTATTAAATAGTATAAGTGATATACAGACAATAATCACTTGTACAGGTTTAGAAGAATTTGTTAAAAATAGATTCCAGATAAATAAAATTTTCAAGGTTATAAGTGGAGAAGTATTTGAAAAAGAATCTATTGATGAAATATAATCATTTGGTGTTTTCAAATGATAGGAGGACTATTGATGAGTGAAGAATTACAGAACAATCAGGAATATGGTGCAGACCAGATTCAAATTTTAGAGGGTCTTGAAGCTGTAAGAAAAAGACCTGGTATGTACATAGGAAGTACATCTTCGAGAGGACTACATCATCTTGTTTATGAGATTGTTGATAATTCTGTAGATGAAGCATTGGCAGGATATTGTAAGAATATCAATGTTACAATAGAAGAAGATAACTCCATAACAGTACAGGATGATGGACGTGGAATTCCAGTTGGACAGAACCACAAGGCTGGCAAATCAGCACTTGAGGTTGTTTTTACTGTGCTTCATGCTGGTGGTAAATTCGGCGGTGGAGGATACAAGGTATCAGGAGGACTGCATGGTGTAGGTGCTTCAGTTGTAAACGCACTTTCAACATGGCTTACGGTAGAAGTTTATAACGAAGGTAAAATATATTCACAGAGTTATAAACGTGGAAAGACTGATGACGAAGTAAAAGTAATAGGTGAGTGTGATAAAGAACTTCACGGAACTAAGATACATTTTCTTCCTGATAATACTATATTTGAAGAGACTGTATATGATTATGATACATTAAAGCAGCGTTTAAGAGAGACTGCATTTTTGACAAAAGGCCTTAGAATAATTCTTGATGATAAGAGAGAAGGGAGCTCACACCATCACGAATTTATGTATGAGGGTGGAATCAAAGAGTTTGTTGAATATCTCAATAGAGGTAAAGAGCCAATATATAACGAAGTCATTTACTGTGAAGGAACTAAGAACAATGTATACGTAGAAGTTGCTTTTCAGCATAATGATTCATTCAATGATTCAACATTTAGTTTTGTTAACAACGTAATCACACCTGAAGGCGGAACACATCTTACAGGTTTTAAAAATGCGCTTACCAAGACATTTAATGCATACGCAAGAGACAATAAGATATTAAAAGACTCAGACCCAGCTCTTACAGGAGATGATATAAGAGAAGGACTTACAGCTATTATATCTATAAAGATAGAAGAACCACAGTTTGAAGGTCAGACAAAGCAGAAGCTTGGTAATAGTGAGGCAAGAGGAGCAGTAGATTCAGTAGTAAGTGAAAAGCTTACATATTTCCTTGAGCAGAATCCAGAAATTGCAAAGAATATCTGCGAGAAGTCACTTCTTGCGCAGCGTGCAAGAGAAGCCGCTAGAAAAGCAAGAGATCTGACAAGAAGAAAGAACGTTTTAGAGGGAACTTCATTACCAGGTAAGCTTTCAGATTGTTCAGATAAGGATCCTAAGAATTGTGAGATATTCATAGTTGAGGGAGATTCAGCCGGCGGTTCTGCTAAGACTGCAAGAAGCCGTGCAACTCAGGCAATTCTCCCACTTCGTGGTAAGATTCTTAATGTAGAAAAAGCACGAAGAGATAAGATTTTTGAAAATGCAGAAATCAGATCAATGATTACAGCATTTGGAACAGGAATATTTGAAGAGTTCAATATAGACAAGCTTCGTTATGACAAGATAATTATCATGACTGATGCCGATGTCGACGGAGCACATATTGCAACACTTATGCTTACATTTTTATACAGATTCATGCCTGAGCTTATAAAAGAAGGACATGTATATCTTGCAACACCTCCTCTATATAAGATAGAGAAGAATAAGAAAATATGGTATGCATACAGTGATGAAGAATTAAACAGTATTCTTACGGAAATAGGTCGTGATCAGAATAACAAGATTCAGCGATACAAAGGACTTGGAGAAATGGATGCGGAACAGCTCTGGGAGACAACTATGGATCCTGAGAAGAGAATACTTAAGCAGGTAAATATGGATGAAGAGAATTCATCAGAATTAGATGTCACATTTACAACACTTATGGGTGACAAAGTAGAACCAAGAAGAGAATTTATTGAGGCAAATGCCAAATATGTTCAGAATCTTGATATATAAGGAGGAATTGTTTAAGTGGATGATAAAATTTTTGATCAGATACATAGAGTTGATCTGAAAAAAACAATGGAAACCTCCTATATCGACTATGCGATGAGCGTTATTGCCAGTCGTGCATTACCAGATGTAAGAGATGGATTGAAGCCAGTTCAGAGAAGAATACTATTCTCAATGAATGAAATGGGAAATACATACGATAAGCCTCATAAGAAATGTGCGCGTATCGTTGGTGATACAATGGGTAAATACCATCCTCATGGTGATAGCTCAATTTATGGAGCACTTGTCAACATGGCACAGCCATGGTCGATGAGATATACACTAGTAGATGGACATGGAAACTTCGGTTCTGTGGATGGAGATGGCGCAGCTGCCATGCGATACACAGAAGCAAGACTTTCTAAGATTTCATCACATATGATAGAAGATCTTGGCAAAGACACTGTTGATTTTATGCCGAACTATGATGAGACAGAAAAAGAGCCAGTTGTACTTCCAGCCAGATTTCCAAATCTTCTTGTAAATGGAACTACAGGTATTGCAGTAGGAATGGCAACAAATATTCCACCACATAATTTACGTGAAGTAATATATGCTGTAGTTAAAATTATTGACAATGAGATAGAAGGAAAAGAGACCACAATTGATGAACTTATGGAGATTGTAAAAGGTCCAGACTTTCCAACAGGTGGAATAATACTTGGAACATCAGGTATTAGCGAGGCATACAGAACAGGTAGAGGTAAAATCAGGGTTCGTGCCGTAACCAATATAGAACCTATGGACAATGGCAAGAACAGAATTGTCGTAACAGAGCTTCCTTACCTGGTGAACAAAGCAAAGCTTATAGAGAAGATTGCAGAATTACACAAAGATAAAAAAATAGACGGAATTACTGATTTAAGAGATGAGTCAGACCGTGAGGGAATGAGAATAGTTGTAGAACTTCGTAGAGATGTAAATCCTAGCGTAGTGCTTAACCTTTTATTTAAACACACACAGTTACAGGATACTTTTGGAGTTATCAACTTAGCTCTTGTAAATGGTGAGCCAAAGATTCTTAATCTTTACGAATTACTCAATTATTATCTAATTCACCAGAAGGACGTAATAACAAGACGTACACGCTATGATCTGAACAAAGCAGAAGAGAGAGCTCATATTGTAGAAGGCTTGATAATAGCGCAGGACAATATTGATGAAGTAATTCAAATAATCAGATCAAGCAAGAATACTCCAGAAGCTAAAGAGAGATTAAAAGAACGTTTTAATTTATCAGAAGCACAAGCACAGGCTATTGTGGACATGAGACTTAGAGCTCTCACAGGTTTGGAGCGTGAGAAGTTAGAAGAAGAATACAAGAACCTGATGAAGTTAATCTCGGAATTACGTGCGATATTAGCAGATGAGCATCTGCTTTTAGGAGTAATCAAAGATGAGATTCTTGTGATAGCCAACAAATATGGCGATGAAAGAAGAAGCCAGATAGGATTTGATGAGTATGATATGTCAATGGAAGACCTTATTCCAGAGACAAATACAGTAATCACAATGACTAAAGTAGGCTACATAAAGAGAATGAGCACTGACAATTTCAAGGCTCAGCACAGAGGTGGTAAGGGAATAAAAGGAATGGACACAATAGAAGACGATTATATTGTGGAGATGATAATGACTACATCTCATCATTACCTGATGTTCTTTACAAATACAGGAAGAGTATACAGGATAAAAGCATACGAGATTCCAGAAGCAAGCAGGACATCGCGAGGAACAGCACTTATCAACATTATACCTCTTCAGCCAGAAGAAAAGATAACAGCTATGATACCAATCAAAGAATACGAAAATGGCAAATATCTTTTTATGGCAACTGCAAAAGGAATAGTTAAAAAGACTCCAATTACTGATTATGCAAATGTAAGAAAGAATGGCCTTGCTGCAATTAGTCTAAGAGAAGATGACAGACTTATTGAAGTAAAAGAGACAGACAACTCAGAAGATATTCTTTTATTTACGAAGTTTGGTAAATGTATCAGATTTAATGAATCCGATGTCAGACCTACAGGCAGAACTACAATGGGTGTAATAGGTATGAACATGGATCATGACGATAGAATAATTGCAATGCAGACAGCATCCATGGGAGACTCTGTACTAATTGTGTCCGACAAGGGACTTGGTAAATGTACACTTATTGACGAATTTTCAACACAGAACCGTGGTGGAAAGGGTGTTAAGTGTTACAAGATTACAGAGAAGTCTGGAAATGTAGTAGGTGTTAAATCAGTTGAGAAAGATGATGAGATAATGCTTATTACAACTGAAGGAATAATAATCAGAATTCAGGTAAGTGATACAACACTGCTAGGAAGAATTACTTCAGGAGTTAAGCTTATTAACCTTGGAGAAGGAATAAAAGTAGCTAGTGTCGCTAAGGTTGTGGAAGATAAATCACTTATTCCACCAGAAATACCAGAAAAAGAGGAAAATGAAGAAGATTCAACAGATGAGTCAGCAGATTCCGAATAATAAAAATCAGGGCTGCCAGTAATGGCAGCCTGTTTGCTATTATATAAAAAATTGTACTGTTCAGTAGCTTCACAGTAGCGAGCCGCAAGAGCATTAGAATCAGTTACGCTGATGGGCGCTTGCTCCTGCATAATATAATTTTTCTTACGAATATGCGGTACCGCATATTTCTGTAATGAAGTTACACAAATTATACATAAAATTAACCTGGCACATCGTTTCGTAAATAACTATATCAATCGCGTAGGATGAGGCTTTTTTACCTGTTCAATTGGATTCACAGGCAAGTGAATGGTGTAGTTATTTTGAAAACGATGTACTAAATAAGAAAGAGGAAAAAATGATACGAGAAATAGACACATCAGAGATAACAAAAATTGTAAAAGAAATGTGTATAAAGGCTAACCATTTTCTTTCAGAAGATATGGATAAGGCATTAAAGGATGCAACCTCAAGAGAAGAATCTGAACTTGGAAGAAAAATACTTGACCAGTTACAAGAAAACCTTAAGATAGCTGGTGAAGAAATGATTCCAATATGTCAGGATACAGGAATGGCAGTATTTTTTGTAGAAGTCGGACAGGATGTACACTTTACAGGTGATTTAATAGAAGATGCAATAAATGAAGGTGTACGACAGGGGTATACTGATGGCTATTTAAGAAAATCAGTAGTATCAGATCCGATAGAAAGAATCAACACAAAAGACAATACGCCAGCAGTTATCCACTATAGTATTGTGGAAGGAGACAAAGTCAAGCTTACTTTTGCGCCAAAAGGTTTTGGAAGTGAAAACATGAGCAGAGTGTTTATGTTAAAGCCAGCGGATGGAATTGAAGGCGTAAAAAATGCTATTTTAACAGCAGTAAAAGATGCAGGTCCAAATGCATGCCCACCGATGGTAGTAGGTGTGGGTGTTGGTGGAACATTTGAAAAATGCGCAATCATGGCAAAAAAGGCACTGACACGCCCAACTGGAGAACATAGCGAAATAGCATACGTAGCAGAAATGGAAAAAGAAATGCTTCAGAAAATAAATGAATTGGGAATAGGACCAGGAGGATTAGGTGGAAGTACAACAGCACTTGCAGTAAATATAAACACTTATCCAACCCATATAGCAGGACTCCCTGTTGCAGTAAATATATGTTGTCATGTAAACAGGCATCTTGTAAGAGAAATATAAAGTATAGCATATTTTTGTACTGAATAGTTACAAATTAATACAAATATAATAATGGAGAAAATATGGGATATATATCAGAATTAAGAAAAGTAGTAGGTCATAGAACACTAATAATGCCATGTGCATGTGTGATAATAAGTGATGGCAATGGCAAGATACTTTTACAAAAAAGAGTAGATGATGGCACTTGGGGATATCACGGAGGAGCAATAGAGATAGATGAATCCGTAGAGGATGCCCTGCGACGCGAAGTAAGAGAAGAGCTTAATATAGAACTCGATGAGATAAAACTCTTTGGAATTTATTCAGGCCCACAGTATCATCATGTATATCCAAACCAGGATGAGACATCATGTATAGACATAGTATATACATGTGAAAAATATCATGGAGATATGAAATTACAGGAAGAGGAAGTATCAGAAATAGCATGGTTTGACAAGGATAATATCCCGGAGAATATAAGCGCAAATCATATACAACCAATAAGAGATTTTTTCAATTTATAGGAATTGTTGTTCAATACCATATAAAATTAAATTTCACAAACAGAATAGTATAAAAAGTAGGAAGAAAAATGGAAAAAAAGATAAATACACCAATTACAGAAGAAACAACCGCAGAACTTCATAGTGGAGATTATGTATACATAACAGGATATATGTATGTTGCCAGAGATGCTGCCCATAAAAGAATGATAGAAACACTAAAAGAAGGAAAAGAACTTCCAATAGAAATAAAAGATTCAACAATATATTACATGGGACCATCGCCAGCCAGAGAAGGACGTCCAATAGGTTCGGCAGGTCCAACCACAGCAACAAGAATGGACAAGTATGCACCAACACTTCTTGATCTTGGTGAGAAAGCAATGATAGGAAAAGGTAAAAGATCAAAAGAAGTAATAGACGCAATAATCCGCAATAAAGCTGTTTATCTGGCAGCAGTTGGAGGAGCAGGAGCATTGTTGTCAAAATGCATTAAAGAATCAGAAGTTATCTGCTATGATGATCTCGGAGCAGAAGCTATCAGAAAGATATACGTTGAAGACTTTCCAGCAATTGTAGTAATAGACAAAGATGGAAACAATCTTTATGAAACAGTAAACATTAAATAGGTGAATCCAACAAATAAGCAGGAGAAATATCCAATTCCTGTGCAATCTGAATAAGCAACTCAAGGTAATTAGAGGCAGCAGCAGGTGATTTACCTATAATATTCTGTAACAGCGCACCAGACGATTCCACATTAAAACAGGATAAATACATATAATAGTATGCAACAATGACGCAATGGCAACAGGTGCAATAATGGCATGCCAGGAGAATAACATAGACTTAAAAAACATGCCAATATTAGGTGTAGATGCAACAGAACAAGCATGTAAAGCAATAATAGATAAGCAGATGGTATTTACAGTATATCAGCCAGCGGCGCCACAGGGAGCAGAGGCCGCAAAAGCAGCAATTGAATTAGCAAAAGGTGGAACATTAGATAATTTCGATACATTGTCTGAGGATAAGCTGCATATATGGGTTCCATTTGAAAAAATAGACGAAACAGATGCACAGGATTACATAAAATAAAAATCAACCTTATAAAATATAATTGCTCATATATAAATAAAGATCTGTATCAATGTACAGGTCTTTATTTTTTAAAAATATTATTATGTTACAAATAATATATTTTTGATTACATTTATATAAATGAGTTATAGATAGTTATGTAATATTATAAGCTTACATTGTATATAAAATGAGGACAGTATCATTGTGGATGTATAAAAATAGAATTCCTATAATAAAAATTAAATAAAGGTATTGACAAACAATAAAAAAGTTAGTAATATATTAAATGCTCACGTAAGTGATTAATTTAATTATGCAGAAGTACTCAAGTGGCCGAAGAGGTGCCCCTGCTAAGGGTATAGGTCGGGTGACCGGCGCGAGGGTTCAAATCCCTCCTTCTGCGTTTGAAAAATATTTAAATTTTTCAAAAAAAGATATTGACACACTTTTAAAAACGTGATATTATATCGGAGTTGTCGCTGATAACGAAGACAACAACGAAACAGAACATTGAAAACTGAACAGTGAAAAACCTTGAAAGATTCTAATGAATAATTCAAGCAAATCAATA
>CAKRLV010000029.1 GCA_934359755.1 uncultured Agathobacter sp.
AAGAAATCGATGTTACAGTAATAGAAGTAACAGAAGAATATCTAAAAGAAAAACTGTATAAAATTAGGGGTAAAAGGATTTTTTTGCTGGACAGGAAGGCGGACGTAGATATTTACCATACGCATTTACAAAGCAAGGAATTTATATGCTTGCAACAGTTCTTCGTGGAAAATTAGCGGAACAACAGAGTATATTTATTATGCGTACTTTTAGGGAGATGCGTCACTATATTAGGCAGAATCAGCAGTTTGTTACCAGAAATGAAATGGATCTTTTAACAGCAAAGGTTGGAACGATAACGGAGAGGCAAGACCGAATGGAGAATAAGGTAGATTCAATTCAAAAAGATGTGAATATCTTAGCAGATAATTTTATTACCGATAAAGACAAAAAGAATTTTGTGATTTATAAAGGACAGAAGTTTGTAGCAGTACTTAAGGCTGGCTGTTTTATCTTGTTTTCAATATATTTGAGAAGTCTGAAAGAACATGCAGCATATCTTCTCATCGGAATAATAGTTGTGATATATCTGATGCATCAGTTTTATATAAGTGGATTGGAGAAAGAGCAGTAGAACATGCAATTTAAGCAATGTAAAAGCCTTTTGACAACATCAAAATCACTAGAAGCTTACCATGTAAAAGAACTTTGATAGACATTAGTATCAAATTTGATTAAATTGAATTTGAAGGAGGTAGGAAAGATGGAACTTGGAAGTCAGATAAAAAAATATCGAAACGATTTATCATTATCTCAGGATGCATTAGCGCAAAAAGTTTATGTATCAAGACAGACAATTTCAAATTGGGAGAATGATAAAAGTTATCCAGATGTCAACAGTCTGATTCTTTTGAGTAATGTTTTTAATACCTCAATTGATAATTTGGTCAAAGGAGATATTGAAATTATGAGAGAAGAAATTAAAAAAGAGGATAGAATGGAAGTTGAAAAATTAGGTGGAATATTTGGAATCCTATTATTGGCAGCAGTAGTAACTCCGATTCCATTGGTATACTTTTTGAAATTTGTTGGAGTTGCAATCTGGGTGTTGCTTTATGTGGTGACAATGTATGTTTGCATATTAGTTGAAAAGAAGAAAAAACAATTTAATATTAAAACATACAAGGAAATTACAGCATTTATGGATGGCGTGAGATTGGATGAAATTACCAAGGCGAAAGAGGAAGGCAAAAGACCATATCAACAAGTGTTGCTTGCCGTAGGTTCGGGATTAATTACATTTGCAATTGCCTATATTTTTGAAATGATATTAAAGTAGATAGTTAAATTGCGTTAGATGGTGTAAGGGAAAAAATAATTGAATCACTGCGTGAAATATAAAAGGACAGAATCTCTGTCCTTTTTGTCATGTTATTGGTACGTTATAACTGACATCAATTTCACTCCACTGTACCCACACAGAAGTAGTTGAGGTGTTTTGATAAGTCAGGATTAAATTTCTTAGAGGAATATTTAAAATACTATTGGTTGCAAAAATATCTACATGGTATTCGTTAAGAGTTTTGAACAGATTCGGGGCGGTGATATCATCTATAGTTGTCTTGAAATTGAGCTTATAACTAAGGGGAGTATCTTCCACTACAGTTATTGCAGGAGTTTCTCATAATAAAGATACCTGAATAATTTATATTTATTTACATATTATGCAAGATACTTTTAGGTGGAAACAGACAATTTGACAAAAATGTGAAGAATATTAGTATTATGAGAAAATAGATAAATTGAAGAAAATCAAAGAAAATCAGAGAAAATTTCAAAAACTCTTGACTGTAAACCTTGTTTATACAATAGAATTACCTCATAATTCATAAGGGAGGAACGTAGAATGACAATTAAAGATATTGAGAAGACTCTTGGAGTGCCAAGAGCTACCATTCGCTTTTATGAAAAAGAAGGTCTTATAAATCCAAAGAGAGAAGAAAATGGATACAGAACATATTCGGATGAAGATATAGAGGTATTAAAGAAGATAATTATTCTTCGTAAAATGGGTCTGTCAGTAAATGAAATAAATGATCTGTTTGATGGAGTGAAGTCATTATCAGATGTACTCTGTCAGAATATTGATATTCTCAATAAGCAGATGAATGAACTTAAGGGTGCAATTAGTCTGAGTCAGAAGATGATAGATGCGTCACTTGATATTAATTCAATAGATACTGTTAAGTACTGGAATGTGATAGAGGCAGAGGAAGAAAAAGGAAATAGATTCTTGGATATTGCCAGGGATATAGCAAAAGAAGAGAAAAAGATAATATTTGGCCACTTTGGCTACACAGATGTAAATGGGCAGATTTATGATTTTGGAAAAAGTATCATAACATATGGAGCAACCATGCTAGTACTTGGCACTTTATATTGCTGGGCTACGAAGGAGTGGGACGCCGAACATCTTTTTGCAGTTTTAAAGGGAACTATCGTAATCCTGATATTAGATTGTATCATGTGTGTGCCATTGTATTTCCTAGGCAAAAAGTTCTCATGGATTGCCGATAATAAAACGAAAGCCTTGGGAATTGTTTATGGAATCGTATTGTTAATTCTGCTTTTAATAATTGTATTTGCTAATCTATGAATATGAGATGGTGTTAACATGTATTGACTAACCATAGAGCATTTTGACCCCATTTGTGATTAATCAGATTACTACGTGAGTTAATGGCAACTTTTGCCCCTTTCATAATAATAAAATAATAATAATAATATGACAAAAGCACCATGTATTAATAATATTATATTTACATTTCGTGTTACAGGCGTTAATATATAAATAAAAATAGTAATAAAGTAACAGAAATGGTGGAACTTATGAAAATATTGTATGGGCTGGTAGTGCTATTTGAAACTTTGCTTGTAGGATATTGCGGAGTGAAGACACTACATAAAAAAAGAAAATTGGATAAAAGTGTATGCAGTTTTGAGTGGTTGACGGTTGTCTGCGCATGCGTTTTTATGGTGTATACATTTTCTGCTGATAAGATGATTACACTAATATGTAAAGGCTTGATATTATCGCTTTTTGACTGGCTGATTATAAACCTTTTATTTTATACGCAGTTCTATACTGGTGCTTTTAAAGGACGCAAGGAACTCCAGATAGGGATGGTTATATTTGCTACAATTGATAATGTTATGCTGGTTGCTAATGCATGGACTCATTCAATATTTGAGATAACCTCAATTACTGATGAACATATTACTATCTGTTTTAGACATGACAGTTTCTGGTATCAAGCTCACTATACATTTACATATATGTGCTTTTTCCTGGTTTTATTCATTTACCTATATATGATACTGCACTCAGCAAAATTATACAGGCAGGGATATATGGTTGTAGCCGCAGTTATAGGCGCAGGCATAGCATTTGATCTATCTACTATCAATTCAGATTCTATTTATGATATTTCAATGCTAATATATGGAATCATGGCCATAATGATATATTATCTGACATACAAATATGTTCCAGATAAATTAATAGAGAATATGTTGTCACTTATCGTGAGTGATATGAATAATGGTATAGTCTGCTTTGATAGCAAGGAAAGATGCGTCTATTACAATGATATAATGAAGAAAATCTACAGATATAGTGATAGTGTGGCTACATATGAGCGGCTTTACAGAAAGTGGAAAAATGAGGCTGGACTTGAGAGTTTTGACAGAAAAAAATATGAAACACAGATTGAAGTCGATGGGAAAATGAGACATTTCGAGATATCATATAGACGTATTTTTGATGAAAAATCGAATTTCCTATGTGACTATTTCATATATATTGATAGAACTGAAATGTACGAGGCGTTAGAAGAGGAGAAATATAAGGCAACACATGACTCCTTGACAGGTCTTCTTAACAGGGATGAATTTTATGTCCAGACAGAGGCGCTTTTAAAGAAATACCCTGACACTGAATTCTGCATCATATGCAGCAATATAAAAGATTTTAAGTTGGTAAATGAAATATTTGGTATTGAAAAAGGCAATCAGGTTCTCATCAGACAGGCAGAACTTATGGCTCATATACAGTCAATGCGGGCAATTTGTGCGCGAATGTTAAATGACAGATTTGCAGTATGCATACCTAAAGAGGATATCGATGAGGCTGAAATAGAGAATATGATCAATGAACTTAAGAAGGAATTTGCCAACAATGCTTTCAGCTTACATATATATATGGGAATTTATAAGATAGCAGATCGTCATGATACAGTAAGTCTGATGTATGATAGGGCAAATATAGCAGCTGATACGATTAAGAATAACTATGAATCTTGTATTGCACATTATGACGAACATCTGCTTGAAATATCTATAGAAGAAAGACATGTGATAGGAGCGTTCGACAAGGCTCTCGAGAATGGAGAGTTTATCATGTATCTCCAGCCACAGGTTGACAGCACCGGTAAGGCGCACGGCGCAGAGGCTTTGGTTCGTTGGCAGCATCCACAGAGAGGACTTCTTACCCCGTATGCTTTCGTGGATATACTTGAGAATTCTGGACTTATTTATAAACTTGACCATTTTATGTGGGAAAAGGCAGCCCAGAAGCTGGCAGAATGGAAGAAAATGGGCAAAGATGATTATCACATATCAGTGAATATTTCGACCAAGGATTTCTATATATTAGATATATATGATATATTTATTAATTTAGTAGAAAAATATGATATATCACCATCTAATATGAATGTTGAGATAACAGAGACGACACTTATGTCCGATTTAGAAAAGAATATGGTAATATTAGGACGATTGCAGCGTGCAGGTTTTAAGGTTGAGATTGATGACTTTGGAAGTGGATATTCATCCCTTAATATGTTAAAAGATATAAATGCTGATGTACTAAAGATAGACATGGCATTCCTTCGTGAATCAGAAAATGAAGGAAAAGGAAGGGAAATATTAGAAACTATCATCACATTGGCTGGCAAAATCGGCATGGAAGTAATTACAGAGGGTGTAGAGACTGTTGACCAGCTTAAGATGTTAAGTGAAATGGGATGTAATAATTTCCAGGGATATTATTTCTCCAAACCTATACCGGCAGAGGAATTTGAGAAGAAGTATTTTGTTTAAAAATAAAAATATATATTTCCTATTGACATACTAGGATATGCAAGATATAATGCTAACAAATTAAGGGCAGTGATTTTTTAACTTAATTTAAAAAGCAGCATAGACTGTGTTATGAAGAGGAGATATAAGAATGAAGATCTGGAAGAAATTAGCAGCACTTACAATTACGGGCATATTGACAGTAGGACTTCTTGCAGGTTGTGGAAGTGACAATACAGCTACAACGGACAATGGAAATGATAAGAAAGATACTGTGTATCGTACGCTTGATGAAATCAAAGAAAGTGGAACAATCAATATTGGTGTTTTCTCGGATAAGAACCCATTCGGATATGTGGATGAGAACGGAGAATATCAGGGATATGATGTTTATTTCGCGAATAGACTTGCAAAAGACCTTGGAGTTGAGGTAAACTTTGTATCGACTGAGGCAGCAAACAGAATTGAGTATTTGCAGACAGGAAAAGTGGACGTAATACTTGCGAACTTTACAGTTACAGATGAAAGAGCAGAGGAAGTAGATTTTGCACTTCCATATATGAATGTAGCACTTGGTGTTGTTTCAAGAGATGACAATGTAATCAAGAGCCTTGACAATTGGAACAAGGACGATTCAATTATTGTTATTTCAGGTACAACAGCAGAGACATACCTCATTGAGAATTATCCGGATATCCCGTTACAGAAGTTTGATTCTTATGCAACAGCTAAAGAAGCATTTGAGAATGGAACATCGGTAGCATGGGCAAATGACAATACAGAAGTTATCGCATTTGCACTTCAGAACAAGGGATATACAGTAGGAATACCAGAACTTGGTAATTCAGATACTATCGCACCAGCAGTTTCTCAGGGCAACACAACATTACTTGACTGGATTAATGAAGAGATTAAGAGTCTTGGGGAAGAGAACTTCTTCCATGCAGATTACGAGGCAACTCTTACAGATACTTATGGATCTGATTATGAAGACAGCCTTGTTGTTGAAGGTGGCGTGACAGGACAGACAGAAGCAGCAGAGCAGACAGAAAGTGTAGAACAGACAGAAGCAGCAGAGTAGACTAGAAAATATAATTAAGATTGAATTATTTGATTAGTCTCCGACAAATACCGAAGCTGGTATTTGTCGGAGATTTTGGCGAAAGGAGTAGCAATTTCATGAATTGGGAATTTATGGCGAAGTATTTACCGCTTTATGAACGGGCGGCAGTTTTGACCGTGAAGATTGGTCTTATTGGAATAGTCTTCGCTATTATTGTTGGAATAATATGCGCAGCTATTTTATATTATAAAGTACCCGTTCTACGGCAAATAGTTGCTGTTTATGTGGAGATAAGCAGGAACACACCTCTTCTGGTGCAGCTTTTTTTCGTATATTATGGTTTCCCAAAGATTGGAATCCAGCTATCGCCAGAGATATGTGGTGTAATTGGTCTTGCTTTTTTAGGAGGAAGTTACATGGCGGAGGCATTCAGAAGCGGACTTGAATCAATTGAGCCTATTCAGAGAGAATCAGCAGTGAGCCTTGGAATGAATTCGAGACAGACATTTGCGTATATAATACTTCCACAGGCAGTCTCTGTGAGTGTACCAGCTTTTGTGGCCAATGTTATTTTCCTTTTAAAAGAAACAAGTGTATTTAGTGCGATAAGCCTTATGGATTTGATGTTCACAGCGAAGGATCTTATTGGCCTTTATTATAAGACTACAGAGAGTCTGTTTTTACTTGTAGTATTTTATCTTATTATTCTGCTTCCTGTATCTATTTTAGGAACACTGATAGAGAGGAGGCTGCGTTATGCTGGATTTGGGGATTGATGTATTATTCAAAGGCACCAACATGATGAGACTTCTTGGAGGTCTGTGGGTTGCCGCCAGAATCAGTCTTATTTCAATTATAATAAGTATGCCGCTGGGAATATTAGTCGGTGCACTTATGACAGTAAAGAACAGAGGGATAAAGGCATTATGCCGTATATATCTTGAAATAATAAGAATAATGCCACAGCTTGTTCTTCTATTTATAGTTTATTTTGGAACAACCCGTGCGCTTGGATGGAATTTGTCGGGCGAGTTTGCATCAGAGATAGTATTTGTCCTGTGGGGAACTGCAGAGATGGCAGATCTGGTTCGAGGTGCACTAATAAGTATTCCAAAGCATCAGTATGAAAGTTCGGAGGCACTTGGACTGTCTAAGGTGCAGACTTATGTATATATTATTATTCCACAGACAGTCAGAAGACTCATACCATTATCAATTAATCTGATTACGCGTATGATAAAGACCACCAGCCTTGTGCTTATGATTGGCGTTGTAGAGATGCTTAAAGTAGCACAGCAGATAATAGAGGCTAATCGTATGACAAGTCAAAACGCTGCATTTGGAGTATTTTTGGTTGTATTCATTTTGTATTTTCTTGTATGCTGGCCAATCAGTATGCTTGCAAAATATCTGGAAAAGAAATGGAGATAAATTATGGCAGAGACAATGCTTAAAGTAGAAAATCTGGTAAAAGAATATGATGGGAGCAGAATTCTTTCGCAAGTGAATCTTACCCTTAAAAAGGGTGAAGTAGTCGTAGTTGTAGGCCCAAGTGGATGTGGAAAGAGTACATTGCTTCGCTGTATTAATGCGCTTGAACCAATCCAGGACGGAAGTATAAGTCTTCATGGCAAGGATATCAGAAAAGGCAGTAAGAATATTACGGAAATGAGACAGAAAATTGGAATGGTTTTCCAGAGTTATGAGCTTTTTCCGCATCTGACAGTACTTGACAATATTACACTTGCACCAGTCAAGGTCCAGAAGAGAAAGAAGGACGAAGTGAAGGTTGAAGCTATGGAACTTCTTAAGAGAGTAGGACTTGCAGACAAGGCAGACAGCTATCCGCGCCAGCTTTCAGGCGGTCAGAAGCAGCGAGTTGCCATAGTGCGTGCCCTTTGTATGCACCCTGAGATTCTATTGTTTGATGAGGTGACAGCAGCACTTGATCCTGAGATGGTAAGAGAGGTTCTTGACGTAATGCTTGACCTGGCAAAACAGGGCAAGACAATGATTATTGTCACACATGAGATGCAGTTTGCTAAAGCTGTAGCAGACAGAGTTATATTTATGGACCAGGGACAGATTGTCGAAGAGGCTGCTCCAGATGAATTTTTTGAACATCCAAAGACGGAGCGTGCGAAGCAGTTTTTGAATGTATTTACATTTGAACATGTAAAAAAAGATGAATAATTGAAGTTAAGGTAAGTAATTCTGTGCGGATTCAGTTGTAGCAAGTCCACCACAGCTTGTCTCCTTAAGGCTGGCAGGAAGCTGATTGCCGATTCTGCGCATACTGTCAATTACATCATCAGGAGCTATTGCACTTTTAATTCCTGCGAGTGAGAGCTGTGCAGAAGTCACTGCATTAACAGCACCGTAGGAATTTCTTTTTATACATGGTACTTCCACAAGTCCTGCAACTGGATCACATACAAGTCCGAGAAAATTCTTAAGTGAAAGTGTAGCGGCATTGATGATAGCAGAAGAATCACCGCCCTGTAAGAAAGAAAGGGCACCAGCTGCCATCGCACTTGCAGATCCAATCTCAGCCTGACATCCACCAGCAGCCCCCGCAATGAAAGCGTTCTCAGCAATTACTTTGCCAATACCGGCAGCGACATACATAGCCTTTACCATATCATCTTCTGCAACACAAAAATCCTCTTCGTAGCTTAGAAGGACAGCTGGAAGAACACCGCATGAACCAGCTGTTGGTGCTGCAACAATGCGTCGCATACAGGCGTTGGATTCACCCATTTTTATAGCTTTTTCCATCACCTTTCCCATAAAAGAACCGCATATATTTTTGCCTGATTCATTGTAGGCATGAAGAAGTTCGCCGTCACCGCCAGCCTTTTTACTGGCAGAACGCAACGTGCCATCATACATGCTATCTGCATTTTTCATGGCATCGTACATATCTCTCATCATATTAAAAGAGTCAGATTCGGTGCGGTCATTTTCATACATATCAGCCTGCTGGATGATTTCCCAGACTTCAAGATCCTTTTCGGCAGATAATTCAATTAAATCGTTAAGTGTGTGATATTCAATCATATACTATACCTCT
The DNA here is from genome assembly GCA_934359755.1 of uncultured Agathobacter sp. Classification (GTDB taxonomy): domain Bacteria; phylum Bacillota; class Clostridia; order Lachnospirales; family Lachnospiraceae; genus Roseburia. The sequence goes on from CAKRLV010000029.1 coordinate 9,219, forward strand.
TATCCTGATTACTGTTAGATACTATTAAGGTTACATCGAATTGCATGCAGGCATGCACCGTTGATACCTTTTGAAAATCATACTGTTGATTATAAAATTGCAACAAAAAATAAGTAATTATCATATTGCTTATTGCAACAAAAAATAAGTAACCATCATGTTGCTTATTGCAACAAAATATTATTAGCTATCAGTCCGCTAGTTTCCACTGAAATAGGTGACCTTAAGCACGCCCTCGACATGTTCAAGCCATGAAATACCATCTGGTGGAATCGGCTGGTCACATTCAATAACCATAACAGCATTCTGCCCTTTTGCGGAACGGTAAAGCTGCATTGTGGCAATATTGACACCCTTGTGCGCAAGCATTGAAGTTACTTCCGATACATGCCCAGGCTGGTCAAGGTTGTGGACAATCAAAGTAGGATTGTCGCCAGAAAAATTCGTGTTTATTCCATCTATCTTGTCAATATTTATGCGGGAGCCGCCAACAGAAGACGCCTGAATATCTATGGATTTACCGCTTGTACCAGTCAGATGAAGAACCGCAGTATTAGGATGGGCTTCTTCTAGTTTAGCCTCTCCAAAAGAGATTTCAATGTCACGACTACGGGCAATATCGAAGCTGTCTGCTATATGGTAGTCATCTGGATTCATGCCAAGAAGACCAGCGACGATAGCCTTTTTAGTACCATGTCCATCTCCAGTAGCAAGAAAAGAACCATACAATTGTATTCGGGCATTTTTAAGAGGTTCGCCCAGAAGCTGACCAGCTACATAACCGATTCGGACAGCACCAGCAGTATGTGAACTTGATGGACCGACCATAATCGGACCTACGATATCAAATAAATCCATATGAAGCCTCCTTGATAGATACATTAGTTATTATGCACATTGTAGAGCATTTTAATAAAAAAAGATAGTTTATAAAATAAAGAAAAGAGCAAACTAATGCTCTTTCTATTTACATTGAAATGTATGATTTTGAATGATATACTAAAAAAAGCAAATTAGGTAAGCAAAGGCGCTATGGGTAAAACCATGGCGCCTTTTTGAAAGGAGCAATATAATGTTGGATCAGTACACAATTGGTGAGCTTAGCAAAAAGACCGGACTTTCAATTCATACAATAAGGTATTATGACAATATTGATCTGCTAAAGCCAAGCAGTGTCGACGAGGAAACCGGCTACAGATATTATACAGTACACGATTTCTGGTGCGCAGAGGTTATAAGCATGTTCCGTTCTATAGATATGCCGATAGAAGAGATAAAGGAAATTATGAAGACCCAGGATTATAAGAAAGTAAGAGATGCACTCAATCATCGGCAGAAGAAGATAAAGGAAGTAATTGAGAAGTATAAGCAGGCTGAAAAAGACATCAGATGGTTCAAGCATATGTTGGGTGAACAAAATAAACAGATATCAGAAACTACATATATAAGAGAAATAAAGCCGAGAATAGTAGTATACAAGAAGAACAAGCGAAGCGAAAGAGAATATCATATGACTTTGCAGAATATTTCGGTAAATGAACTCCAGCATGCCAAATCGCTGCAACGTAAATACGGATATATAATTAACTCGCAGATTATAATGAATAATGCATTTAAAATAGAAGGAGAGTACCTTGACCTATATAAGGATAACTACGAATATACCGAGGATAAATATGTATATGAAATTCCAGGTGGTTTGTATCTGTGCCAGAAGGTACGGGTTTTAAGTAAAGTAGTAGACATGAGTCATATAAGGAAAGCAATAAGAGAAAGTGGGTATAGGGTCGAGATGATTGTAGCAGAGGAGATAGGACTTCCACTATTTAATTTTGATGATCTCGAATGTGAGATGCAACTTTTACTTTCGAATAAATAGAAAAGAATGGGACTGTTTATGAATAGAAAAAAATGTAACGGAGCATGGGAATATAGTTAAACGGCAAAGAGTATAAGAAATAATAAACAAAAAATAAAGAGTATCGAGGTGATAAATGCACAAAAACTCGATACTCTTTTTGTATATATTAAACAAAAATGACGTATCTAATTGATTATTTTAAGTCGGAAAAGTAGAATGCTTTATTTTCTTAAAAGATAACTGAAGATAATTGACCCTAGAGCAACTCTAGACTTTATAGTCTTAAATAACAAATGAACAGGCATCGAAAACAACACATCGGAGGCCGCCACTTAAGAATAAGGAGGAATGAAATATGAAGAAATTAGAGATTATCACAAGACCTGATAAATTAGATGATTTAAAGGATTTACTTACCAAGCATAATTGCCAGGGAATGACAGTTTACTCAGTAATGGGATGCGGAAAGCAAAAGGGATATATTTCAGAGATGAATCTTCCAGAGCTTACAGTTAATCTTCTTCCTAAGATTTTTGTTATGACAGTAATAAGTGATGACGAACTTGAAAAGGTACTATTAGATGTAACAGAAATAATGGGATCAGGAACAGCTGGTGATGGAAAAGTATTCGTATATGACGTATACGATGTAATGCGAATCCGTACAGGTGAGCGAGGAGAAAAAGCACTCTAGTAGAAGTAAGGAGGACAACTCATGAAAGATGTAATTGTTTCATTAGAAAATGTGGAGAAGGTTTTTGGTACCAATCGAGTGGTAAAAAACTTGAATATGGAAATTCATGAGGGAGAGTTCTTGACAATGCTTGGTTCTTCAGGCTGTGGAAAAACCACAACACTTCGAATGATAGCTGGTTTTGAGGATGCTACCTCAGGTGTAATAAAAGTAGAGGGTGAGAGAGTTGAAAGCAAGGAGCCTTTTGAAAGGAATGTAAATACAGTTTTCCAGAACTATGCCTTGTTTCCACATATGACGATTTTTGACAATATAGCATATGGGCTTACGGTCAAGAAAGTGCCAAAGGCTGAAATAAAGAAGCGGGTTGAGGAAATGCTTGATTTGGTGCAGCTTACTGGATTTGGAGGAAGAAAGCCGAATCAGCTTTCAGGAGGACAGAAACAAAGGGTTGCGATTGCAAGAGCTCTTATAAACAATCCGAGAGTACTTCTATTAGATGAACCTCTTGGCGCGCTTGATATGAAGCTTAGAAAACAGATGCAGCTTGAATTAAAGAGATTGCAGCGAAAATTAAATATAACATTTGTCTATGTAACACACGATCAGGAAGAAGCACTTACTATGAGTGACCGCATCGCAATCATGAATGGTGGAGTATTAGAGCAGATAGGAACACCCGAGGAGATATACGACAAACCAAAGACCAAGTTTGTCGCTGATTTTATAGGTGAGTCCAACATATTTGAGGGATTAGTCAGCAAAGTAGAGGGTAGTACGCTGACAGTCGCAACCGAATGTGGAAACGGAATAGTAAATGCAGATGGCTTTGTACATGATGAATATATTTATTTGTGTGTAAGACCTGAGAACTTAAAGTATAGCAAGACGCCAGTAGAAAAATTTAATTTGCAGGGCATTGTAAAGGAGCACATATATATTGGAAATATAGTAAAGACAATAGTGGCACTTCCAAATGGTGACGAACTAAAAGTCAGCAAATTCGCAAGCCACGATATTGAGCCAGAAGGAACAGTGCTTTATCTATACTGGAATCCTGATTCAGCAGTGGCAATCAAGAGAAAAGATGATATATTGGTTGATTATCTTGAAAGCAAGCAGAGCGAGGTGATTGGATGAAAAAGAAAAGAACCGCAAAAGCAATCCCCATAATAAGTATGGTAGGTCCCGTCGGGGCATGGGTATTATTGCTGATATTTATTCCAATGGTTTATATCATAATAATGAGTTTTCTGACAAGAGGAACATATGGTGGAATTGTATTTCATTTTTCAATGGAGGGATACAAGACACTTTTTGACATAAAGTACATGGAAGTAATAATGAAGTCAGTCATGATATCGCTTAGAACAACCGTCATGTGTATACTAATTGGTTATCCGTTTGCATTTTATATTGCAAAACAGCCTGCAAAGAGAGCTGCAATGCTTGTACTATTACTAATGGTTCCATTCTGGACAAGCGGACTTGTAAAGACCTATAGCTGGGTACTTCTTTTAAATGCAACAGGTATTGTGAATAAAATACTCATGGCAATCGGAATTATAAGCTCACCAGTACAGTTTTTATACAATGATTACGCAGTAACACTTGGACTTGTGTATGGATTTCTACCTTATGCAGTTTTGCCAATGTATTCATCTATTGAAAAAATGGATAAATCACTGCTTGAGGCATCAAATGACTTAGGAGCAAAGCCTGTAACGACATTTTTTAAAGTAACATTGCCACTTACAGCATCTGGAATTTTCGCGAGTGTAATCCTCGTTTTCATCCCATCGCTGGGAGCTTATTTCACAGCAGATGCATTAGGAGGCGGAACGTCTTTATTAATAGGAAGTCTGATACGAAATCTGTTCTCAGTATCAAAGAACTGGCCATTTGGTGCAGCAGTATCAGTAATCCTGGTAATTTTTACATTGATTCTGTTGTTCTTATACAGCAGGGTTGGAGATATGGATGATCTGGTGTAGGAAGGAGGAATGAGTATGAACAATGAAGAAACTCCTATTGTAAGCAAGAGACAGAAAAAGCAGAAGAGAAATCTTATAATTTCAACAATATATGCTTGTCTGGTATATACGTTTATCTATGTGCCTGTTATCACACTTATTGTATTTTCGTTCAATAATCAGGAGGCAAATACAGAGTGGAAAGGCTTTACACTCAATTATTATATAAAGCTTTTTAATGATTTAGAGCTCATGCAGATATTTGGACTTACACTTTTTATAGCAGTGACAGTAACAATTTTATCAGCGGTAATAGGAACGCTTGGTGCAGTAGGACTTACTAAGTTCTCATTCAAAGGTAAGAAACTGGTGGATAGTTCTTTGTACATTCCAATTATTATTCCAGAAGTTGTACTTGCAGTTGCAATGCTGTCGGTTATGAGTCTTATTAATTTTCCTACAGGAACGCTGGCAATAATAATAGGACACACAACACTTACACTTCCTTATATGGTAATAACAGTCAAGTCAAGAATGGCAGGATTTGATAAATCAATAGAAGAGGCATCCATGGATTTAGGAGCAAACAGAGTAGTGACATTTTTCAGGGTAACACTTCCGATGATAATGCCAGGTGTAATGTCAGGAGCATTCCTTGCATTTACAATTTCGCTTGATGATTTCATCGTAAGTAATTTCGTGGCAGGACCAAAGAGTGTGACTCTTCCGGTGAAGGTATATTCAATGCTCAAGGTTGGAATCAGACCAGAAATAAATGCTCTTTCAACAATTATTATCTCACTATTTGTAGTAGGATATGCCACTTATATGATTATTGGAAAGATGAAGAGTGCGCGCAAATAATCAGGATAAAGACCAATAGGTTTTTAAATAAATAATCAGGAGGACAAATATATGAAAAAGAGAACATGTAAAACAGCAGGAATCTTGATGGCGTCGGTGATGGCAGCAACAATGCTTGGATGTGGAGGAACATCTTCATCTGATAGTTCAGGTTCATCATCAGGAAATAATGAATTGAATGTCTATTGCTGGTCTGAATATATACCAGAATCAGTGTTTAAGGATTTCGAGGAGAAGTTCGACTGTAAACTTAATTATACATATTTTACGTCTACAGATGAGTTACTTTCAAAAGTAATGACAGGAGGAGCAAGCGATTATGATGTTATCCAGCCAAATACCTATAATATAGCAGCGCTAAGAGAGCTTGGATATATTCAGGAGCTTAACTTTGATAATATTCCAAACTACAAATACGTAGATGATGAATATAAGAATGAGTCATTCTATACAGGTGATGATGTAAATTATGCAGTCCCATATATGGCAGGAACAACAGTGATTGCCTACAACAAGAAGACATGTCCAATTGAAATTAAGGAATTTGATGATCTGCTTGACCCTGCACTTGAAGGTCAGATTGTATCAATCACATCTTCACAGTCTATCATTGGTATGGTCAATGCTCATCTTGGATTTGATCCTAATACAGTAAATGAGGATGAACTGGCTAAATCACAGGAATGGCTTCTTAAGTTGAAACCAAACATCAAGGTGTTTGATGGTGATGCCCCTAGAAAATCACTCTTAAATGGTGAATGTTCAGTAGCAATTATCTATGGTGGTGATATGGCACTTGCGATGAGAGAGCAGCCAGATACTTTTGAAGTATGTCAGTTTGATACTTCTGATTTCAAGTATGGACTTGGCGAGACAAACTGGTGCGTAACAAAGGATACAAAGAATAAAGACCTGGCAGAAGAGTGGATTAACTATATATGTGATCCGGAAGTATATGCAAAATGTCTTGATGAATATCCATATGTATCAGTTGAGTCAGAGGCTTCTAAGTATGTTACAACATATGGAGAAATAACAGTATATGATTTCACAGATGAACAGAAGGCTGCAATGTACTCACGGGTAGATCTTGGAGATGCAGCAGTACTTTATGATGATGTGTGGTCAACATTCATGAATCAGTAACAGGAGGCGGTAAGATGCAGAATTTTTATTATTCAATACCAACCCAGGTATATTTTGGCAAAGGTCAGATAGAGCATCTTGGAGAATCGATAAAGCAGTATGGCAGCAAGGTTCTGCTTGTATACGGTGGTGGAAGCGTAAAGAAATATGGAGTATATGACGCGGTCATTGCTGAGATAGAAAAGGCAGGAATAGAAGTTACAGAATTATCGGGCGTAGAGCCAAATCCAAGAGTTACAACTGTAAATAAGGGCGTTGCGATATGCAAGGAAAAAGGCATAGAGGTTGTCGTACCAGTTGGAGGAGGAAGTACTATCGACTGTGCAAAGGGTATTGCGGCAGGCGCAAAGTATGAAGGTACAGATGTCTGGGAACTTGTGATGGATGCATCACTCATTAAAGATGCACTTCCAATAATTGCAGTACTTACTGTAGCTGCTACAGGAAGTGAGATGGATGAGTTTGGGGTAATCTCAAATCTTGAGCTTAATGAGAAAAAGAGCATAGTCAGTGCCCTTGTAAAGCCAAAGGTTTCAATAATGGATCCGACTTATACATTTTCAGTTCCAAAGTATCACACAGCAGCAGGAACAGCGGATATCATGTCACATCTTTTTGAACTATATTTCAAAGAGGTAGAGGGCGGAGCTTACATGCAAAAAAGGATTATAGAGGGCTTGTTAAAAACCTGTATAAAATATGGACCGGTTGCATGCAAAGAACCAGATAATTACGAGGCAAGGGCAAATCTCATGTGGGCAAGCAGCTGGGCAATAAATGGTTTCCTTAAAGCTGGATTTGCAGGAGCGTGGAGCTGTCATCCTATGGAGCATCAGCTTAGTGCATATTATGATGTGACACATGGAGTAGGACTTGCAATTTTAACGCCACACTGGATGAGGCATATCTTAAATGAGAAGACAGTAGACATGTTTGTGGAATATGGCGTAAATGTCTGGGATATAAGCAAAGATAAAGATGCCTTTGACATCGCAAATGAAGCAATCAACAAGACACAGGCTTTGTTTGATGAGATGGAAATTCCTAAGACATTCAGAGAAATAGGAATAAATGATAAAGACAACTTTGAGGCTATGGCACAAAAAGCAGTAAATGCTGGAACAAAGAACTGTTATGTTCCTTTACTGGAAGAGGATGTATTAGATATCTTTGATGCCGCCTTTTAGGAAGAAGGAGGTAGCGGTGGATGGAAGAAAAGAAAAACGAATTAACCGGACTTCAGATTCATTATGCAGCAATACAGTCAGTTTACTGGATAATACAAGCAATATTTATGGTATTTGTAGTACCACTTCTTAGAAAAAGAGGATTTGATAATGGTCAGATTGGAATATTGCTCGCAGTCAGGTCATTTACATGTATTTTCTTCCAGCCGCTTGTAGCTTCTTTTGCAGATAAGCATGTGAAGACGATTCCACTTAAGTGCATAATTGCGGTTATAGTTCTGATTAGTATCATAACAACATGGCTTTTTATGATTATTGACTTTGACTTCTGGGGCAGCTGCATTATATTTGGATTTCTTGGAGCGTCAATAACAGCTCTGTCTCCGTTATATAATTCGCTTGCAATGCAATACCTTGGAATTGGAAAAGACTTAAAATACAGCATTGCACGGGGCTGCGGCTCTATCGCATACGCGATAGCATGTATAGCACTTGGAGTCATCGTAGACAATCTGGGAGTTGAGACAACACTGCTATTTCAGTTTGCGATGCTGATACTTAGCTTTTGCATAGTAATCACATTTAAGACATGCAGTGTTGAAAGTAAAAAGAAGAACACAATACAAAAGCCACATTCTACCTGGTATGTATTGTCACACAACAAAAGTTATACGATTTTTCTCGTAGCATCAGTGATGCTTTTTACAGGAAACAACATGACAACAAGCTTCCTGGTAGATGTAGTGGACAAGCTTGGTGGAACGAATACAGATGTGGGCTATTGCCAGTTTGTACTTGCAGCAGTAGAGTTTCCAATTGCACTTTGCTTTATGCAACTTAAGAAGAAAATCGGAACACATGGAATTATGGCTATATGTGCCACATTTATCTGGATAAAAATAATTGGAATTTTATTAGCACCAACCATTCCAATACTCATTGCAGTACATGCATTTCAGATGGTAGGAGCTGGACTTTACTGGTCGGGAAGTGTCTATTATGTCAATGAACATGTAGATGCAGAAGATCGAATAAAAGGACAGTCACTTATGGCAATATTTTCGACAGGAGTTGGAAGTGGCATAGGGTCACTGATAAGTGGCTGGATAAGTAAATATTATGGAATAGATCAGGTAATATTAGCAGGGGCTGTATGTGCAGGAATAGGAGTTATTCTGATGTTTACAGCACTTAGGAGTTCAAGAATAGCTGAGAATGCATATCAGCTGGTAACTATATCAAAATAATATACAACCAAATTAAAGGAGGACAATATTATGGCAGCATTAAACACACCTTTATCAACAGACGCAAAGACAATCGTAGAGGAGACAAAAAACTACAGCTTATTTACATGGATGGCACAAAAGGATGCTAACCCTATTCCAGTAAAAGATGGAAAGGGATGCTGGTACACAGACTATGAGGGTCAGAAATGGTTTGACCTCGGAAATATGCTTGTGTGTGTAAATATAGGATTCGGTCAGCAGAAAGTCGTAGATGCAATGGCTGAACAGGCAACAGCAATTCCATATGTAAAGACACAGGAAGCAACAGCCATAAGAGCAGCTCTTTCTAAGAAGATGATAGAAGAAATTGCACCAAAGGGAATGTTTGGAAAAGTATTATTCACATTAGCAGGTGCAGATGCAAACGAATATGCAATCAAGCTTGCAAAGAAAATAACAGGACGAGTTAAGATTTTCTCACAGTATTATTCATATCATGGTTCAACATATGCAGCTTCTAACCTTTGTGGTGATCCTCAGAGAACAGCAGCAGATCCAAAGATTCCTGGATTTGTCAAATTCTTCGGACCAAGCTGGCAGAAATGCCCAGTTAAGTTTGCCACAGAAGAGGAATATACAGATTTCCTTTTAAATATGTTAGAGCAGCAGATTATATGTGAGGGACCAGAGACAATTGCAGCAATTTTCCTTGAGTCAATTCCAGGATCATCAGTAGCAGTTAATCTTCCACCAGTTGGATACTACGAGAAACTTCGTAAAATTTGTGACAAATATGGAATTTTACTTGTAATAGATGAAGTTATGGCAGGCTTTGGACGTTCAGGCAAGATGTTTTCTTTTGAGCATTATGATTACACACCAGATCTTGTTACTTTCGCAAAAGGTGTTACATCATCATACGCACCACTTGGTGGAGTAATGGTTCGTAAAGAACTCTGCGACAAGCTCACAGATGTGCCACTAGGTGGAGGACTTACATACAATGCGCATCCTGTATCACTTGCAGCAGCACTTGCAAATATGGAAATCTATCAGGAGCAGCACCTGGTTGAGAACTCAGCAAAGATGGGCGAGATAATGTATGAAGGACTTCTTAAGTTAGCAGACAAGCATCCGTCAATTGACCGCATCACAGGAAAATGGGGACTCTATCATGGAGTACAGTGTGTAGCAGCACTTTGTAATCCAAAAGATGGACAGAAGATTATGGATATTCTTAGAGCACACCATATGACAACACTTGGAAAAGAAGGACACTTCATGGTATCACCAGCACTTGTGATTACAGAGGATGAAGTAAAATATGTACTTGATACACTTGATGAGGTAATGACAGAGGTTGATGCATTATTATAATCAGTTCATATGATTTTGGAATCCCAGGGGGAGCACATTGTGCTTCCCCTGAATTACTTTATAGTTCAGTCGAAGATATACGCTCCGCGGGCGAATCTTGAATTCATTATGTAAATACAAATTATTTCAGCACACAAATCTGTCTTCATTTTTAACACATAAATCTGCGTTCATACTTTGGACATTCAATAAATACTATGGTATGATAAAGCATAAAACTTCTGTGGCTGTTACAAGAATCTAACTGCCGCTGAGTTAATAAAAATCAGGAGATGACAGATGAGCTTAGAAGGAAAGAACGTAGGAAAGACAGTAAAGACACATTACAAAGGAACATTCAACGATGGAACACAGTTTGATTCATCATACGACAGAGGAGAACCACTTGAATTCGTATGTGGTGCCGGAATGATGATTCAGGGATTTGATGCTGCTGTTGCAGATATGGAAGTTGGACAGGTGGTAGATATCCATCTTATGCCAGAAGAAGCATATGGCATGCCGGATCCAGAGGCCATTTTTACAGTTGAGATTGCACAGATGCCGGGTTCAGAGGACCTTAGCGTAGGGCAGCAGGTGTATTTAGCAAACCAGATGGGACAGCCATTCCCAGTAAAGGTTACAGCTAAAGATGATACTAATATCACATTTGATGCCAACCATGAGATGGCTGGCAAGGAGCTTAATTTCAAGATTGAATTAGTTGAAGTTCAGTAATTTCGATGTAGCTATTTGGAACTGCTTTAGAATAATAGGAATTAAATTTCAGGTTTCTATTATTCACAGGCGGTTCTGATTGATATTGTTTCAAGAAGGAGATGATGCCACATGTCAATGACAATAATTATGGTAGCCCTGATACTTTTTCTGTGCGTGCTTGCAGAGAAATTTTCAGGCAGATTTGGATTGCCAGCACTTATTCTTTTTATGGGAATAGGTATGATATTTGGCAGTGACGGAATATTTCGAATACACTTTGATAATTACGAATTTACAGACAAAGTATGCAGTATAGCACTTTGTTTTATTATGTTTTATGGTGGTTTTAATACAAAATGGAAAGCAGCAAGACCAGTTGCAGTCAGAGCGATACTGCTGTCGACGGTTGGAGTTGCTCTCACTGCGACCCTGGTGGGTGGATTTTGTTATTTAGCACTTGGATTTTCATTCGCGGACAGTTTCTTAGTCGGAGCGGTACTATCGTGTACTGATGCTGCGAGTGTGTTCTCAGTACTCAGAAAAAAGAAAGTAAATCTCAAATACCAGACGGCCTCCATGCTTGAAGTAGAAAGCGGAAGTAACGATCCGACCGCTTATATGCTTACAGTGATAGGACTGGCGATTAAGTCAGGAGACCAAATGGGGAATGTTGCACTTGTAGTATTTTCACAGGTGTTTTTTGGAATAATAATAGGAATCACAATGGCAGCTCTTGGATTATTACTTTATAAGAAAAAAGAAGTAATTCCAGAAGGACTTGATGCCATTTTTATGATAGGACTTGTGCTTATGACATTCGGATTGTCTGACCTTGCGGGAGGCAATGAATTCTTAAGCGTATACATAATGGGAATTGTGCTTGGAAATGGGAACATAAGGGGCAAGGATGTAATGATTCCATTTTTCGATGGAATAACCGGACTTGCACAGATTATAATTTTCTTTTTGCTGGGACTTTTGGCGTTCCCACACAAATTCTCAGGTGTATTTGCAGATGCACTTCTTATAGCCATCTTCATAACACTTGTAGCAAGACCAATAGCTGTATTTGCCTTACTTAAGCCATTTGGCGGCAAAGTGCCGCAGTGTCTGCTTGTATCATGGGCGGGACTTCGAGGGGCATCTTCAATTGTTTTTGCAATAATGGTAACAATTGGAGATGACGATAGACTTTTTCATATCGTATTTATTGTTGCCCTATTATCAGTGGCAATTCAGGGAACGTTTCTGCCGAAAATGGCATCCCTTTTTGGTATGATAGATGAGGACTGCGACGTCAGGAAGACGTTTAATGATTACAAAGAGGAATCGGCGATTACGATGATGCGAATGTACATACCATGCGGACATAACTGGGAAAACAGATGCGTGAGCGAGGTCAGTATACCGACGGGATCGCTTGCACTTATGATCAAAAGAGGAGACGATACAATAATACCAAGAGGTGACACCGTAATAAAAGCGGAGGACAACGTTATCCTGAGTGTGCCTACGTTTGAGCCGGAAGAAGAAGAGGATTTGCAGGAAAATGTGATAGATAGCAGACATGAATGGTGTAATAAGAAGATAAGGGAACTGAATCTGCCAAAGGATATACTTATTGCGTTGATAAAAAGAGGAGATGATAATATCATACCGACAGGTAAGACGAGAATACTTGACGGTGACATAGTGGTGACATATCAGTCTTCCTGATAAAATATTAAAAAGTGAGTAAATTATAAATAATTCCATATTCTAAAGATGAAAATAGACTATTTTCATTTTCAAAAAGGTCAATTTTAAAAATCTCAAATTTTTAGCAAAAAAAGGAGAAGGAATATGGAAAAAGGAGTATACTTAGACAGGAAAACGCAGGAAGCTATAAAGGCACATGATCCTAAGCATGTATTTGCTGACACACCTTCGGAACGTGAACGTAAAATATATGCCCAGAGCAGGATGACGGAAGATGATACGCAGATGAGCCAGCTTATTGACAGATGGGTGACTAACAGCTTTCAGGGTTAGATAAATATGTAATCATAGAGGTGAGAAATATGTGGAAGAAGAGATTTACCAACAGAGTACTTCAAAGGGGACAGATGTATTATCTGTGCGGTAATGTGACAATCGATGAAGTGGATGATGATTATATAGGAGCAACTGTATCAAGCAATGATTCGAAAAGAAGCTATTCTGTTGATATCTCTTTTGATGATGAGCCAGACAGTCCGCAAATGTGGTGTGACTGTCCATATGCAGAAGAGGGAAATAACTGCAAGCATATGGCGGCTGTCATGTATGAGATAGAATCAAAGAAACTTCACGAGCTTGACGGAAAGCCGAAGGCAAAAGAGAAGAAAATATCACTTTTTGAAGAAAGTGATGAAGAAAATTATCAGTATTTTGACATTCCAGCGTTGGCAGAGGATGTGGAATTTACAGAGAAAGTAGTAGACGGAGCAAGGAAAGATGTCAGAACACAGAAGGTGACATTTGAGAAGATAGAGACTGGATATTCGGCGAGCTATATTGATTACGGGAATCAACAAGCTGCGGTCTATGGAACATATCATGGTGATAAAGGACTTATATATGATGTGCAGTTTGAGATGGACAGGGAGAATATCTTAAGTATGTCCTGTATGGTGCCAAAATGTAATTGTGGATACCGCATGAATTCGTATTACTGGAGAGAATCGGAGAAAAAGGCATGCCGTCATGTGGCAGCACTTATGCTTCTTGCGAATGAATATCAGAAGACACATACAGTAGGTGATGCAACCGATTTGCAGGGAATGCAGATGCTTGAGGCTTTCAGAGGATTACATGCACAGAAGATGGCAAGAAAAGTGGAAAGCACAGATATCATCGGTCAGGTAGATATACAGCCTCGTCTGATTTTAGAGGATGATGAGCTGCATTTGTCTTTTAAGATTGGAAAGAACAAGATGTATGTCATGAAAAGCATCAAGGATTTCTACACAAGGAATCAGAATAAGGATGTACTTAAGCTTGGTAAGAGTGAGACTATAGATCTTGCAATAGCCCAATACACCCCGGATGCCCGAAGATATATTGAATACATAAACCAGGAAGTAAAGCAGGAATTCCAGCACAAGCACAGACTGGAGCAGAAAAACAGAAGCTGGTATGCACCAGAAGTAAAATCTGAGAGTATGAGTTCATACATTGATTTGTATGGAACAAGGGTTGATGAATTTTTTGATATGGAGATAGAAAGCGGAAAGCCAATCGCTTTTATCGATAAGAATATTGGTGCAAAAGAGAGAAAGATTTCCTTTAAAAATGGAACAATAAAAGCAGAACTTGAGATTTATCCGGAGAAAAAAGGGAAGGAGCTTGAATCAATTCGAATAGAAGGAAGCCTGCCTATTTTAATAAGCGGATCGAAATATCTGTATTATATAGAAGAAAATTCTATCTGCAGACTGGATGATGAAAACAGGAAGCTGCTAGATCCACTTTGGAATTTAAGCATTGATGGCGATATTGAGATACATGTAGGCCGAAACAATATAGCGGAATTTTACTACAGAATTCTGCCAGAGTTAGAAAAATGTGCTGACATAACCAACCATGTTGGAGATATGGTGGAAGATTTCCTGCCGCAGGATATGGATATAATTTTCTATCTTGATGCAGAGAAGAATTATCTCATATGCCGTCCGATGGCGAAGTATGAGAACGAGACATTTTCTATAATTGATATGAGAGAGCCAACCCAGATAGTAGAAAAATACAGGGACAAGCTTAAAGAGGCAGAAGCATTAGCACTTGCGACAGAGTATTTTGATGAATTTGCAAGGGATGACAATGGCGATATTCTGATATGTCCAGATGAGGAAGACCGGGTATACCGATTGCTGGACCAGGGAATATCAGAGATGATGATGATAGGTGAGGTTCGATGCACTAATAGTTTTAAGCGTAAGAATACAAAGAAGAATCTCAAGATATCTGTCGGAGTGTCAGTACAAAGTGACATAATGAATCTTGAGATATCATCAGACGATATTTCACCGAAAGAACTGCTTGATATACTTGAAAGCTACAGACTTAAGAAGAAATATCATCGTCTCAAAAATGGTGAATTTGTTGATATCACTGACGAAAACATAGCAGAGCTCAGTGCAATGATGGAGTCAATGCATATATCTGCAAAAGAATTTGTCACTGGTAAGATGAATCTTCCACTTTACAGAGCGTTATATCTCGATAAGATGCTTGAAAACTGCACAGAGATTTATTCAAGTCGTGATAGCTATTTCAGAAATCTGGTAAAAGGATTTAAGACTATAGCAGATGCAGATTATGAGCTGCCAGAGAACTTGACGAAGGTGCTTAGAAATTATCAAAAATACGGATATAAGTGGATAAGAGCACTTACCGATAATAATTTTGGTGGAATACTTGCAGATGATATGGGACTAGGAAAAACACTGCAGATGATAAGTGTAATTGCAGGAACAAACATAGGAACCTCTCTGATTGTATGTCCAGCTTCGCTTGTGTATAACTGGCAGGAAGAGTTTAGCCAGTTTGCTCCAAACCTTAAGACTGCGGTAGTTGTAGGAAAGGCGGATGAGCGAAAAGAGATAATAGACAGGTATGCCGACTATGATGCAGTTATTACATCATATGATTTATTAAAAAGAGATATAGCAGAATACGAGGATAAGCATTTCGAATATCAGGTGATAGATGAAGCACAGTACATAAAGACACATACAACTGCAGCAGCCAAGTCAGTCAAGCTAATACATGCAAAGCATAAGATGGCACTTACAGGAACACCAATCGAGAATAGATTAAGTGAACTGTGGAGCATATTTGATTATCTGATGCCTGGATTTTTGTATGGATATGATGTATTTAAAAAGGAGATAGAGACACCTATAGTCAAGCAGAAGGATGAAGAGGCAACCAGACGATTAAAGAGGATGGTGTCACCATTTATACTCAGACGATTAAAGGGCGATGTGCTGAAAGATCTCCCAGATAAGATGGAAGAACTGCAGTATGCGCATATGGATGAAAAACAGCAGCAGCTTTATGATGCGCAGGTTGTTCATATGAAAGAGAAATTGCGTGGACAGGATGAGGAGACATTTAAGAAAAACAAAATACAGATACTTGCAGAGCTTACACGAATCAGACAGATATGTTGTGATCCAGCACTTATGGTTGAGAATTACACAGGAGAATCTGCTAAGAGAGAAGCCTGCATGGAGCTTATTGATAGAGCAATAGAAGGTGAGCATAAGATGCTTATATTCTCGCAATTTACTTCTATGCTGGAAATCCTCGCAAAAGAACTTGATAGGAAACAGATTGAATATTATGTGATAACAGGTGCAACGCCTAAAGAAAAAAGGCTTGAACTTGTGAAGAAGTTCAATACAAATAGTATTCCTGTTTTCCTTATATCACTAAAGGCTGGAGGAACAGGTCTCAATTTGACAGGCGCAGATATGGTAATACATTATGACCCATGGTGGAATGTGGCGGCGCAGAATCAGGCCACAGACCGTGCGCACAGAATCGGACAGACCAAAGTGGTCACAGTCTATAAGCTTATCGCGAAGGGCACAATAGAAGAGAAAATAGTAAAAATGCAGCAGGATAAAGCGGATCTGGCAAATGAGATATTAAGTGGTGAGAATGGAAATATCACCAGCATGACTAAAGAAGATTTGTTAGAATTGCTTTAAATATGAAAAGGGGTTCTCTATAGACTAGAGAACCCTTTTCCAAATACCTCACTGGTACTCATGACAGACATAAAAGCCTGAAGATTGTTCTGATGAATGAAGCCTCTTAGTTCTACAGCCTGTTTTCTGGTGAGTGTAGTAAAAACAATATAGTGTCTGGCACCGGTATATGCACCTCTTGCATCAACATACGTAGCGCTCTTGTGCAGAACATTTATAATATAATCGCAGATTACATCCTTGTCATCACAGATAAGCATGATGGATTTTCGAAGCATTATATTCTCAATAATCGAATCAATCAAAAATGACTTCACAACAAGACCGACAAATGAATAAAGCGCTGTCTTGATATCAAAGACAAAGCAGGCAATGATAATCATAATGAGATCCGTAAGGAATAAAGCAATGCCGATATCACTGACATGAGTGTATTTCTTGACAATCATAGCTATGACATCAGTTCCACCACTTGAAGCTCCGTCATAGAAAAGCAGAGCAGAAGCAATAGCAGGCAGCGTAATCGCAAAAATCAGCTCAAGCATTGGCTCATTTGAAAGCGGCTTACTGAGTGGATATAACTTCTCAAAGCCAAGAAGTTCAAATGACATGAGCACGGTCGCATAAGTAGTTTTAATCGCAAAATCCTTCCCAAGGAAAATAAAACCAATTAAAAGAAGAACTATATTGACAATCGTAGAGAACATACTCGCAGATAGTGGTGTGATTTTGGCAAACACAACAGCAGCACCGGTTACGCCACCGAAAGTGAAGTTGTTCGGAAATTTGAAAAAGTAAACACCTATACACATGATGGTGATACTGATTGTAATAAGACAAAAGCTCTTAAAATATTTCATAAAGTAATTCATAGTATATGTCCTTATCTTCAAATTATAATGTACGACGATAATCGCAGCAGTTGCAGCAAGGGTTAAGCTGTGGCTTGCGATTGCGGTTATCGTGTGGAATGTATGTACATTTTAGCACGAAAATATATGATGTAAAGTGATATTTATAAAGAAATAAATGACGGTGATATTGTCTTAGCAGCCATTAGTCTTATATTCAATGAGTCCGGCGTAAAAGACGTATTGTAGCAGTTATTTAATAAGATTATTGGAACGTAAAATCAGTATTGCTATTGTGCGGGCATATGCATATAATAATGATAGATGGAAACACTACTCACGAAAGGAGATGTTTTATATGGCTACAAAATCAGCAAATTTATATGCAAGGATTGAACCAGATGTCAAA
>CAKRLV010000030.1 GCA_934359755.1 uncultured Agathobacter sp.
GGGTTATCTATTCGAGAATATGGAGAAAATTGATATACAGCAGTTGCGTCAGGAAGCAGAAGACTGGCGCAAGGTGATGGAGAAAGAACGTCAGAAAGTAGAAGAAGAGCGCCAGAAAGCAGATAAAGAGCGCCAAAGGGCGGAAGAAGAGAGGACAAAATTTAAGAGTGCTGCATTCATGATACTGAAAATGTTTTTTGGTGACACGGGTTTGGACATTACGAAAATTAAATCAGCTATAGATAGTGAAATGGATACAGATAAGATTGCTAATTGGATGAATGCTACAGAGAGTGACATAGATAAAATGGAATTATACAATAAAATACTTGAGAAGTAAGACATATGAGTGATTTTTAAGGTTAAGAAGGTAAAAAGGAAATGTATAATTATTCATAGGAGAAAAAAGTGCAGGAACAGGATTTTTTACAATTAGTGCAGATAATAGAGAGACAGCAAAATAAAATTGATGAACTGGAACAGACCGCGCAGGTTCTTATTCAGTCAAATAAGCAGTTGATTGATTGGGTAGATGGAATAGAAAAAGAGATTAATGATTACAAGAACAATGCTCCGTTTGAATTGTTGACGGATCAGACAGCAAATGGATATTGGTATCCTCGAATTAAGAGCGCCAATGAGGCTGTTAAGGCAATGGTTGATGAACATAAGTCTATGGCGAGATTTGGGGATGGCGAGTTTTCAGCAATTGCAGGACGAGTTCGTCATAAGTTTCAGTCTGAGGTGGATGAGAAGCTGGGGGCCAGATTATTAGAGGTTTTACATTCGCAAGAAGAGAATCTTATTATAGGTATAGCAAGTAATTATGGAAGCCTTGACAGATATACAGAGCAGTCGAAGCGGGAAATTAGAAGATATTTACAACCTAAGGTTAGAAAGGAACATCTACAGCTTTTGTCCAAGGATAAGGTTTATTATGATGCATATGTCACTAGACCATATGTCATGTATGCCGACAATGATACGGAAGCACCTAAGACTAGATTTGATGCACTTAAGAAAATATGGGATGGAAGGGACTGTGTTATTGTTGAGGGAGTTATGACAAGAGTTGGTGAGGGTACGGATTTGTTGAATAATGCAATGTCCGTTGAGACTATTCTTGGACCAGCGGAGAATGCATTTAATGAGTATGACAGGTTGCTATCAGATTGTTTGAAGAAACCAAAGAATAAGTTATTTCTCCTTGCACTTGGTCCTACTGCGACTGTTTTGGCATATGATTTGTGTAAAGCAGGATATCAGGCGATTGACATTGGACATTTGGATTTAGAATATGAATGGTTCTTGCGAGGCGAGGGAATTAGGGTTGAAGTGCCAGGTAAATACAATAATGAATTACCTGACACCGAATAGTTTATATTTAGAGATGAAAATTATAATTGAATATAATAAGTAGATGTTTTATTAATGATTGAATACAATATTAAGCATTTCGTTTAGTCGACGAGGATAGTTATACAATTCGGCAACTTTTTCAAATGCATTGTGTGCTATTTCTCGTCTTATATTATCATGGTTGAGATAATATTGTGTTTTTTCAATCGCTTCCTCAAAGCTGGTGTAATAGTCATAATCTTCGCCTGGCACAAAAAATTCAGCAAGTTCACATTGATAATTGCTTAACATAAATCCTTCACATGCCATGATGTCAAATACACGTAAGGGTATTCCACTTCGAATCGCTTTAGAAGTAGGATTGAGGTTTATTTTACTTTGATTAAATATAATAGGCATCTCTGTTAAAGTTTTTGCAAATCCTCGGTTGCATACATGTGGTAAATATGATGTATCACTACCAGTATATAAATCGATTTCAAATCGGGAAGAGAGCCTATCAAGTAATCGTTGTCTTTCCATTGCTGTAATCTTGTTCCCGATATACAATTGGGAGATGATAATTCTGTCTGTAAGAAAATTTTCCATCGGATATTGATAATAGTTTGGCATATGTAATTTGAAGTCATCAATTATACTTTGTGGCAATTGATCTTCAATAAAATAGTAGCCATATATATTTAATTGGGATTCTAACATCCCATCAAGGTATCCTTTAGTATATTCACTTATACCATCCAGTTTGTCATAAGGATTTTTTTCGGTATATAGAGAACCGACGAACGAAACATCACTATGGAATTTGGACAATGATTTATCGGTAGCTTGTTTTATTATATTTTGTTTGGAAGAAATATTTACTGCTAGTGGAAAATGAAATATATGCCCTGGATTTAGAGGGGCGATTTCGTTATACTGTTCTTTATCAAAAAGAAATACATAGTTGCACTCATTTTGAATTGGTTTAGTAAAAAGTTCCATTACTGGTGAATCTACTATCCAGCTTATGTATGGAATTTTCATTATACGACACACTTCAGATATTGATGGAAAGAAGTTAATTGTAAATACGACATCGCATGGATTAGATAACAAAGCTGTGCTTACGAGCTTTGCGATTTTTCCTAAGGTTAGGTCTTTATTATATATTTCGTTGGTGATTTCTATAATGTCATGTCCAAGTTCCATTAGTCCATCGATTAAATCTGGTTCACATATGCTGCCGTATCGGTATAGTAGTACTTTCATTGTATTCTCCTGTTATGTGTTTAGAACATTATGTATAATACAATCATAGTACCATAGATTTTTAATATTGTAATTAGAAAGTTTTTGGATAGTCGAGGAACAAAATGGGAACCTAGATTGAAAAGTTCCAATTTGTTTCATATAATGGGAATATATTTTAGACAATTTGAAATTTTGTAAGCGCCTGGTATAGTGTTTTCTAATGCCAGAATGGTTTTATGAAGACACAGGAGATTTTTACGTTCAGAAATAGAATCCAGCAGATGATATCCCAATTCGGGAAATGATGAATTTTATAAAGCAATAAATTCAAAAATATATGTTGAATTGAGAAATAGTTCGCTAGAGCAAAGTAATTTCAGAGTGGGGGAATATATATATGAACAAAAGAAAAATCTGCAACAAAATATTTACAATTATAATGTCGTTTGTAATTTTATTAACAATTTTTGCGGTCCCAGATACGCATGTATTTGCAAAATCACAAGTTAAAAAACTAGTTTTAACCCAAAGCAAATATGAGACTTATGTTGGAAAGAATATTGCAATTAAGGTTAATAAATCTAAATCGGCAAAGGCTTATAGAAATGCAGGGGTGGAATATATCAGTTCTAACAAGAGAATTGCTACGGTTAATTCTAAAGGTATTGTGAAGCCTAAAAAGAACGGAACGGTAAAGATTACGGTTGTCCTGAAAAAGAACAAAAAGGTCAAAGCTGCCTGCAAAGTCAGAATATACAAAGCAACTAACAAGATTAAATTGATAAGTAAAAAGTCGTATACACTTAAAGTAGGCAAAAAACTCAGACTTAGGGCAAAAGTTATTTCGCCTCAGAAAGGTGCAATGCCAATTACATGGTCATCATCAAATCAGAAAGTAGCAAAGGTAGATTCAAAGGGCAATCTAGTTGCCAGACAGGCTGGACGTGCTACTATTTTTGCAAAATCTGGTAAAAACCGTGTGAGTGTTAAAATAGCTGTAAAAAAAGATGATGAAGAAAATCCTGTTGATCCGGAGGAACCGGAAACACCATCTGCTACTAACTATACATACAGGATTACTCCGATTCTGCCTCCGTTTAATGAGTATTTTTTCATAGAGACAGATAATCCGGATCCTTTGTCATTTAGATTTGCTGACAAATCATCGAAATATTCAGATGATTCCCAAATAGACTTACGCACGGTAAGTATATCGGACAATCCAACTATATATGCGGATATTAACTACGAAAATACCCAGACAGGACGTGTGAATGGTGGCTATATTTTTGATAGCTTTGACACTGATGGTGGTGAGCTTGTACTGCAGACCAAAGATGATTCAGGCTCATGGGTTGATACGGATATTAAGTTTACGATTGCTTCTTTGGTGGATGTATCTGACTACCTGATAAGTAATTACGCTGTAAAATCAGACTTCTTTGATAATATGGATGCTGTACAGAGTGGTTTTTCTTCTATATGTCTTTACAGTGGTTCTTATATTCGTGGTGAGTTATACAAGAAGGTGGATTTCTGGTCGTTGTCAACATCTCCACACATGGATCAGAGCTTATATATTCAGTCACCTTATGGAAGGCGAGATAATAAGAGTATTTTTGCTACGGCAATTTATCCGTTTAGGTATGATTCACTCGGTTTTCCGGGAATTCTAAAAAGTGTTGCACAGAGGCTGGATAGTACGGTAACAGTTGCGTGGAATGAGAATTATCATTATTTGATTGATATTACTTATAATGGGCAGACGCGTTCTTATGGTGGCGCTGGCAATGGAGAAGGTCAGGGAATAAGTCAGGATCAGATTACGCAATATTTTACTTTTGGTGCTAACGGTACGAATATTTCGCTGGAGAATGTGAGAACCCTTTTGAATCAGTACGCATCTGTTGAAATGACAGATGATGTTCCGACAGATGGTGCTCTTACATGGGAAAGTGTCTGTAATACAGTTGGCGGCGGCTCATGGGTTTCTCTGACTGGAATCAGGAATGTTTTTGGCAGTACAGGTGTGGCTTATACATATTTATATAGAAATGGTGATGGAACAAGTTTTTATAGTGATAGAATGGATAATGGCTCACAAATGTATTATTCAGGTGATCTTAGATATGCCTCTGATGCATGGGTTGACGGAAGATATATTGATGCCTGGGAGAATTACGTGCCTGGAGCAAAATTCGAAGAACATCCTACGAGTGATGTTATCGTAAAAGATGTATCTGTACCTCAGATAGAATATGAGAGATCTTATAATGTCAGTAGCGGGAAAAGGAAATATGTCATAAAAAATATTATCCAAAAGCCACAGACAATTTTGTACGAATATTCTTCCGCTGATAATAAATGGGAAGCAAGTGGTGTGAAGTTTGATGATGGTTGCGCTAATCATATGACACTTACGAATATGGTTGAGGAGGGGGCAATTGATGAGTCTTATCTTGATGCATTCACCCTTACGCAGGATGAGGTCACAGCTATGGCACCAGATAGAAATACAAATATCATCCCGACAGGTTATTATGTGTATGATGGAACTATGGCACCCGGGACATATTATGGAAATTGATATACAGCAGTTACGCCATGAGGCGGAAGACTGGAGTAAGGTGACGGAAGAAGAGCGACAGAGAGCAGAAGTAAAGAAATACTTGAGAAGTAAGTATAAAAAGACTTCTATGCAATTTATATGATTAAAAAAAGGGATGGACGGAAAATGTATATAGATTTACATTCGCATACAACAGCTTCCGATGGACAATATTCTCCATCGGAACTCATAAATATGGCAAAAGAAAAAGGGATACAAAGATTTGCAATTACTGACCATGATACGGTATCTGGTCTTGATGAAGCTGCGAAGACAGCAGAAACAGTGGATATGAATTTTATACCGGGAATTGAGATAAGCACTCATAAAGGTGTAGAGATTCATATGCTTGGATTATACATAGATTACAGGAATCCTGAACTTGTCAGAGAATGTGAAGGTTTTGAGGAAAGCAGAGCTAACAGAGCGCAAAGGATATGCGAATACCTCAATAACATTAAGATTCCTGTAGTTCTAGAAGAAGTCAGGGAGTATGCTGGAGAAGGTTCAATAGGGCGTCCGCATTTTGCACGATGGCTTCAGGAGTATGGATATGTTGAGACGAGGAGAGAAGCCTTTAGCAGATATCTTGATACGCCGAGATTTAAGGCCGCTACGGAGAGAACAAAGCCGGAACCAGAAGTGGCAATCGAGTTGATACATAAAGCTGGCGGAATAGCAGTTTTAGCACATCCAGGACTTCTTAAACTTGGAAAGCGCAATCAGGAAAGTTTGATTAGAACTTTGAAAGCGGCTGGTCTTGATGGACTTGAATGTTTCTATAGCAAACATGACAGGAAACAGGAAGAATATTATTTAAGACTTGCGGAAGAATATAATCTGAAAGTCTCATGTGGCTCTGACTTTCATGGAGAGAAAGTCAAGCCAGATGTGACTCTTGGAATGAATCTGGATGAGAAGAGATTAAAGGATATATCTATTCTCGTTTAGTACGTATCAGAAATAAAATACCTATAGCGAGTAAAGCAGCTTTTGTTATATTATCACCAATCATACAGTACCATACATGATTGATGCCCATGCCAAGTATTCTTACGAATATAAAAGAGCCAAGAATTCGGATGCCCCATCGGGTGATGAGCTCCACAACAAGTGGATACTTTGTACGCCCCATTCCAGCATAGATACCATCCATTACTGCGGCGCTGCCAAATATTGGTTCTGTAAATGCGACTATTCTAAGTAAAGTGGTTCCTATTTTTATAACCTGAGGGTCTTTTGTAAATATACGCATCATTGCGTCGGCGCCTACAAAGAGTGCGATTCCAGATATGCACATTAATGCAAATACAATAGAAATTGAAAGAACCATGACGCTGTGTTCCTTTTTTCTATTCTTCTCACCAATTGCATTTCCTATTAAGGTTGATGTAGCGGCTTGCATTCCGTACCCTGGTATGTAGAAAATGGTCTCGGCAGTAATTGCAATTGAATGCGCTGCATATATTGTTGTTTTCATTGAGGATACAAGGCTTGTTGCTACAATGTATCCACTGCACGAAACAAATTGAGTGAACATGACTGGTATCCCTATTCTGAGGCAGTCAGACATAACAGGTTTATCGAACTTTATGTGTTTAAGATCTACCTTCAGTATTGGATTGCGCAAGAATGCAATGACGGTGAGAATACTTCCGACAGTATATGATATGGCAGTTGCAATTCCTGCTCCGATCGCGCCAAAGGCCAACATGTATATGAATACATAATTAAGACAAGTGTTTAGGATATTCATGAACACGTTGATTCGCATTGGTGTTTTGGTGTCACCTGTTGAACGTATTGCTGCACCGAATATTACCATGCCTGAGCGGAGTAATATTGGCAGATTGATAAGTGTAAAGTATATTGAACCATCTCGACGTATAGAAGGATCTGCACCCATCCATATAGGCATATAAGGGGCAATTGACATAGTTACTATAGTCAGAAAAATTCCAGCGCCCAGCGCAGCTAGTATTGCCTGGTGAGCAGCTTTTGTTATTTTTTCTTGATTTTTTTCACCGATTGCGCGGGCAATATATGACAGAAATCCAATTCCTAAAGAATAGATTACGCTATTGATAGTCCAGTTGTAGGTTGAACTTAGTGACACTGTGGCAGTAGCAGAAGCTCCAAGTCTGCCAACCATAGCGGTGTCTACATATTGGACGATGGTAGACAGAAACTGTTCGAGCACAGTCGGCCATGCAAGTGTTATAAATGCAAGCAGCACGGTTTTGTTTTCTTTAAAGTATTTTTTCATATTGATAATTCCAATCATTTTAAATTAAATTGTTCTGGATAATTGCGCTTAATTGATTATAGGCTATATATTGCTATATCTTAAAACAGACATAAACTATGCCATAGGGCTACAGCAAAATATAGCTACGTCATAAAGCAGACAAAAACCATGCCATAGGGCTACAGCAAAATATAGGTACGTCTTAAAACAGACATAAACTATGCCATAGGGCTACAGCAAAATATAGCTACGTCTTAAAACAGACATAAACTATGCCATAGGGCTACAGCAACATATTGTAGCATGCGGATAATTTGATGTCTACACTCTCAAAAGGCAAAATATGCTCTTAGAGGGCAAAATATGCTGATAGTATGAATAATAATTATAATTTTTGGAGATAATCATACTATGATGACCGTGTGTGACGGATTATTTTCTAGAGGAGGCAGACTATTTCGTATGGAAAAAGAGCTAAATAGAGATACTATCTCGTTGCTACAGGAATGTAGTTCGGGGTGTAAAATGGCAATGGATAGTATTCGACAGATTAAGGACAAGGTAAATGACAAGCAGATCAGGGAGATAATGGACAAATATTTCTCAGGACATTCACAGCTTGAGGCTGAATGCAGGCAGATACTTAATGATGTTGGAGCGCAGGATAAGGAGCCAGGTGTTATCGCAACCACTATGGCCAACATGCAGACGAACATTAAAATGATGATAGAAAATGATGTGAAAAAAGCAGCAGAGATTCTGACAGACGGCTGTAATATGGGGATTAAATCATTGAGCAGCTATATAAATGAATTTAAAAATGCAGATTCAAAGAGCGTTGCAATAGCTGAAAAGCTCAGGAGACTTGAGGATAATATGATAGGTGATTTACAGCCTATGCTGTAAATTTGTTATATATTCGAATGTTCACACAAAAAGAGACATGTTTTAAATAAACATGTCTCTGCTAACCATCAAATAATTATGATGAAATTCATCGATTAAATATAAAAACATAAATTACAAAACTCATAAAACACAAAATGTATAAATTATAAAACGCATTAATTGATTATAAAGCCAATCAAATTATCATACATAACTGTCAAGCATGAGCCCGGAAAAGATTGAACTAATATATGGTGTGTTGAAGTTATGCCCTGGATTCTTATATGCAACAACAATCTTTTTTACATAATTCATAGGATTGACAGCTATATTATCAGCTTTTTCTCCGATTGCCTCTTTGAACTCCTTAAGAGTACTGAATGTATCCTCTGATCTCTCAGGTGTAAGTGCATTAGTAAGAATATCTTTGTCTATACTTACAGCACCGTCATCATTCACCATCAGACCAATGTACTCAAGGGAACCCTGCATCTTTTTGGAGATAGAACTCATCTCGTTCAAAAGTTTATTGCCAGCGCTTGCTCCAGATGATGCATAATTCTCGGCAAGAGATAGGATATTATTGTATGCCGTCACAAGAGCCTGAATATTGTCTGCAACAGCATCGGTATTGGTCTTAAAGCCAATCAGTGTAGGTGAATCTGCATTAGGCTTCTTCAATGTAAGTTCAAATGCATTGTTTATAGTAAAAGTATTAGAAAGTGATGAGTGCTCCGCGCCATTAAGCTTAAAGCTTGAGTTGGCAGCAGGAGAACTGACATTATTAATTCCTAATACATCGATAGCTTTGATAGAATCCTGTGTGGCCTGTGGTGCTATTGAAAAAAGATAATCTTCATTATCACTAAGTCCGGTCTGGCTTGAAGTGAGCTGTAAGGCACTTGTGTTATCTTTTCCTTTAAGGATTTCTGCCTGTATTCCAAGCTTAGAATCGTTAACAAGTTTGGATATCTTGTTCAAAGTATCTTTATTCGTTTCCTTAAGGTTCACAGTAAACTGGAATTCATATGCCGCAGTATTTGTATTCAGGTCAAATGAATATGTACCAGGCAGCAAAGAGATGGCATCATCCTTTAGATAATTACCAGTATTTACCTGAGGAGAAGCTAATTTGTCCACAGATATATCAAATTGTTCTGCTGAATTTTCCTCAGAACCATCGCCTATATATTTGACTGCGACAGAATCTTCGTCGGAAGATATTGCAACCTTCTTCTGGAAAGCATTCTCTAATGAATCGGAATCATCAGAAAGTTCTGCAACAACATTCTGGATACTCTTGGCATTCTCCTTGATATCAATAGCGAATTTCTTTGCTCCATCAGCGTCAGAAAGCTTATACAGAGGAGAATCTTTGTTAGATTTAATTATTCGGTTGTATACTTTACGCAAATCGCTCTTCTTGTGAGCGTCATAACGTGATACTTCGGCTTTAGAATAATTTACGACATAGTATTCGTAAGCATTATCAATACGAGCCATACAAATTCCCCTCCTTTCGTCCGTGAAATGATGCTAAAAGCATTGGGGTAAAAAAATCCATTTATACATATTTATTATATCGTCTATCGTTGCAAACTTCAACAGCAACATGTACCAAGAAAAACTTGTGCAATACAAGATTTTGTGTTAATATATTACAGCAATATATTTTTAAAGAAAAATAATAAAAAGTATTGACGAGAAAACCTATAGTATGATATATTAAACAGGCTTGGAAAAAGGTCTTTTTTTTATGCCCTTTTTTAGGGCGGAGACTAAACAAAGAATTTAAACGGAGGTGGAAGTCGTGCGTACAAAGATTACATTAGCATGCACAGAGTGTCAGCGTCGTAACTACAACATGACAAAGGACAAGAAAACTCATCCGGACAGAATGGAAACCAAGAAGTATTGTAGATTCTGTAGAACACATACAATGCATAAGGAAACAAAATAGTCTAGGAACGAGTGAAGGAGTATTAAAATGGGAACTGAAAAAGTTGAAAAAGCTCCAAAGACAAATTGGTTTACAGGCTTAAAGTCAGAGTTCTTTAAGATAATCTGGCCAACCAAAGAATCAATTGTAAGACAGACTATCGCGGTAGTGGCTGTATCGGTTGTTACAGGTCTTATCATCGCACTCATTGACTGGATTATCCAGTATGGTGTGAATTTCCTTATTGGTTTTAAATTTTAACGGAGGCAAAGTGAATTATGGCAGAGGCAAACTGGTATGTAGTTCATACCTATTCAGGCTATGAGAACAAGGTCAAAGCAAATATTGACAAAACAATTGAGAACAGACATCTTGAAGACCAGATCTTAGAAGTACGTGTTCCTATGGAAGATGTGACTGAGGTTAAGAACGGTGTTCGTAAGCAGGTTTCCAAGAAGATGTTTCCAGGCTATGTACTTATTCATATGATTATGAATGATGATACATGGTACGTTGTTAGAAATACCAGAGGCGTGACTGGATTTGTTGGTCCGGGAAGCAAGCCGGTTCCACTCACAGAAGCCGAGATGAGACCTTTGGGTATTAAGACTGAGAGTGTTGTGGTTGACTTTGAGGAAGGTGATATGATAGTCGTTATTGGTGGTGTCTGGAAAGATACATCAGGTATTATCACTGCAATGAACCACAGCAAGCAGACAGTTACAATCAACGTAGAACTGTTCGGTCGCGAGACACCGGTAGAAGTAAGTTTCGCAGATGTTAAGAAGATTAATTAAGGAGGCAATTCCAAATGGCAAAGAAAGTAGAAGGATACATTAAATTACAGATTCCTGCTGGAAAGGCAACACCAGCTCCTCCAGTTGGACCTGCTCTTGGACAGCATGGTGTAAACATTGTAGAGTTTACAAAGCAGTTCAATGCTAAGACAGCAGAAATGGGAGATACAGTTATCCCTGTAGTAATTACTGTATATGCAGATAGAAGTTTTAGCTTCATTACTAAGACTCCTCCTGCTCCAGTATTAATTAAGAAAGCTTGTAACATCAAGTCTGGTTCAGGTGTACCTAACAAGACTAAGGTTGCAAAGATTACAAAGGCACAGCTTCAGGAAATCGCTGAGCAGAAGATGCCAGATTTAAATGCAGCTTCAATCGAGTCTGCAATGAGCATGATCGCAGGAACATGCCGTTCAATGGGAGTTGAGGTTGAAGATTAATCATTGATTGATTTCAGCTAAGACTTGTTCCCTGACAAGCAAAGGGGACTTTCCTATAAACAGGAATTATAGGGAATCGCATTAGTAACAATAAGTGGGAGGGTCCTCTCCCGATATTACCACCAGGAGGTTATTTTTTCATGAAAAGAGGAAAGAAGTATCAGGACGCCGTTAAGGCTTTCGATAAGCAGAATCTTTATGATGTTGAAGAAGCTATCTCAATCGTAAAGAAGAATGCAACAGCTAAATTTGACGAGACAATCGAGCTTCATCTTAGAACAGGTTGTGATGGACGTCATGCTGAGCAGCAGATCCGTGGAGCTGTAGTATTACCACACGGAACAGGAAAAACTGTTAAAGTTTTAGTTTTCGCTAAGGGAGCTAAAGCAGACGAGGCAGAGGCAGCAGGAGCTGACTTTGTTGGTGGCGAGGAATTAATTCCTAAGATCCAGAATGAAGGATGGTTAGACTTCGACGTTGTTGTTGCTACACCAGACATGATGGGTGTTGTAGGTCGTTTGGGACGTGTACTCGGACCTAAGGGCTTAATGCCAAACCCAAAAGCCGGAACAGTTACAATGGATGTTGCAAAGGCAATCGCAGATATCAAAGCTGGTAAGATTGAGTACAGATTGGACAAGACAAACATTATCCATGTGCCAGTTGGAAAAGCATCTTTCACAGACGAGCAGTTAAACGACAACTTCCAGTCTCTTATGGGTGCAATAAATAAAGCAAAGCCTGCTAGCTTAAAGGGTCAGTACATTAAGAGTGCTACAATCACATCTACAATGGGACCTGGAGTTAAGCTTAACCCAGTTAAGATTACTCAGTAGCAGGAAACAGGGAAACCTGACGGGGATAAGGCAATGCCTTGTCTCCGATAATTGAAACATTATAACCAAAGACCAGACAAACCAAGCAAATTGAGAATTACTATTGACAATCTCAATATAAAGTATTATAATCAGCAAGCATATTGCCGAAGACAGTAGGTGCCGTAAGGCGTAACTTAAGACCTACCGAGGGAATTTAGATTCTTCTTAGAAAGACTATTGCCTCTCTGTCGACGTGCAGGGAGGTTTTTATATATACCTCACGTGATATGCGAAAATAAAATAAGGAGGTAACCATTGTGGCAAAAGTTGAACTGAAACAGCCAATCGTTGATGAGATTTCAGCTGCTATCAAAGACGCTCAGTCAGTTGTAGTTGTTGATTATCGTGGACTTACAGTAGCAGAGGATACTCAGTTACGTAAGCAGTTAAGAGAAGCTGGCGTTACTTACAAGGTATACAAGAATACTTTAGTAAGCCGTGCAGTTGAAGGAACAGATTTTGAGAGCTTAAGAGATGTTCTTGAAGGACCAAGCGCATTTGCAGTATCAGTAGATGATGCAACAGCTCCAGCAAGAGTATTAGCTAAGTTCGCTAAGACAGCTCCAGCATTAGAGATTAAAGCTGGTGTAGTTGAAGGAACATATTATGATGCAGAGGGTATGAAGGCAATCGCTTCTGTACCTAGCAGAGATGAGCTTATTTCTAAGTTACTTGGTAGCTTACAGAGCCCTATCACAAACCTTGCTCGTGTTCTTAATCAGATCGCAGAGAAAGGCGGTGCAGCAGATGCAGCTGTAGAAGCAGCTCCAGCAGAGGAAGCACCAGCAGAGGAAGCAGCAGCAGACGCTGAATAGTTTCCGGATTGAATTAGAAGAAGTTATCTTACGATGAGTCGTGGAGATACACAATAGTAAATTGAATTTTAATGGAGGAAATAATAATGGCAAAGTTAACAACAGCAGAGTTTATTGATGCTATCAAAGAGTTAAGCGTATTAGAGTTAAATGATTTAGTAAAAGCTTGTGAAGAAGAGTTCGGTGTATCTGCAGCAGCAGGTGTTGTAGTTGCAGCAGCAGGAGCTGACGGAGCAGCAGCAGGAGAAGAGAAGACAGAGTTCGATATCGAGTTAACAGAAGTTGGACCAAACAAAGTTAAGGTTATCAAAGTTGTTCGTGAGATCACAGGTCTTGGACTTAAAGAAGCTAAAGAAGCAGTTGATGGTGCTCCAAAGGTTATCAAAGAGCAGGCTGACAAGGCTATCGCTGAGGATGCTAAGGCTAAACTTGAGGCTGAAGGCGCTAAGGTTACACTTAAATAATTATTGCAATTATTTACATGCCAGAGTCGAGTATTCGACTCTGGTTTTTTGTTATATAAGGAAAATTCTTATACATAAAAAATCTCATTTAAAAACATATAAAAAAATCTCATGCAAAAATCTCATGCAAAAACTTCTTGCATAATTCTGGAATTTGATGTATAGTATAAGTTGCACTTTCATGGTGTAGTGGGCTTATTATTGCTATTTTTAATACAAATCGAAAATGTCAATAGACATTTTACACGAAACCACCATATGAATTTGTGCATTTGGATATAACCACAATATATAGATTTTTGGCTATAAGCCAAGCAAATAAAAACGAGAGGTGAAACGTCAATGGAGAAAAACAGAATACGTCCGGTCAAAGCTGGAAAAGACATACGTATGAGTTACTCAAGACAGAAAGAGGTTCTACAGATGCCTAATCTGATTGAGGTTCAGAAGAACTCTTATCAGTGGTTCCTTGATGAAGGACTCAAAGAAGCATTTGCAGATATCTCTCCAATCGAGGATTACAGCGGCAAGCTTAGCCTTGATTTTGTAGATTTTACATTATGCGAAGATGATGTGAAGTATACAATTCCTGAGTGCAAAGAGCGAGATGCAACATATGCAGCTCCTTTAAAGGTAAAAGTAAGACTTCATAATAAAGAGACAGATGAGATAAACGAGCATGAAATTTTCATGGGAGACCTGCCTCTGATGACTGAAACAGGTACATTTGTTATCAATGGTGCAGAGCGAGTTATCGTAAGCCAGTTGGTACGTTCACCTGGTATCTATTATGGCATCGCACATGATAAGGTTGGTAAGACGCTGTATTCATGTACTGTAATTCCTAATCGTGGTGCATGGTTAGAGTATGAGACAGATTCCAATGACGTTTTTTATGTAAGAGTAGATAGAACACGTAAGGTACCAATTACAGTATTATTACGTGCACTTGGTGTAGGAACAAATCAGGCTATCTATGATATGTTTGGAAATGAGGAGAAGATTGAGAAATCTCTCGCCAAAGATCCTTCTATCACAGATCGTGAGCCACAGGGAAGCTATGAGGCTGGTCTTTTAGAGTTATATAAGAAGATCCGTCCAGGTGAGCCTTTATCTGTAGAAAGCGCTGAGAGCCTTATCACAGCTATGTTCTTTGACCCAAGAAGATATGATTTGGCAAAGGTTGGACGTTATAAGTTCAATAAGAAGCTTCATCTTAAGAATCGTATCAGTGGACATGTTCTTGCAGAGGATGTTATCGATCCTTCAACAGGAGAAGTTCTTGCAGAGGCTGGAACAGTTATCAGCAGAGAACTTGCTACACAGATTCAGAATGCCGCAGTTTCTTATGTATGGATTCAGACAGAGACAAAGAATGTTAAGATTCTTTCATCTATGATGGTAGATATCAAGAGCTGGATTCCAGAGATAGAAGATCCTAAGGAACTTGGAATTAGTGAGCTTGTCTACTATCCAGTACTTGCTCAGATTATGGAAGAGAATGAGACTCTTGAAGAGCGTATTGACGCAATCAAGAGAGATATGGCTGATTTGATTCCTAAGCACATCACAAAAGAGGATATTTTTGCATCTATTAATTACAACATGCATCTTGAGTGGGGTGCTGGATGTGAGGACGATATCGATCACCTTGGAAATCGTCGTATCCGTGCTGTTGGTGAGCTGTTGCAGAATCAGTATCGTATCGGTCTTTCAAGATTAGAGAGAGTTGTTCGTGAGCGAATGACTACTCAGGATATAGAAGGTATTTCACCACAGAGCCTTATCAATATCAAGCCTGTGACTGCAGCTGTTAAAGAGTTCTTCGGTTCTTCACAGCTTTCACAGTTCATGGATCAGAACAACCCTCTTGGTGAGTTGACTCACAAGAGACGTTTGTCAGCATTAGGACCAGGAGGTCTTTCAAGAGACCGTGCCGGATTCGAGGTTCGAGATGTACACTACTCACATTATGGACGTATGTGTCCTGTAGAGACACCTGAAGGACCTAACATCGGTCTTATCAACTCACTTGCATGTTATGCGAGAATTAATGAGTATGGTTTTGTAGAGGCTCCATATCGTAAGATTGACCTTACAGATAGAGAAAATCCAGTTGTCACAGATGAAGTTGTTTATATGACAGCTGATGAAGAAGATAATTATCATGTAGCACAGGCTAATGAGAAGCTTGACGAAGAGGGACATTTTGTTCGTAAGTCAGTTTCAGGACGTTTTAGAGAAGAGACACAGGAGTATGATAGATCTAAGTTTGAATACATGGATGTATCTCCTAAGATGGTGTTCTCTGTAGCTACAGCACTTATCCCATTCCTTCAGAACGATGATGCTAACCGTGCCCTCATGGGATCTAACATGCAGCGTCAGGCAGTTCCACTTCTTACAACAGAAGCACCAGTTGTAGGAACAGGTATGGAGACTAAGGCGGCAGTTGACTCTGGAGTGTGTGTTGTTGCAAAAGCAGCAGGTACTGTCGAGATGTCAGAGTCTAACCGTATTATTATTAAGGAAGAAGATGGAAATAGAAGAGAGTATATTCTTACTAAGTTCTCTCGTTCTAACCAGTCAAACTGCTACAACCAGAGACCAATCGTATTTAAGGGGCAGAAAGTTGAAGCAGGAGAGGTTATCGCAGATGGACCTTCAACATCACAGGGTGAGTTAGCCCTTGGTAAGAACCCACTTATCGGATTCATGACATGGGAAGGTTACAACTACGAGGATGCCGTTCTTCTTTCAGAGAGATTAGTAGAGTATGATGTTTATACATCTATTCATATTGAAGAGTACGAGGTAGAATCCCGTGATACAAAGCTTGGACCAGAAGAAATCACAAGAGATGTTCCAGGTGTTGGTGATGATGCGCTCAAAGACCTTGATGAGAGAGGTATCATCCGTATCGGTGCAGAGGTTCGTGCAGGTGATATCTTAGTAGGTAAAGTTACTCCTAAGGGAGAGACAGAGCTTACAGCAGAAGAGAGACTTCTTCGTGCAATCTTCGGAGAAAAAGCACGTGAGGTGCGTGATACATCACTTAAAGTGCCACATGGTGCTTATGGTATTGTTGTTAGTGCAAAGGTATTTACAAGAGAAAATGGTGACGAGTTATCTCCAGGAGTTAACCAGTCTGTTCGTATTTACATTGCCCAGAAGAGAAAGATTTCTGTTGGTGATAAGATGGCCGGACGTCATGGTAACAAGGGTGTAGTTTCCCGTGTACTTCCTGTAGAAGATATGCCATTCCTTCCAAATGGCCGTCCTCTTGATATCGTTCTTAATCCACTTGGTGTGCCTTCCCGAATGAACATCGGACAGGTGCTTGAGATTCATTTGAGTCTTGCTTCAAAAGCCCTTGGATTTAACGTATCTACACCTGTATTTGATGGTGCAAAAGAGGTAGATATCCAGGATACACTTGAACTTGCAAATGATTATGTAAATCTTCCATTTGATGCTGCTGAGCTTGAGGAAGACCAGAAATCAGAGCATCCATACTGGAATGCAGATGCAGAGATTTTCAGTGAGAAATATGCAGATATACTTCTTGATGAGGTTATGGATTATCTTTCTAAGAACAGAGCGCACAGAAGTCTCTGGAAGGGTGTTCCAATCTCAAGGGATGGAAAGGTTCAGCTTCGTGATGGTAGAACAGGAGAGCCATTCGATGGAAAAGTTACTATTGGACACATGCATTATCTCAAGCTTCATCA
Organism: uncultured Agathobacter sp.; assembly: GCA_934359755.1. Classification (GTDB taxonomy): domain Bacteria; phylum Bacillota; class Clostridia; order Lachnospirales; family Lachnospiraceae; genus Roseburia. The sequence continues at coordinate 17,398 of CAKRLV010000030.1, forward strand.
TCTTGTTGATGATAAGATCCATGCACGTTCAACAGGTCCTTACTCATTAGTAACACAGCAGCCACTCGGTGGTAAAGCTCAGTTCGGTGGACAGCGTTTTGGAGAGATGGAAGTTTGGGCACTTGAAGCATATGGTGCTGCATATACACTTCAGGAAATCCTGACAGTTAAGTCCGATGATGTAATCGGTCGTGTTAAGACTTATGAGGCTATTATCAAGGGCGATAATATTCCTGAACCAGGTATTCCAGAGTCATTCAAGGTACTTCTTAAAGAGCTTCAGTCTTTAGGACTTGATGTAAAAGTTCTTGATGAGGATCGCAATGAAGTTGAACTTATTGAGACTAGCGAATACGGAAATACAGATATCAATTCTATCATTGGTAATGACAAGGATTATGCATTTGAAGACAATGAGTCTTTTGCAAAACATGGATTTACTAAGCAGGAATTTGATTCTGACAATGAGGAACTCGTAGATATCGAGGAGGAAGAGGAAGCTGATTTTGATGATTCGGCAGACGATTTCTTTGATGATGCAGAAGTTTCTGATGAAGAATAATTAGAAGGGAGTTAAGCGATGCCAGAAGTAAATAGCACAGAAAACAATCAGGCTATGCAGTTTGACGCAATTCAGATTGGATTAGCATCCCCTGAGAAGATCAGAGAGTGGTCATATGGTGAAGTTAAGAAGCCTGAGACTATTAACTATAGAACTTTAAAACCAGAAAAAGATGGTTTGTTCTGTGAAAAGATTTTTGGACCACAGAAAGACTGGGAATGTCACTGTGGTAAATATAAAAAGATTCGTTATAAAGGCGTTGTCTGCGACCGCTGTGGTGTAGAAATTACTAAATCAAGTGTTCGTAGAGAGCGTATGGGACATATCGAGCTTGCTGCTCCTGTATCTCATATATGGTACTTCAAGGGAATCCCATCTCGTATGGGACTTATCCTTGATTTATCACCAAGAGTTCTTGAAAGAGTATTATACTTTGCTTCATATATCGTACTTGATCCAGGAGAGACATCTCTTGCATACAAGCAGGTATTGACAGAGGCTGAATATCAGGAAGCTTGTGAGCAGTATGGAAGAACTTCATTCCGAGTAGGAATGGGAGCAGAGTCTATACATGAACTTCTTGAGGCAATTGATCTTGAGAAGGATTCTGTAGAGCTTAAGACAGAGCTTGAGACTGCAACCGGTCAGAAGAGAGCTCGTATTATTAAGAGACTTGAAGTTGTAGAAGCATTCCGTGAGTCAGGAAATAAGCCTGAGTGGATGATTATGACAGTTATCCCTGTTATTCCACCAGATTTACGTCCTATGGTACAGCTCGACGGAGGTCGTTTTGCTACATCTGATCTTAATGATTTATATAGAAGAATTATCAATCGTAACAATCGTCTTAGAAGATTACTTGATCTTGGAGCACCTGACATTATCGTAAGAAATGAAAAGCGTATGCTTCAGGAAGCTGTAGATGCACTTATTGATAATGGACGTCGTGGTCGTCCTGTAACAGGACCTGGTAACAGAGCACTTAAGTCATTATCTGACATGCTTAAAGGTAAGGGCGGACGTTTCCGTCAGAACCTACTTGGAAAGCGAGTTGACTACTCAGGACGTTCAGTTATCTGTGTAGAGCCAAAACTTAAGATTTATCAGTGTGGTCTTCCAAAAGAGATGGCTATTGAGCTTTTCAAACCATTCGTTATGAAAGAGCTTGCAGCTAACGGTACAGCACACAATATTAAGAGTGCAAAGAAGATGGTAGAGCGTCAGCAGGACGAAGTATGGGATGTACTTGAAGAGGTAATCAAAGAGCACCCAGTAATGCTTAACCGTGCTCCTACACTTCATAGATTAGGAATTCAGGCATTCGAGCCAATTCTTGTAGAAGGTAGAGCTATTAAGCTTCATCCACTTGTTTGTACAGCGTTCAATGCCGATTTCGATGGAGATCAGATGGCTGTCCATCTTCCATTATCAGTAGAAGCGCAGTCAGAGTGTAGATTTATGCTTTTATCACCAAACAACCTGCTTAAGCCTTCAGATGGTGGACTTGTAGCAGTTCCTTCACAGGATATGATTCTTGGTGTTTACTACCTCACTATGAAGAAGCTTGCTGATTATAAGGATGATCCAAAGATTGTTGCACAAGTTAAATCTGATAAGGTTTATACAGATATAGAAGAACTTAAGAAGCTTATAGCTCCAAGCAAAGATGGAAAAGCAGAACTTGATTTATATGATTATATCTGGTTTGAGGATGTGACAGATGGAAACCGTCGTGTTCTCTGTAAGCCAATTGATCTTTTGGGATATCATTTTGGTAATGAGAACCTTGCACTTCTCGCATATGAGAACAAAGAGGTTACATTACATCAGCCAATCTATGTATACAGAACAGTAACAATGGCTGACGGAACAAAGGTTTCAGGATTTACACGTACAACAGTAGGTCTTGTAATCTTTAACGAGAACATTCCACAGGATTTAGGTTTTGTTGACAGAACAAATCCACAGGATGCCCTTAATTATGAGGTAGATTTCCACGTAGGAAAGAAACAGATTAAGAAGATTCTCGAGAAAGTTATCAACACACATGGTGCTACAACAACAGCAGAAGTGCTGGATAATGTAAAAGCTATGGGATACAAGTATTCAACAAAGGCTGCTATGACAGTTTCAGTCTCAGATATGACTGTACCACCACAGAAGCCACAGATGATTGAAGAAGCCCAGAACACAGTAGATAGAATTACAAAACAGTATAGACGTGGTCTTATCACAGACGAAGAGCGTTATCAGGAAGTAATCCAGACTTGGAAAGAAGCCGATGATGAACTTACAGATGCCCTTCTTACAGGTCTTGATAAGTACAACAACATCTTCATGATGGCTGATTCCGGAGCCCGTGGATCTTCACAGCAGATCAAACAGCTTGCTGGTATGCGAGGACTTATGGCTGATACAACTGGTAGAACAATCGAGTTGCCTATCAAGTCAAACTTCCGTGAGGGTCTTGACGTACTCGAGTACTTCATGTCTGCACATGGAGCTAGAAAAGGTATGTCAGATACAGCTCTTCGTACAGCCGATTCAGGATACCTTACAAGACGTCTCGTAGACGTTTCACAGCACATCATCGTACGTGAGTCTGATTGTTGTGCAGGAACCGATCGTGAGATTCCAGGAATGGTAGTAAAAGCCTTCATGGAAGGACGTGAGGAGATTGAAAGCCTTCAGGAGCGTATTACAGGACGTTTCGCATGCGAGACAATCTGCGATAAAGATGGTAATGTAATTGTTAAGAAGAATCATATGATTACACCTAAGCGTGCAGCAGCAGTTATGAGCAAGGGTGTTGATGAGAATGGTAACCCAATTGAGCAGGTTAAGATCCGTACAGTACTTACATGTAGATCTCACATGGGAGTATGTGCTAAGTGTTATGGTTCAAACCTTGCGACAGGTCAGGCAGTTCAGGTAGGTGAGGCTGTTGGTATTATCGCAGCTCAGTCAATCGGTGAGCCTGGAACACAGCTTACTATGAGAACATTCCATACTGGTGGTGTTGCTGGTAGTGATATTACTCAGGGTCTTCCTCGAGTAGAGGAAATCTTCGAGGCACGTAAGCCTAAGGGACTTGCAATTATCACTGAATTTGGTGGTGTTGCTACAATCAAGGATACAAAGAAGAAACGTGAAGTAATCGTTACAAACAACGAGACAGGAGAGACTAAGGCATACCTTATCCCTTATGGATCACGTATCAAGATTCTTGATGGCGCAGTTCTTGAAGCTGGTGATGAACTCACAGAAGGTTCTGTAAACCCACATGATATCCTTAAGATTAAGGGTGTTAGAGCGGTTCAGGATTATATGCTTCGTGAAGTTCAGCGTGTATACCGTTTACAGGGTGTTGAAATCAATGATAAACATATCGAAGTAATTGTTCGTCAGTGTTTACAGAAGATTCGCGTAGAAGAGAACGGAGATTCAGATTTACTTCCAGGAAGCATGGTAGACGCACTTGAGTTCTTAGAACTCAATGAGAAGCTTGAGGAAGAAGGAAAAGAGCTTGCAGTTGGTTCACAGGTATTACTTGGAATCACAAAGGCATCACTTGCTACAAATTCATTCCTTTCAGCTGCATCATTCCAGGAGACAACAAAGGTTCTTACTGAAGCAGCAATCAAGGGTAAGATTGATCCACTTATCGGTATGAAAGAGAATGTTATTATCGGTAAGCTCATCCCGGCAGGTACTGGTATGAAGAGATATCGTAATACAAAGCTTGACAGTGAAGTAAACGGTGAAGATGAATTGATCTTCGATGATTTTGATGATTTTGCAGAAGATGAATTTGCAGATTCAATAGAGACAATTGAGGCAACAGAGACAACAGAGACAGTTGAATCAGCAGAGACAGCTGAATCAGCAGAGGCAGTTGAAGCTGTGGAGACAGCAGATGGTGCTGAAGAATAATTGATTTTTAGTTAAAAGGTGGTATTCGTTGGATGCTGCCTTTTAATATTTGTGGTTCATAATAGGTCATAAAACGATTCATGATAGCATAATTGTATTTTGTAAAAACATATTGACAAACATTTTGAAAACTAGTACAATATTTTAGCATGCTTTTGTATGCATAATTTTAACTATACTTATAGGAGGTGAAACTAATGCCAACATTCAACCAGTTAGTAAGAAAGGGACGTCAGACTACTGTAAAGAAGTCTACAGCACCTGCACTTCAGAGAAGTTATAACTCTCTTCAGAAGAGACCAATCGAGACATCTTCTCCACAGAAGCGTGGTGTTTGTACAGCTGTTAAGACAGCTACACCTAAGAAACCTAACTCAGCTCTTAGAAAGATCGCCAGAGTTCGTCTTTCAAACGGAATCGAAGTTACATCATACATTCCAGGTGAGGGACATAACTTACAGGAGCATAGTGTTGTTCTGATTCGTGGTGGCCGTGTTAAGGATTTACCAGGTACACGTTACCATATCATCCGTGGTACATTAGATACTGCAGGTGTTGCAAACAGAAAACAGGCTCGTTCTAAGTACGGTGCTAAGAAGCCAAAAGCTGCTAAATAATTAAGCAGAACATCTGTATATCACAAACAGAACTAAGGTAGGTTAGTGTTGGGATTGAGAATTTCACTTTTGGAAATAAATTCCGCACGAACACATTAGAGAGACACATGTGAGTACCGAAGAATTAATCGAAACTATAACAATGATTAAGGAGGGAAGTAACGTGCCACGTAAAGGACATACTCAAAAAAGAGACGTATTAGCAGATCCAATGTACAACAGCAAAGTTGTAACAAAGCTTGTTAATAGCATCATGTTAGACGGTAAGAAGGGCGTAGCTCAGAAGATCGTATACGGAGCATTTGCTAATGTAGAAGAAAAAACAGGAAAGCCAGCTCTTGAGGTATTCGAGGAGGCTATGAACAATATCATGCCATCACTTGAAGTAAAAGCAAGACGTATTGGTGGAGCGACATATCAGGTACCAATCGAGGTTCGTCCTGATCGTCGTCAGGCTTTAGGTCTTCGTTGGTTAACAAACTATTCTCGTGAAAGAGGAGAGAAGACACAGGCTGAAAGACTTGCAAATGAGATTATGGATGCAGCTAACAATACAGGTGCAGCTGTAAAGAGAAAAGAAGATATGCACAAGATGGCAGAAGCAAACAAGGCTTTTGCTCATTACAGATTCTAATAGGAGGAAAAGATCTTGGCAGGAAGAGAATATCCATTAGAGAGAACAAGAAACATTGGTATTATGGCTCATATCGATGCCGGAAAGACTACACTTACAGAGCGTATTCTTTACTATACTGGTGTTAACTATAAGATTGGTGATACTCATGAAGGAACTGCTACCATGGACTGGATGGAGCAGGAGCAGGAAAGAGGTATCACAATTACTTCAGCTGCTACAACATGTCACTGGACATTACAGGAAGAGCATAAGCCAAAGGCTGGTGCTTTAGAGCATCGTATCAACATTATCGATACTCCTGGACACGTAGACTTTACAGTTGAGGTAGAGCGTTCACTCCGTGTACTTGACGGCGCCGTTGGTGTCTTCTGTGCAAAGGGTGGTGTTGAGCCTCAGTCAGAGAATGTATGGCGTCAGGCTGACACATACAACGTACCTAGAATGGCATTCATCAACAAGATGGACATTTTAGGAGCTAACTTCTACGGAGCTGTTGAGCAGATTCGTACAAGATTAGGAAAGAACGCAATCGTTCTTCAGCTTCCAATCGGAAAAGAAGATGATTTCAAGGGAATTATTGACTTATTCGAGATGAAGGCATATATCTACAATGATGACAAGGGTGATGATATCACAATCACTGATGATCTTGGAGATATGGCTGATCAGGCAGCTGAGTATCATACAGAACTCATTGAGAAAATCTGTGAGTTAGATGATGACCTTATGATGATGTATCTTGAAGGAGAAGAGCCATCAGTTGATCAGATGAAAGCTGTTCTTCGTAAAGCTACATGTGAGTGTACAGCTATACCTGTTTGCTGTGGTTCAGCATACAGAAACAAAGGTGTACAGAAGTTACTTGATGCTATCATCGAGTACATGCCAGCACCAACAGATATCCCTTCAATCAAGGGTACTGATCTTGATGGAAATGAAGTTGAGAGACATTCATCAGATGATGAACCATTCGCAGCTTTAGCATTCAAGATTATGGCAGATCCATTCGTAGGAAAGCTTGCATTCTTCCGTGTTTACTCAGGAACATGTAAGTCTGGATCATATGTATTAAATGCAACAAAGGATAAGAAAGAGCGTATAGGACGTATTCTTCAGATGCATGCTAATAAGAGAGAAGAGTTAGACGTAGTTTACTCTGGAGATATTGCAGCTGCAGTTGGATTCAAGTTCACTACAACTGGTGATACAATCTGTGATGAGCAGCATCCTGTTATCCTTGAGTCTATGGAATTCCCAGAGCCAGTTATCGAGCTCGCTATCGAGCCTAAGACAAAAGCTGGACAGGGTAAGATGGGTGAGGCTCTTGCAAAGCTTGCAGAAGAGGATCCTACATTCCGTGCTCATACTGATCAGGAAACAGGTCAGACAATCATCGCTGGTATGGGTGAACTTCACCTTGATATCATCGTTGACCGTCTTCTCCGTGAGTTCAAAGTAGAGGCCAATGTTGGTGCTCCACAGGTTGCTTACAAAGAGACATTCACAAAATCTGTTGATCAGGAATACAAATATGCAAAACAGTCTGGTGGACGTGGACAGTACGGACACTGTAAAGTACGTTTTGAGCCAATGGATGCCAATGGAGAAGAACTGTTCAAGTTCGATTCAGAGGTTGTCGGTGGATCTATTCCAAAAGAATATATTCCATCAATTGGCGAAGGTATCGAGGAAGCTACAAAGGCTGGTTCTCTTGGTGGATTCCCTGTAGTTGGTATCCATGCTACAGTATATGATGGATCTTACCATGAGGTCGATTCATCAGAGATGGCATTCCATATTGCCGGATCTATGTGTTTTAAAGAGGCTATGGCTAAAGCAGCTCCAGTATTACTCGAGCCTATCATGAAGGTAGAGGTTACAATGCCTGAGGAGTACATGGGTGATGTTATTGGTGACATTAACTCACGTCGTGGACGTATTGAAGGTATGGATGATCTCGGTGGTGGAAAGATCGTTCGTGGTTATGTTCCACTTGCAGAGATGTTCGGATACTCTACAGATCTTCGTTCTAAGACTCAGGGACGTGGAAACTACTCAATGTTCTTCGAGAAATATGAGCCAGTTCCAAAGAACGTTCAGGAGAAGGTTCTTGCAAGCCACGCTAAATAATTGTAATTTTTGTTGCAATTTGTAGAACGAAAATAAGTTTAAACGCTATATTAGGCGTAAAAAGAAATATAATTGGCAAATCCCTTTGAAAAAAGGGATTTTGCCGTAAAATTTACTTGAAAAAACTTTGATTATTTCGTATAATCAAAGCAGTCGGTAGATGATAAATAATAGCCCGTTGAGGCATAAAAGTTTAAGGAGGACGTTTCAAAATGGCAAAGGCTAAATTTGAAAGAACAAAACCACATTGTAATATTGGTACCATCGGTCACGTAGATCATGGTAAAACAACTTTAACAGCAGCTATTACAGCAGTTTTAGCAGCTCGTGTTGCTGGTAACGAAGCAACAGATTTCGCTAACATTGATAAGGCTCCAGAAGAGAGAGAGCGTGGTATCACAATTTCTACAGCTCACGTTGAGTATGAGACAGAGAAGAGACATTACGCACACGTTGACTGTCCTGGACATGCTGACTACGTAAAGAACATGATCACTGGTGCAGCTCAGATGGATGGTGCTATCCTCGTTGTTGCTGCTACTGATGGTGTTATGGCTCAGACAAAAGAGCACATCCTTCTTTCTCGTCAGGTAGGTGTACCTTACATCGTTGTTTTCTTAAACAAATGTGATATGGTAGATGATCCTGAGCTTATCGAGTTAGTAGAGATGGAAGTTACAGAGCAGCTTGAAGAGTACGGATTCAATGATTGCCCAATCATCAAAGGATCAGCTCTTAAAGCCCTTGAAGATCCAAACGGTGAGTGGGGAGACAAGATCATGGAGCTTATGGATACTGTAGATTCTTACATCCCAGATCCACAGCGTGATACAGACAAACCATTCCTTATGCCAGTAGAGGACGTATTCACAATCACAGGTCGTGGTACAGTTGCTACAGGTAGAGTAGAGCGTGGAACACTTCACCTCAATGATGAGTTAGAGATCCTTGGTGTTAAGGAAGACGTTCAGAAGACAGTTGTTACTGGAATCGAGATGTTCCGTAAACAGTTAGACGAGGCTCAGGCTGGAGATAACATCGGTGCACTTCTTCGTGGTGTTAACCGTGATCAGATCGTTCGTGGACAGGTTCTTGCTAAACCAGGAACAGTTACATGCCACCACAAATTCACAGCTCAGGTTTACGTTCTTACAAAGGACGAGGGTGGACGTCATACTCCATTCTTCAACAACTATCGTCCACAGTTCTACTTCAGAACAACAGACGTAACAGGTGTTTGCGAGCTTCCAGAAGGAACAGAGATGTGTATGCCTGGTGATAACGTAGAGATGACAATCGATATGATTCATCCAGTAGCTATGGAGCAGGGTCTTACATTCGCTATCCGTGAAGGTGGACGTACTGTAGGATCAGGACGTGTTGCTACAATCATCGAGTAATACAATCTGAAAATAGATTTGTTATCGCAAGATAACTTGTGTCCAAACGTAAGATACCCGTAGAACTTCGGTTCTACGGGTTTTTCTGTTGCCTGGAAATATATAAAAAAGCGGAAAAGAATAACGAACAGTATAGAAAAACGGTTGCCGGGAGAGTGTCCTGACAACCGTTTGTGATAACAGAATGATAACAAAATCTTAAATTAAACCAACTAAAGAACTTTCGTGAAGTATT
>CAKRLV010000031.1 GCA_934359755.1 uncultured Agathobacter sp.
GGCTCTTGTTTTGAGGTAAATAAATATAGTCCAAGCCAGTAAAATCAATAGATTTAGGCTTGACAGAATAGGAAGGAATAGTAATGCTAACAGCTGTAACAGGTATAAACTGGGGCGATGAAGGTAAGGGACGAGTAATTGATTTACTTGCCCAGAAAGCTAATATTGTAGTCCGTTACCAGGGAGGAAATAATGCAGGACACACCGTTGTAACTGACAAAGGAAAATTTGTGCTAAATCTCCTGCCATCAGGAATTTTACATCCAGATGTAACATGTATACTAGGTGATGGCATGGTCGTAGACCTTGAACACCTCGAACATGAGATTTCACAGATACGAGAAAAGGGAATTTCCGTTAATTCAGATAATCTGAAATTGTCATCTAATGCTACTATTTCCATGCCATGGCATCGTGTACAGGATGAATTAGAAGAAGCGAGACTTGCCAAATCAGGTGCAGCCTTTGGTTCTACCAAGCGTGGAATTGCTTATGCTTACAGCGATAAATTCCGCAAGAAAACAATACGTCTTGGTGACCTCTTACATCTTGATGACGTAAATATACAATCACGTTTACAGACTATCCTGGAAGCAAAGAACCTCGAACTAGGTGGATGTTATCATCAGAATGCAATGTCGTATCCCGCATTATTATCATGGTGCCAAAAGCAGGCAAAGCTATTTTCTCCTTATATATGTGATACTGGAAGTTTTATAGATGACGCTCTCAGTCAGGGGAAAAATGTGTTGCTTGAAGCACAGCTTGGTGCCATGCGTGACATAGACTATGGTATTTTTCCTTACACCTCAAGTTCTTCAACTATAGCAGCTTATGGGCCTATTGGTGCGGGAATTCCACGCAGACATCCAGACCATGTAGTTGGTGTATTAAAGGCATATTCTACCTGCGTAGGAGCTGGTCCATTCGTTGCCGAAAGAGCCATGCCCGACTCATGGATGGACTCACTTAGAGAAAGTGGTGGCGAGTATGGCGCAGCTACAGGTCGTCCACGTCGGGTTGGACCATTTGATATTGTTGCCAGTCAATACGGATTAAAATGCCAGGGTCCAGATAAAATAGCACTTACAAAGCTTGATGTACTTAGCGCATTTGATGAAATTCCTGTTGTAACTGCATACAAGAAAAACCAGACATGCACACAAGACTTTGATCCATTGGAAAATCTTGATTCATATGAGCCAGTCATTGAATATCTGCCTGGATGGAAAACAGATATTTCCAATTGCCATAATTGGGAAGAACTGCCTGATAATGCAAAAGCGTATATAGCATATATGGAAAAAAAGCTAAACCATGAAATACAGTTTATCTCAGTAGGTGCCGAACGTAACCAGTATTTATTAAAAGGAGAATGGCTATGAGACATTTAATTGATCCGCTAAATTTTACCAAGGAAGAAACATTACAGATTCTTGACCTTGCCACACATATATCCATGCATAAATCAGATTATGCACACGTTGCTGATGGGAAAAAACTTGCCACTCTCTTTTATGAGCCAAGCACAAGAACCCGTCTTTCGTTTGAGTCAGCTATGTTAAGTCTCGGCGGTCAGACATTGGGATTTTCTGATGCAAGCCAGTCAAGTGCAACCAAGGGTGAGACTGTAGCCGATACAGTACGTGTTGTAGGCTGCTACTCAGACATCATTGCAATGCGCCACCCCAAAGAAGGAGCTCCTCTGCTTGCATCAATGTACTCTAAAGTACCAATCATAAATGCGGGAGATGGTGGACACAATCATCCAACCCAGACTTTAATTGATATGATGACCATCAGACAGCGTACGGGGAGGCTTGATAATCTTAAAATAGGATTATGCGGAGACTTGAAATTTGGTCGTACAGTCCACTCCTTAGTTAACAGTCTTGTCAGATTTTCTGGGAATCATTTTTACTTTATCTCTCCAGATGAGTTAAAAATTCCTGACTACATGATTGAGGACACACTTTTACCTTCAAATACACCTTTTGACGAGGTATCAAGCCTTGAAGATACCTTGCCTAAACTGGATGTTTTGTATATGACCCGTGTCCAAAAAGAACGTTTCTTCAACGAAGACGATTATATCCGCCTAAAAGGAAGCTATATCCTTACGGAAGAAAAATTAAATGCAGCCTCGCCTGATATGCCTGTTCTGCATCCACTTCCAAGAGTTGATGAAATCTCACGCGATGTGGATGACGACAGCCGCGCCGCATATTTTGATCAGGTTCAAAACGGAGTATACATAAGAATGGCACTGATTATGGCTTTGCTAGGCATAAAGGACCCATTAACGGGAAAGGAGGTATTGCCATGCCACTAGTATTACCAAGGGAAGAAGAAGTTGAAAACATTTTTTCACGAATTCTTGCATCTGATGATTCCTGTGAAAGACTCTATGATACATTTTACAGTCATATGTCTGACGATAACAGAGAGGGAGATTCTGACCCTCATCATTTTGCAGAAGTTCTGCTTAATGCCTACAAAAACGGAGATGTAAGCGCACTTTTACTTGAACTTTGCAACCGCAGCATGTTTGATTTACTAAAAGAAGCTTATCTGATTCCGAAGCGTTTTCATGGAAAAACAGGTCAGAATCCTATTCTTTTAACTGACGTAAACGGAAATCTGCTTGAAGACAAAAAAGCATCTGTAAGCAAACATGAATACAAAAAATTCAGTGAAGTATATAAGTTACACCACGCTGCGCCACGTTCAAAAATATATCTGGCTGATGGCTATGATCTTGTAAGGGAATATACTACCGGAATGAATATATGTGAAAAAGCAGAGAACCGAAAACGTGGCATTCTTATACTATATGCCCTTCCTGATACTAAGAAAATGAATCTTACCGAAGCACAGGCTTACGATGTCATCTGGTCAACGTTTCGCAAAATACAGGAAGAGGCCTATACCGCGATTGTCTACTATGGACAGGAATCAGGAACTAAATCTGGAAAATCGTTTGATGAACTTGGAGTACTTCTGCCAATACATCAATTTGAAAATAAGATGTTGTCACATCTTAACGTAATAGATGGACTTGTCCTGTCATGCCGTGAAGAAATGATAAAATCTGCTGGTAAAGATAGTCTTGATTTATAGCTTTATATTTTATTTGTTTATTTTATAGGAGCAAATATGGTATCATCAATAAATTCGCCACAAATAAAAAAGAATCATATGGAAATACACTGGCATGAATATGCCACAGAAGAAGGATCTGTTTCAATAGAAAATGCGTCATTGTCCGCGAAAGCATCTGTTATCGGTCGAGTAGGTATCATGATGCTGTCATGTGGAACAGGTGCATGGCGTGTACGAAGTTCTATGAATGAACTCTCCGAACTTATGCATGTAACCTGCACTGCGGATATCGGACTTATGTCTATTAACTATACCTGCTTTGATGGAGATAACAGTTTCAGTCAGTCATTATGTCTTACTAACACAGGCGTTAATACCTCTCAGCTTAATCGTCTTGAAAAGTTTGTCTCTGATTTTAAATCAAGGCATATCACACAAAACTGCGAAGAAATCCATACTGCTCTTGATGATATAGCCAAAATTCATGGTCTGTACTCTCCCGCAACACTTGCACTTGCTGCTGCCCTGGCATGTGGTTCATTTACTTTTCTGCTCGGTGGCGGCATCATTGAAATGCTGTGTGCATTTTGTGGTGCAGGAATTGGAAACTACATAAGATGCAAATTATCCAAACATCATTTTACTCTGTTTTTATGCATTACAACCTCTGTATCTGCTTCATGTATTACTTTTACCGCTTTACTTAAGCTGCTTGAAATCGCATTTGCAGTAAATCTCCAACACGAAGCAGGATACATCTGTTCAATGCTGTTTATAATTCCAGGTTTTCCATTCATTACCAGCGGAATAGATCTCGCAAAACTGGATATGCGTTCTGGCTCCGAAAGACTTATGTATTCTTTGATTATTATCACAGTAGCTACAATGACAGCATGGATTCTTGCTATTTTATTAGGACTTCGTCCAATTTCATTTTTGCCGATAAATCTCGCTCTATGGCTATGGATTGTCCTTCGTCTGCTGACAAGTTTCTTTGGAGTGTTTGGTTTCTCAATCATGTTCAACAGTCCAACAAAATTAGCAGCAGCCACAGGAATTATCGGAGCTATTTCCAACACAATACGTCTGGAACTAATAGATTTGTGTTCTTTTCCACCGGCTGTAGCAGCATTTATAGGTGCATTTATTGCTGGAATCCTTGCTTCTACATTAAAAGGAGTTTCAGGTTATCCTCGAATTTCAATTACTGTCCCATCCATAGTAATCATGGTTCCTGGATTATATCTGTACAAAGCATTTTATAATATTGGAATCATGAATCTGACAACAGCTGCATCATGGCTTACATCAGCACTTCTGATAATTCTTGCACTGCCACTTGGACTTATATTTGCACGAATACTTACAGATAAAACATTCAGGTATTGTACCTGATTGTTTTACCGTGCAAACCATTCTTTCATGACATCAAATATCTTCACAAGTTCCTCTTCCTTTATTACATATGGAACCATTGAATACATATATGACAGGAAAGGACGGCTGAAAACACCACGTTCATATGCAAACTGCTGGAACCCTTCAAGTGTCTTAGGATCATATACTTCGACACAAGTGCATCCACCCATTATGCGGACTTCCCTGATTCTTGGATCAGCAAAATCTGCCATCTCACGTCTTGATATTTCTTCAATTCTTTTTACTTTACTCATATAGTCTTCGCGCTCAAATATCTCAATTCCTTTGAGTGCTACTGCACATGCCAATGCATTGCCCATGAATGTAGGTCCATGCATGAGTGCATGTCTGTCATTGTCGCTGTAAAAAGCATCATATACTTTATGATTTGCAACAGTGACAGCATGTCCTATATATCCACCAGTCAACGCCTTGCCAAGTACTAAGATATCAGGCAGCACAAGGTCTGCAACAAATCTGTTTCCAGTACGTCCGAATCCTGTTGCGACTTCATCGAAAATCAAAAGTACATCATATTTCGTACATAGTTCTCTTGCTCTCTCAAGAAATTCTATATCGTACATTCTCATTCCACCAGCGCCCTGCAGAAGTGGTTCTACTATGAAGCAATTAAGCTCATCGTGATACTTTTCAAATGCATCTTCAAGTGCTGCAATTTCTGTTGGAATATGTACTACGCCAGTCTTTTCTTCAAATGCAAAATGATAGTCTTCATCATCGCCTACTTCCATTGCCTTGAATGTATCACCATGATATGCATGCTCAAGTGCCAACACGAGTGGACGTTTTCTTCCCTGATTTGTATTGTACTGCAATGCCATCTTAAGAGATACTTCTACTGCTACGCTTCCCGAATCAGAGAAAAAGCAATAATCTAAGTCACCTGGCAGAAATTCTTCAAGTTTCTTCGATAACTTCTGTACTGGATCATGTGTAAGACCACCAAGCATTACATGACAGAAATGGTCAGCCTGCTCCTTTATTGCCTCTGTAAGTTCTGGATGCTTATAGCCATGAATCATACACCACCATGATGATACTGAATCTATAAGCTTCTGATCTTCTGTATATAAATAAACTCCGTCAGCATCTACTATCTTGTATGGTGCTTTCATTGTCTTCATCTGTTCATATGGATACCAAATCATATCTTTCCTCCGAATTTTCACAAATATGGATACACAGCTATTTTTATGCTGCCATTTGTGCAATTATTTTTGGTCAGCTATTATTGCTAAACTATTATTGAGCAAATATTTTATTCATTTATTTCATATTGCATTTTCATTCATACAATCCAGCCAGCACATCCACATCAATATCAAGTTCTGTGTCACCCTTTTTTACCTTTGCGAGTGTAGGCAGTCCTGTCATATATTCACACATAAATATATTGTCGTCCTCCATCACATTTCCTGGATGATAATTATTAAAAATTATTCCCTTTACTGGAAGCTCGTGAGACTTCATATATTCCACTGTAAGTACCACGCTGTTAATGGTGCCAAGTCCTGCATCTGCGATAATGATACTTGAAAGTCCAAGTTCTTTTATCACATCTTCAAGCTGGATTTTAGCTTCGTCAAAGCAGATAGGACATAGTATTCCGCCACTTCCTTCCATGGTGACATAATCATATTTATCACACACATTCTTATATCCAGCTTTTACTACATCCATCTGAACTGGATTTCCTTCTATTCTTGATGCAAGATGTGGCGAATATGCATTCTCATAAATGTATGGACACATTTCCTCAAGCGGCTGACTTATCTGCGCAGTCTGCTGCACAAAAAGAGCATCTCCTGGTATAAGTGTTCCATCCTCTCTTCTGTCATTTCCACTCATTGCGGCCTTATAGTATGCGGCATTTTTTCCTGCGTCCGCAAGCTTTTTTACAATCAGACCTGCCACATAAGTCTTTCCAATATCAGTTCCTGTTCCCGTAATAAATAATGCTTTACTCATTTCTATCTCCAATATTCAGGTGTTACGTCTCTTCCCATATCTTCTAGTAATTTTCTGTCACTTCGTATTGTCGCACACGCTACTGTAGTAAGCATGTTTCCTGTGATTGTCGCAGATGCGCCAGACTTAAATGCACTCTCTCCGTCATTTGTAAGAAGCGCTCTTCCTGCTCCAAGCCTGATATCAGCCTCTGGATTTATATATCTGAAAAATGCAATTGTACGAAGTATATCTGGCTCTGTGATTCTCTCTAATCCCTCTAATGGAGTTCCAGGTATTGGCATAAGCGCATTGAGTGGTATGGAATCAACTCCGACTTCTGCAAGACTTACTGCCATATCAAGTCTATCTTCCCATGTCTCGCCCATTCCGATTATTCCGCCGGAACATGCATACATTCCCTCTGCCTTTACCTTCTTAAGTGTCTCAATCTTCATATCATATGTATGCGTCGTGCAGATGTTTGGGAAATTTCTCTTTGAAGTCTCTATATTGTGATGATAGCTTGACACTCCTGCTTCATGAAGTCTGTGAAGCTGCTCTGCACTCAAAAATCCCATTGATGCACAAAGGTCAATCTTACATTCTTTCTTCATAGTCTCGTATGCATGTATCGCCTTATCAAATTCCTCTCCTGTAAGAGCTTTGCCTGCTGTTACAATTGAAAATCTGTCTACACCTTCACTTTCGTTCATCTTGCATGCATCTAAGATTTTCTCCTCTGGAAGGAAATCATAGACTTCACAATCTGTGTGATGATGTGCTGACTGTGCGCAGTACTTGCAGTCCTCAGGACATTTGCCGCTTCGTCCATTTATGATAGAACAAAGGTCTACCTTGTCACCGACAAATTTTTCTCTTATCATGTCAGCTCCTTTGCAAAGAGCCTCCAAATCACAATTTAAAAAGAAAGACAAATCATCATCTCTTGTTATTCTTCTTCCATCAATTATCTCCTGTGCTAATGTGATTGCATCCATTTTACATCCTCCTTATTATCTTGCAACATTTCTTGTCATTATTGCGCCAAGACTAATCACTGGTCTTATTCTCTTTGCCAGAACAGCCCCAAGTATACTAAGTGCTATATCTCCTGGAACTGCAAGTATGAAGCAGTACAGGAATAATGGCCATATTCCAATTGGCGAGTCAACTACATAGTTGCCTATGATGTAGTAATATATCATTCCGATTGCATATACGAAAAAAAGTCCTGCAAGATTGGCACCAAGATAATTAATTATGCCTTTTTTCTTCATCTTCTCTGCTATGTATCCAGTCACATATGCGCCTACTATAAATCCGATGATATATCCAAAGCTAGGTTTGAATACATACCATATTCCGCCACCCTCTGCAAATATAGGCAGCCCCATAAGTCCAAGCAGCATATACAGCGTAACTGAAAGTGCCCCCAGCTTGGAACCAAGCAAAAGTCCTGCCATCATAGTAAATAAATACTGCAATGTGAATGGCACAACCGGGATAGGTATCTTTATGAAAGCTCCTATAGCTATGAGTGCTGTAAATAACCCACAATAAACGATTGATTTAGTCTTTGATGTCATTATTGTTAACCTCCATATCTTCTATGGTTAACAATAATAATTTAAAAAAAGGCATACGTCAAGATACTTTGACTGTATGTCTTTAAAAAAATACTTTTTCTTTTAATTTTTATTCTTTTATATTTCCTTTTCTAATGTTGTCCCTGATTATCTGATCTGTGATTTCATATAGCTTCTCTGAACCGCGGGCTGTCTTACTCTGTCTGCCATACACCTGACTGGCAATTACCTCATGCGCTCTCCAATCACCGCCATCATTGCTATTGTTCAAAAGTAACGGCTGTAGATTGTCCATGGCGTGGGCAAACTTTGATTCTGCTGTCTGAAAATCTTCAAATTCATCAAATAATTCTATAAGCTCTTTCTTCTGTTCTTCTGGCAGAAGTGAAAATATTCTCTCTTTTGCAGCATCCTCTCTTGCTTTCTGTGTCTTAAGTCTTTCCTCATCATATGCATATGTATCACCTGCATCAATCTCAACAATATCATGTATTAGACACATTATCATTACTTTTGTGATATCAACAGGTTCATTGGAATAATCCTTTAAAAGATATGCCATTATCGCCATATGCCACGCATGCTCGGCATCATTCTCGCGTCTTCCGTTCCCTGACAGATGTGTCTGCCTTAAGATATTTTTCTCTTTATCAATCTCAAGTATGAACTCTAATTGTTTTCTTAATTTGTCATCCATGATAACACCTCTTTACTAATCTGATATTACAATTTCAAATATGCCATCTTCATTTACTTTGAGCCGAAGCGTCTTGACATACTTCTTGTAGAAATCTTCCATTTCTCTTTCAGTCGCATTTATCCTGGTTCTCTCATACAGCTCTCTTGTCATATCCCAGCCATTTTTTCCAAGAATATCTTCTGTCATTGCCTCAAGCTCACTGAGCAGAACTTTCTTCTTTAAGTCACTTGCATTTCCTGTGTAGAAATCATCCATAGAACAATGATATATGTTCCTCTCCGTCAATGCGTTCTTGATAGACTGGCCGCATTTGCTGTATTCATACATCACAAGAAATTCTGCATCACTGATTGAGGATATAAGTCCCCAGTAATCAGAATCACTTGAACAAAGTATGAACGAATCTATGTCGTCACGATAATAGGCCTCGCATACGCCTGCTGTCATCTTAATGTCAACTAATGACTTCCGGTCCGTCACTCTTTCTACTTCTTCATGCCTGACTGGAATATGTATGAATTTCTCTAACCAGTCCCATCCACTGGATGTGTGGTAATCATCATACAGTATTATTTTTTCTATTTTGCTGAGGTCATCATAATTGAGATTCTTAAGTACCCCATATAGCTTATATACGTCAGAATTCTCACAGTCAACAACTATTACAACTCTTGTGCTTCTTGCTATGAATTCATATATGCTTTCTTTTGTATCTTCAACCGCATCATGATACTTGGAGCTGTCTATAAAGCAGTCTCCATGCTGCGAATATATTGTTTTTAGCAATCTTCCGTCAGAATTAAGAATATTTCCTCTTCCATCCGGTCGCCAATGTAAATACATCGAGTATGGATATTCTCTTTTGTGTTCTTTATAGATTACAAATTCCGCCTTAAGAATTTTGGGCTTATTGTAATTAGGTACAACAAATAAATCTCTAAGATATTCCCACTTGATCCACTCTGGGAAAAATCCTTTGCAACTATCTATATTTTCGTCTATAAGCTGATTTAGATGCACTGAATAATTCTCTGCACTTGAATTATATAGTATGATATGTATTCCCCATTTCTCGAGCTGTTCAATCTCTTCCGCCTCGAACCAGGAAAGCTTATTTATGTTCTTAAGATTATATTTGATTTCATTGTCTGTGTTCTTGAAATTACGCAGCAGTGCCGTTCTTGCCTTGCAAAGGTATCTGATAATTATCGCTGACTGACTCTCTCTCAATCTGTTAATTATCTCTTCATTGTCATCTGCATACTTGTCCTCAATGATTTCATCTTTGATACCTATTAGATATGATACTATTGATACAATCTGGTACGTCTGTACTGTCTTATATTCTTTTACTGTTTCCTCTGTGATTCTATCCACTTTATCCCCCTGTATAATGTCGATTAAAAAACTCCTATTTAAAAATTATATTTGTTTCTATGTACATAGTCAAGCTTAAATAGAAACAACTAACAGAAACCTTTTAATAATCAAACCATACAGAGGGGATTATCTTATCTGTTGTAGACTATATTTCCATCTTTAATAGTGGAAATAATATCTATATCTTTTATATTTTCGGATTTTACTTTAATAGGATTGTCTGACAAAATAACTAAGTCAGCTTTCTTTCCGGCTTCAATTGTGCCCTTAATATTTTCTTCCCTGTATTCATAAGCGGCATTTATTGTAACACCCTTTAATGCCTCATATACATCTATACACTGCTCACTTCCAAGCACCTTGCCATTTCTCGTAATCCTGTTTACTGCACACCACACAGAATGCAACATATCAGGCTTTGTGACTGGTGTATCCTGATGCAGGTTAAACAAAAGTCCTCTATCCTCTGCTGATTTTACAGGACTGATTCTTGCCGCTCTTTTTTCACCAAGATTCTTTATATGAACATCTCCCCAGAAATATATATGTCCTACAAAAATGGATGGTATCATTTTTATCGCTGCCATTTTATCCAACTGGTCATCTCGTACTGTCTGGCAATGAATCATAACCGGTCTGATATCTATATCTGCCCGTTCTTTATCTGCGGATGATTTATCACCACATAAATTCTCAAGCGCCCTGCTATATGCCTCAACAAACTGTTCTGATGCCGCATCCCCATTACAATGTGCAAGTATCTGATATCTACCTTCTATTGCTCTGTGACATGCATCTTCAACATATGCAAACTCATGTGATGGATATCCACAGTAATTCTCTTCATTTTCATATGGCTGTGAAAGCCATGCTGATTTTCCCTGTGGTGAACCATCAAGAATTATTTTGGAACCACCTATTCTAACATGATCAATATAATTTCCAAGTGTGTACTCATGCATCTGCTTTGCACAATCAGCATATTCTTCATCCATTATATATGCCACTACATCAATATCCAGAAGCCCTGCATGAGCCAGCTTTGCAAGACCAATAGCCGCATCCTTTGAGGCTGCGCCCTCTTGAACTGTTGTGACTCCATATCCGAAATACAACTGCTGCGCTTTCTTAATCTGTGATGGCATATCTATTTTAATAAGTGGCATAGCCGCTCCAAGAATCTTCATCAGGGCAGGAATTTCTTCCACATACCCACTAAGACTTCCATCGTCATATCGTCCAAACTTACCACCTTCCGGATCTGGTGTATCATCGGTAATTCCTGCCAACTTAAGCAATGCGCTGTTTGCCACTCCCATATGACCTGATACATGTGATATATAAATCGGAATTGTGTCTGACACTGTATCAAGAATTTTCCTGTCAGGATGAGCATATTCTTTCAGGAAATTATGGTCATATCCACTCGCAAAAATCATTTCAATTTCAGCATTTTCCTTTTTATATGAATCAAGCTTTTCTACAATATCAGAGAAACTCTCAGTATCAGACAAATCACACATATTAATGCTTTGGGCAGTCTGAAAAAAATGACTGTGTGGATCTATAAATCCTGGCATGATTGTCTTTCCTTCCAAATCTACCTCATCTGCATCTTCGTATATTCTTTTGGCTGCATCATAGTCTCCGACAAAGATAATCTTATCCTTATCTGTCACAACCGCTGTCGGATTGTCATCCTTTGATTTCATTGTGATTATATCTCCATTATAATAAATCCTGCTCATATGTCTGTTCCCCTGATATTTGTATTCATATAGTCTATAGTATCAATCATCTTTGCTTCTTGTAGATATAGTATAAGCCTCTTCAATTGGAACTACAAATATTCTTCCATCACCTGAATTGCCATCCTCGCCAGTCTGTGCTGAATCCATGATTACATCTATAATTTCATTCTTATCCTCTTCATCACAGGCAATCATAAGTATGTTCTTGGACATCTCATCATATACTACATCACCGACATGGATTCCATGCTGTTTGCCTCTTCCTGACACACTCCACTTTGTTGAAGCTCCAAATCCTGCATCAGTAAGAGCTCTATTTACTTCATAAGCCTTCTCAGGTCTTACGATTGCATAAATCATTTTCATCATAGTCTATTCCTTTCTACTATCCAATACTGTTACTGAAAACTATTACTTACAAGTGATTCAATATCACTTACATTATTGATATTGAAATCGTTCAGATATCCTTGTAAAAGTGCATCTGCTCCATCGCTATCCTCTCCATCTGATATACGTCCTTTTACCAATGTGAATGTAGGTTTTTTCCATACTCCAAACACTTTAAGAAGTATAAGATAAATAAAGATTGTTGCAAACATTCCTGCACATGCTACCGGAAGTGATACATAATGAAGTCCTGCAAAAGTGATAAAAAGCATCGTTGGTGTTGAGAACATCATTCCCATATTCATCACACCAAGTTCTGCACCTGTGCTTGTCTGTAATTTAGGGTCTACCATTCTGACGAGTGAAAGTCCACTTGGTGTAGTTCCTGTACTTGTACCATAGACACCGAGTACTCTCTCGAAATCATGGTCACTTCCTAGCCTCTCTCCAAAGTAAAGGCTTACTATGAATGTCACAACAGAACTAATTGCTCCTGCTATTATTATTGGAACAATCCATTTTCCAATTACACCTACCTGAATTGCCATAAAGGAACTTACAACAAGATAATCTGAGAAAAATCCTGTTATTCTGCTCTGGAAAGCATTGTTAATCAGATAACTGATTTTTAATTTTTCCATCACCCATCTTACGATATATGCTGCAAACATGCCCCACATAAACAGCATTGCTGCAAATGTTGGTCCAAGTCCTGGGATAAGTCTTACTATTGCTGCCATTCCTAATGCTATGAGATATGTAACACCCATGATTGCAAAATGAGCTGCAAAAGTCTCTATATTTCCGCTGTGGAATGTAGATTTGCCAAGTGGCTCTCTTTGTTCTTCTGGTGTGAAATATCCACGCTCCACTGATGTATTTATTTTACTTTTATTCTTTGCAATTCCTTTTTTCAATCCATATCTGGCTACAGGAACTCCAATTCCAAAAGCTACTATAAATCCCATTACCGCATAGGTAAGTGCAACCATCTCAGCATTTGCATATCCATATGTCTGTTCAAATAATTTTCCATATGTAGATGCCTGTCCCGGACCCTGACAAAATGCAAATGGAACTAATATTCCATACATAGAGTCCATTCCGACAGCCTTACCAACAATGGCTGTTGTCAAAATTCCCACAAGAGGCTGGACTGCATATAATATACACCATATCAAAGCCATTCCCATTGCACCTCGAACGGCTCCGCTTTTCTTTTTTCCTTTCGTCTTTTGTTCCTGTTTCTTCTTTTTCTTAGAACCAGTGAGTCCTATAGATATAAAAGACATAACAAAGAACACATCAACTATACTACTGAAATCAGTCGTGGACATACCTCCGAAATCAACTCTGTTAAACAAAGTGTTCATAAGTATGAGCCCAACTAAACCTCCTATTACACTGGTTGGCATAAGCATGTGTCTGAAAAACGGTACCCTTGCTCTTACTATCATACCTATACACAGCATCACACTTGCCACACCAAATGCTATTACCACGCTATACATATAAGCATCAGCCTCCTATATTTATTTATGCCATCTTGTGATACATCTCATCAAGCATTTCATCCGTGATATCTACTGGATTGTTATAGAGATTAGGATGTCTGCTTATTCTGACAAGGTCAGCAATCTGCTCTTCCGAAAGCTTAAGGTCTTTCAAGTCATTTCTAAGATGCAGCTTTTCCTTGAGTTCATGTATCGCATCTGCCATATCATTTGTATCCTTAAATCCAAGACGTCTTGCAAAATCGTCTATTCTTCCACCCTCTGGACCTGTTGCATTGATCCTTGCAAAATAGTCAAGTGTAAGTCCGCATGCCTCGCCATGAGGAATATGATGAAGATTCGTAAGTGGGAATGAACATGCATGTGATGCAGTAGTTTTTGGCAATGTAAATGCAAGGCCTGCTATAAGAGATGCCTCACACATCTTCTCCCTTGCTTCCTCATCTGCTGGATTCTCGTACGCTCTGTACAAATACTTGAATACAAGATCAGCTGCGTGAAGTGCACACGCATCACATACCGGCTGATGTCCCTTGCTCCAGAATCCTTCTATCGCATGTGAGAGTACATCTATACCAGTGCCAGCTGTTACCTTTGGTGGCATTGTGTATGTAAGCTCCGGGTCAATTATTGCATAATTCGGGAAGAAACCATCTGATACAATTGGTGATTTCTTGCCATTTGCATGATCTGACAATACAGATACACATGTTACCTCACTTCCTGTTCCTGCTGTAGTAGGAATGGCTATAAGTGGCAGATGCTCAAGTGGCATTGGTACGCCTGTTCCGTGATATTTTCTGATAGAATCCTCTGTAAGTGCGATACTTGCAGCCGCCTTTGCGCAGTCCATAGAACTTCCACCGCCAAGTGCTACTACAAATCCAATATCTTTTAGTCTTATCACATCAGCACATGCATCCACCTCTGTAACATCAGGGTTTGGAGAAAGTTCTCCAAACGATGCTACAAGTGCTCCATCACTTTGCTCTAGTATTTCATCTACAAGTCCATTGGTAAAAAAGAATGGATCTGCTACAAGTAAACCATTTTTAGCTCCCAATGATTCTGATAATTCTTTTATTTCTCTACGTCTGCCTTTTCCAAATCTGATATTAACAGGCTGTGTATAATTCCACTCCATAATATTCCCTCCAGTCAATTAATCACAAAAACGCTCATCTGCAAGTGTAAGTACTTCATCAAGAATTGGTAAGTACTCTTCAAGTTCCTCTTTAGTAATAATAAGTGGAGGACAGATCTCGATGAAATTCTCTCTTCCGAATGTTGCAAAACCTCTCTTCTTAAGCTCTGCAAAAATCCAAGGCATTGCTGTTCCCGGAATGCCATACTCCTGAAGTGGCTCTCTTGTCTCTTTGTTCTTAACCATCTCAAGTGCTCCGAATAATCCTATGCATCTTGCCTCACCTACACATTTATGTTTCTCTACCATTTTCTGCATAAATGGTGCTACGATTTCATGCATTTCGGCTACGTGCTGCTCGATATTGTGCTCCTTATAGTAAGTAACTGCGGCAACACCTGCTGCACATGCGAGTGTATGTCCTGAATATGTAAGTCCACACTGTAATACATTTTCCTCGAAAAATTTTGCAATCTTCTCATTTACGATTACACCGCCAAGCTGTACATATCCGCATGTAACACCTTTTGCAAAAGTAATCATATCTGGCTTGAAATCAAAGTTCTGCCATGCGAACCATTTACCTGTTCTGAAGAATCCGGCCATAACCTCATCACAAATCATAAGGATTCCATATTTATCACATAAAGCTCTTACGCCTTCCATATATCCCTTAGGTGGAAGAATAACTCCGTTTGCTCCTACGATTGACTCCATGATAATTGCTGCAACATTCTGTGGTCCTTCATATCTAAGCTGTAAATCCAAATCTGCAAGTGCTTTCTTTGTAACAACCTCATCATCTACGCCATATGTATATCCATCTCTGTACATCTGTGGGTTCATGAACTTAACAAATCCATTTGCTCCACCAATCTCAGCTGCAAAACGCCTCCAGTCACCTGATGCATTTGAAGCTCCAAGAGTTGCTCCATGATAACTTCTGTAGCATGAGAAAATCTTAGTTCTTCCTGTTACCATTCTTGCCATCTTAATTGCATTCTCGTTTGATTCAGCACCACCGTTTGTGAAGAATACTCTCTTATATGTATCTTCACCAGCAGCTTCAACAAGAAGCTTCGCAAGCTTGCTCTTTGGTTCTGATGCATATGCTGGTGCCATAAAGCACATCTTATCTGCCTGCTCCTTAATTGCCTCTACGATTTCTGGAAGCTCATGTCCTAAATTTGAACAAACAAGAAGTGATGCCATATCTGCATATTTCTTTCCATCATAATCCCAGAAATAAATTCCCTTTGCCTTTTCTACTGGAAGTACATCTCCGCCAGCCTTTGACCAAGACTGTAATATATACTGTTTATGTAATTCTGCTACTTCTTTTCCTGTTAAATTTGCCATATCATTTTCCTCCTTAAAATAAAAAGACGCCTGGATTAACTTTCTCCAAACGCCTTTGTTTTTGTTTTTTATTTATTTGTTGAGATTATAATATGACATCTGCTTATATCTTAAAATGTTTTTTTTAACAAGTTTAGTTGTGCTGCAGCACAATCAGTATATCATCCGCTGTAATTCCAGTCATTAACTCTGTTCTTACTTTAAAATCTGACAGACTCACATCAAGTATCTGCTCAATCTTCTTTATCTTATAATTAACAGTATTGCGGTGGACAAACAGTTCTTCCGCCACCTTGCTTACACTTCCATTATTATCCAAGTAGCACCGGAGCACCTGATACAGATTAGTATCATTTATTGAATCATATTCCTTTAATGGAAATATCGTCTTTTCACAGTATGCCTTTAGTTGTTCTTCTTTTTTTATATTAAAAAGCAGACCCGCAAGCCCCATCTGGCTATAGCACCGCAGACTTTCGTCATCTAATATTTTTCTTATATAAAGTTCTGTTATCCTGCCAGTTCTAAAACTCTCTTTAATATCGGTAATCTTATGTACCGTCGAACCTATTGCAGTCCATACGGATTCGTTTTCTTTCAAGTACTTATCCAGCCACTTTCTGGCATCTTCCAGCACACTATACGCTGCACCATCATCCATATCCGAAAGTACTGTAACAAAAAGATTGTCATCCACGAACGTCACAGCATTCTTTTTCTGCTCTGAAATTGCCCCAGACCACATCTTAAGTAGCTGCTTTTGTCTTTCATTTGAAAGTTCTGAATATATCGTCTTTGATTCACTTATTTTCGTCTTTTCAAGCATATGTGTGACTGCTATCGTATACTTTGAATTTTTAGAATATCCCTTTTTCATCAGAATCGGCATATACAGTTCCTCTTCCGCTGGCGCATAAAGGCAATACTTAAAAGCTGCTGAGAGTTCCATTTCTTTTTGCTCTTTTTGCTGTATCGCATAGCAGAATATCCTCATCATATCTGCCAGATAGATTTCCCATGGCACTGTAAAAACTGGAAAGTCTTTCTCGTTGGCAAACTGTATTACCTCATCTGGAACTTCCTCTATGTATGGGCCGATATTCACTATCAGGCCACTTGCATTATTGCTGTAAACCTTCTCTGTAAGCATAAGAAGAGACGTCTCTTCTTCCATACCAATTCCTGTTGTAAATACAATCTCGCCACCCTTTAAAAAACCTGCAGTTTCCATATTTCCAACAATATGGACCCACTCGACAGGATTTGATAATCCGCCTTTTCCACCTACAAGCTTAAGACCTGTACTTCCTACCTGTTTTATCAATTCATCTAATCTGACTGCCATCTAATCATCTCCCGGTTTTATATATATCCTATGCGATTGCCATTATTCCCGATAAAAGCAAAAGTACATATGTTATCTTCATAAAAATATCCTGCGGTATTTTCTTCACCAGACATGTTCCTATAAATGTTCCTATAAAAACTGGTACGATACCAACCACAAGCAGACTTAGTACATGCGGATTAAAACCACCAGACACCACCTGTGGAACTGTAATGTAAAAGCCTGTTGTAACCCATATGAGTGCTACCGTGGCACGAAATTCCTCTTTGTCTTTAAGAACCATCGCTGCATATACGACCAATAAAGCTCCTCCTGAGACAAACATTCCATGAATCACACCAGCCGCAAGCAGTATGCATATCATGAACCATGCTGGCATTTTCTTCTTGCTTTCATTCTTAATAAAAAGTTTTTTTAACGCAATACATATAATCATAATTCCATAAGCTATAAGCAGCTGCCTGAGCGGGAAATGGCTGTATATCCATACCCCCGCGGTCATTCCAATTATCATGCAGACAAAGATTTTAGCGAACTCTTTCCAATTGATATGCTTAAATCCACTGCACACAATCATCAGGCTCGATATCTGCGCAATCGCATTAAGAAGGGCTTTCGCTTCATCAGCCCCTATAAGCTTAATAGTTGGCGGCATCGAGATTAATGTACCTGCAAAACCAGTAATTGCCTGAAGCAGATTGGCTCCAAACAAAATAAGAAATACTATTAAATCCTTTATATCAAACATGTCTTATATCTCCTTTGACAAAGTAATTTCGTATAGGTTTATTTTTCTTAAAACAAAAAAAGACAGCTCCTATGTGTATAGGAACTGCCCTCTTTGGCTGTATACTTATAATAATATATCAGCATTTTGGTAAAATAACAAGATATTCAATTAAAACTCTCAAATAAATTTCTTGAAGAAATCACACTCTTCTTTATTACACACTGCTGCCTCTGTGCGCTTCATATTGCAATGGAACACGTGCTCAAGCTCATTGTTCGCATCTCCATAGAAATGAAGTTCACTTGGCACTTTTTTCTCCATAAGCTTCTGCCCTAAACAGGTAGCCTGCTCTATAAATCTCGTTTAAAAAAGCAACATTACTACAACGATATATCCAACTATTGTCACCAGACAATAAACGGATGTCGTTGTCGCAATGTACTTATTGGGTTCCTCATGCCTGACAAAATTTCCTGGATTAAAATTCGGTGCTGATAAAAAGTATACACAAAATGCAGCAAGCATATATTTGTTAATTCCTACCTGCTTCATAATCAGAATCGTTCCTGCAAGAAGCAGCATCTGTACTACAAATCTCATAGCAACCGTCTTTGCAACATCCGTGAGCATATCCTTTTTCAGATTCAGACTATATCCCACACATATCAAAATCATAGGACTCACAGGCGCCACTATCATATTCTTGATACTCATATATGTATCACCAATAGGAAGTGCGAGAAATCTATTCATCAAACCGCTTATTCCAAGTCCGAGACCAATTATCAGACCTATAAATGATGGTGTCTTAAACGCATTCACTACAAGCTGCTTTGGATTAAACGGAATGTTCTGATCGGTCAGCTGTAGAAGCCCAATATATATTCCAAATACAAAGACACATGTTGCCAGATCTATGATTACTATATTGGAAAGTCTGCCCTCTCCACACATATTCTGGTAAAGAGGGTAACAAAGCATTCCACCTTCATACGCTGTAACCATAAATGGAAAATATTTGCGCAATGGCTCCGATACCATGTTCTTTG
This sequence comes from uncultured Agathobacter sp., assembly GCA_934359755.1. Taxonomy (GTDB): domain Bacteria; phylum Bacillota; class Clostridia; order Lachnospirales; family Lachnospiraceae; genus Roseburia. Next base: position 19,444 of record CAKRLV010000031.1, read on the forward strand.
CTGCGTATCCAATAAGAAGTGCAATTATCATGGCAGCCATCATAATTCCAAATATAATAATAGTCTGCATATTATACTCTGCTACACTTACCGCATGAAATATCAGAAGTGGCAATGCAATATTTACTATGTATTTCTTGATATTGTCAACGCCTTCGTCTTTCATCATGCCAGTTATCTTCATTATGTAACCAATAAAAATCATAATTATAACTGGTGCAACAATACTTAAAGTATTCATAAATATTTCCCCTATTATCCTAACTCTTTTCTTTGCAATGCGATAAATAATATGACTTTGCATCGCTACTCACATTATGTTATAGAGCCACCTATAATTCAAGTGCATTTTCGATTATAAATTAGCTATATTCACAAATGAATAACTATACCATATTAAAGACTTTAATCAGTATAAGCCATGCTAACCCGTAATATGTGATTACGGCAACTAAGTCATTTACCGTGGTGATAAGTGGTCCTGACGCAACAGCAGGATCAACCTTTATCTTATTGAAAAATAGTGGCACTAATGTTCCCACCATACTTGAAATCAGCATTGCAACCATAAGAGATACTCCAACGCAACCTGCTATCATAAAGGCACTGAATATTGTATATTTCTTAAACAGACATATATATACGCCTAAGAAAATCAAAGACATAATTCCAAGCAAAAGCCCATTGCTGAATCCAACCTTCATCTCTTTTATGATAAGTGTAAATTTGTCTTTGCCAGTCAGTTCCTCATCCATAAGAACACGTATTGTCACAGCAAGTGACTGTGTTCCTACATTTCCTGCCATGTCAAGTATAAGAGACTGAAAACAAATTACAATAGGAAGAACTGCCACAACGCCCTCGAATGCTCCAACTACAGTCGATACCCCCATACCTAAAAATAATAAGATTACAAGCCATGGAAGACGCTTCTTCATACTCTCTGCCGTAGTCTCTTTTAAATCCTCTTCCGCTGTTAAACCAGCCAGCTTCGCATAATCCTCTCCCATTTCTTCGTCCACTGCCTCGATTACATCCTGGGCTGTGAGGATACCTATTATTTTTTTCTGGCTATTTAATACCGGAAGGGAATCCTCTGCATAGTCCTTGATTTTCTCTATGCTCTCAGAAATTTCCTCATGGTCTAATAAATACGGATAAGAATAACTTATAATATCGTCTAACTCTTCATAGTCCCTTGCAACTATCAGGTCTTTTAAATCAATTGCTCCGCAGAACTTGTCTTCCTCATCCACTACGTATATTGTTGAAATATTGTCGTTGTCACCTGCCTGTATTACAAGTTCATGCATTGCCTGACGAATCGTAAGCTTTTTTGATATGCAGATAAAATTTGTAGTAATCAGGCTACCTATCTCATCATCATCATAGGAATTAATCAGCCTGATATCTGCTTTAACATCCTCATCAAGAAATGGACGCAGTTTCCTGATTGTGTCCTTATCTATATTCTCAAGCAAATCAACAGCATCATCAGAATCCATCTCATTTATGATTTGAGCAAGCTTATCTACTCCCAATTCCTCTATATATTCCTGTGGTTCCTCTATATATGAGATGATATTTGCAGTCCACTCATCCCCCAGATTGCTGTATAAGTTGATTCTCTCTTCTTTCGTCAGATATTCAAGGCTGTGTGCAATATCCATCTCATGATAATCACCTAATCTGTCCTGAAGGGTCTCCTTATCTAAGCCACTTCTTATGATAGCGACAATATCTTCTACAAACATTGGTTCCTTTAATACTTCTTTTCTCACATTAAGCCTCCATTCTCCCTAAAAAAGAGCATAAAAAATCCACCGTAGCAAATACTACAAACACTTGATGTTGTGATGTCACTGCGGTGGATAGACTTAAATATATATTTACTGGCTCAGACAATGGCAGTCATGATAATATAATCCAAGCAATTTCCATCGCAATATGTACTTGTACTATTACTATCACAACTGTCCATATCTTTGCCTCCTTTACTCAAAAAATCCGTAGCCATAATACCACTCATTTGTTAAAAAGTAAACCTTTGCTCAAAATTTATATCTTACATATCCTCAAAAATGCAAATTACTATATCATAAACAATTGCTGGCTGCCAGTACTCTTCTGAATAGTACTGCTGTGACATATTTTTTGATGGAGAGTAATAAACGATTGAAGCAAAGCACCCTACTCCCACCTCTATATCCTCTCTCTCAAATAAATTTGCATTATTTATTCCGTCATTTCCTGGCTGTAGTAATCCAGGCTTTGTTTTAAAATATGTCTTATCATGACTATATGATCCGATTCCTTCACAAATGAAACGCACTGACTTACCCTCAGGTCTGATATTGAAATCGCAGACATTGAAATAACAACTCATCACATGCTCTCTCATATAAGGCTCATATTTATCCAGATATTGTAAATCAGAAAATCCTTTCTCCCTGCGATATTCATTGATACCTTCCAGAATATCTTTTGCTGAGTCTGTATCCCAATATCCATATCGTGTAGCCGTCTGTTGTGCACTGCCTTCTTCTGGTAACTGATATGCGAACTGTACCTCTTTTCCATATTGCATGATTTCAGTTTTGCCACAGCCCTCTACTTTACATACATATTCAGCTTCTCCGAATTCAGTGTCTGTTGCTTCTTTTATGATTCTTACCAGTTTATAAACATGCATGTGTCCATTATCAGATATATTTGAATCATCATTTCCACCGTTATCATTTGAACCGTTATCATTTGAACTATTGCCGCTGATTTTTACAGTAACCTGGCACTTGTAAATATTTCCATTTTTACACTTACATGTAATAATAGCTGTTCCCTTTTCCTTCGCCGTAACCTTTCCTTTTGCAGAAACTACAGCTACTGAATCGTTAGAACTACTCCATTTAATTGCCAAACCTCCCGTCAGCTTTAAATTAAAACTCTTTCCTTGGGTAATAGTTTTCTTTGTCACATTCAGATAAGGATTTTTCACATTAATCCTGCATCTGTACTTTTTGCCTGATACCTTCGCAGTAATCACTGCTTTTCCAGCCTTTAGACCTATAACCTTTCCATTGACTGAAACTTTTGCGATTTTAGCATTAGATGAAGACCATTTTACAGCTTTACCTGTCCCCTTAATTTTTAATGAAACAGTCTTTCCTACATAAATACTGGCACTGGTTCTATTTAGTTTTGTCTTTACTGCTGCCTGCGAATCAATCGGACACATTCCCAAAACCAGTGTAACCGCTAATACCAGTACAAGTAATTTTCTAATTGATTTCATATCTCTTTCTCTTTTCATACATTAATCCAAAGTAAACTTGCTTACTACATCATTCAAATCTCTTACTATGATATCCTGCCTATCTGACATATCAGAGATATCAGTTACATTTCCTGAAAGCTGCGTAATTGCCTCCATGATATTAGAACTAAGCTCTGTAGTATTCTGCGCTGCCTCTCTAATCTTAATGCTTGCCTCATCCATACTCGAAAAGTGTTCCTTAATATTTGAAATGATGCCCTTATTACTATCGTACATCTGATTTAGTGAATCACTCATGTTACCTATCTCATCCTGCCATTTAACGGTGATAGGATTTACAGTAAAATCACCACCCACAAGAGATCCTGCGAATTTCTGCACTCTGCTGATACTATTTGCAATAACTCTCACCTGTAGTAAACAATAACAACAGCAATTACAATTGCTATAAATGAAATAGCAGCCATCATGGTCATCTTCTGTAATATTTATCTCATTCTGAATCTTATCCTCACTTACACCCGCCATATATGTACCTGTTCCAGTAATCAAAATAGCACTTCCTGTATCGCCAATCCTGATATCTGAAATAAGATTTGTAATAGAAGTCAGTTCAATATCTACTGTGACACATCCAATATATTTATTGTTCACTATATCTATTTGATAATCTGTCTTGCCACATGCACTCCACTTGCAGATGCATGTGACAATGAATGTGTAATACCACTTCCATCACCTATGACATACAATCCTTCATGATGTGTCATAAGGTTATGATCCACTTCTACCTCCATATTGTAGAACTTAACTTCTACACCATACAATAATGTATCATCATTAGCAGTACCTGGTGCCACCTTATCAAGTGCATAAATCATCTCAATAATTCCATCAAGTATTCGCTTTGGAAGAACAAGACTGAGATCTCCTGCTGCCGCATTTAAAGTAGGAACTGTAAATGATTCTTCAATTCTCTTCTGTGTACTTCTATGTCCACGAATCAAATCACCAAATCTTTGTACAATCACTCCCCCGCCAAGCATATTACTAAGTCTTGCAATACTCTCTCCATATCCATTTGAATCTTTGAATGGTTCTGAAAAATGCTTTGCAACAAGAAGTGCAAAATTAGTATTCTTAGTCTGACGTGCAGCATCCTCGTAACTATGTCCATTTACGGTTACAATACCATTAGTGTTCTCATTTACTACAGCACCTCTTGGATTCATACAGAATGTACGCACAAGATCCTCATATTTCTGAGTACGATATACTATCTTGCTCTCATATAATTCATCAGTCAGATGAGCAAATATCTCTGCTGGAAGTTCGACTCTCACACCTATATCCACACGATTAGATTTGGTATTGATATCAAGATCCTTACAAATCTTCTCCATCCATTTACTTCCGCTTCGCCCTGCAGAAATTACACAATTCTTACCATCATAGGTATTATCGCCACAATATATCCTGTAACCACCATCTATGCACTCGACATGATCTACTGCACAATCAAAATGAAATTCTACATTATCTTTTAAATGATCATACAGATTTTCTAGCACTACATAATTGATATCAGTTCCCAAGTGTCTGACTGATGCATCCAACAAATGCAAATCATTCTGCATGCAGACTTTCTTAATACTTGTGCCTGCAGTAGAATAAAGCTTTGTTCCCTCTCCGCCATAACGAAGATTAATCTTGTCAACATATTCCATTAAATCAAGTGCTTCTTTTTTGCCAATATATTCATACAACGTTCCACCAAAATCATTTGTGATGTTATATTTTCCATCTGAAAAAGCTCCTGCTCCTCCAAATCCGCTCATGATAGAACAGCTCTTACAATGAATACATGATTTAACCTTATCTCCATCTATAGGGCATTTTCTTAATTTCAATTCATGTCCCATCTCAAATACTGCAATCTTACAATCTGGATTTCTCTCGATTAATTCATAAGCTGTAAATATTCCTCCAGGACCAGCTCCAATAATTACAACATCAAACATATACTTATACCTCCGTATTCAACTCGGTAGTCAACCCTTTTGGCGGTTGGTAGAAACGCTTACCCGTTTTGTAAACTTATACCACCCACTATACTACAATAATATAAAAAAATTCTCAATTAATTACAGCTAATTACTATAAGTAAACACTACAGCTAATTATTTTATAAATAAACATTACAGTTAATTATTTTACTCAACTTTCCCACCGGAAAATCTGGTATAAACACTTGATTTTCGAGCAAAATAATTAAATAAATTGATGCATTGACATGAAAATAGCACCTAACTTTTGGTATAATTATTTGATTACACGCTTTCGCCGGACTTATTATAATGTCCGTTTAAAAAATGCAATGATCTGCTGCCATACTTCATCCTGGAAAAACATCAGGTCCGCATGCTCTGCACCATCAAGCGCAAGCAATGTCACATCACAGCCGGCTGCTTCTAACGCATCATACAATTCCTCACTCTGCGAAAAAGGCACGGTACTGTCTTTGGTTCCATGAATCAGCAGGAATGGTGGCGCATCCGGTGTCACTTTGGAAACCGGGGAATTCTCATAAGCTTCCTGCGGATGTGTCATAACATTAAATCCCATCAGCAGCGACTCTGAAGACATGGCTGCCTTTTCCACATCATCATATGGAAAATGGGACGCATCGGTCGGCGGATACCACGGACAGGCCGCCTGAACCTGACTGGAATACTCCAGATACTCACCTGTATCCAGTTTTTTATCCTGATCCAGTGCTGCCATACATGTCAGATATCCTCCTGCAGATTCTCCCATCACACCAAATTTTTCACTGTTAATCCGATATCTTTTTGCATATGCACGAAGATATCGGATTGCTGCCTTGATATCACACAGCTGCATCGGATGTGTTCCCTCGTTGGATGTCCGGTACTCTACGCTGGCAACAACAAACCCTTCCTGTGCCAGTGTGCCCAGATATGCCAGATGCGCTGCTTTGTCCATGCGCTGCCATGCGCCACCGCAAATCCATACAATACATGGATATGTCTTTCCTTCCCCGTCCTCCGGATAGATGAGATCCAGTTTGAGATCTCTCCGGCAATGACCGAACCAGGAATCAACCTGCGCATAAGTAATGTCTGTTGTCACAACATATTGTGGTTTTGTGGTTTCCGGTTTTAATGTTTTCTTCATTATAATTTTCCTCGTTTCCGATGTAAAATTTCCTTTTCCTATATTTAAAGGGTTTCGTGTTAGCCTATGCTAACCACGTCTTAACTTATCTTCGGACAATTATCAATCCAAATGAAACTGCGCGACAAAATCCCGGATCAC
>CAKRLV010000032.1 GCA_934359755.1 uncultured Agathobacter sp.
AGTAAAACCCAAGAAATGGGAGAAAGGAGAATAATCCATTAACCTCAAAAGAGGATAATTGGATTATACGTGAGAGTATGGCGAGAAAGAAAAAAGATACGATGGAATTTCGTTTCTACGAGATTCCACAAGGTGAGTCGGCATTAGTCTTATATGGTGACAGCTGGGTAAGAGTTTATGGACATGACGAGTTACATTTACATTTTCATAATCTTACAGAAATAGGCATTTGCAGATATGGAGATGGAAACATGTATCTGGACAGTGATGTCTATAGATATCATGATGGTACCCTTACAGTGATTCCAGAGAACTTTCCACATATTACTGTAAGTGATGGAGAAAATAATAATTTCTGGGAATATATTTTCTTTGACCTCAAAAGTATAGTAGAAGAGATTTTTCCGCAGAATCCTGTATATCAGTCCAAAGTAATAGAATCATTGAACAAGACTGCTATGTTTATGGGGGAGGATAAGGACGGAGAACTTACTGTTATAATTAATTCAATAATTGAAGAGGCTAAGAACAAAAAGCCGTATTATCAGAAGAAAATATCATTATTTCTTAAGACACTTGTAATAGATCTTGTTCGTAAAAGTGATGTTCAGATAGAGGATGAGCAGTCTGTAAAAGGAACAAATATGGCTCAGATTGCAGCGGCACTTGATTATGTTAATAAAAATTATGATAAGCCGATGAAAGCAAATGAACTTGCAGGAATATGCAGTATGAGTGAGACACATTTTAGAAGGATATTTGAAGAATACATAAATATGTCACCTATGGACTATGTCAATCTGATAAGAATACAAAGAGCCTGTGATCTTATGAAGAAAAGCAATGATTCTATGGATATGGTCGCAGCAAAGTGTGGATTTGCTACGACATCTACCTTCAATAGAAATTTTAAGAAGTATCTTGATACATCACCATATCAATGGAAGATTAACCCAAGCAATTATGAGCATAGACTACTTAATTTTAGGATTTCTGCACTAAAAGGCTGGTAAATATTAACAAAATATTAACATGTATGCTGGTGAAAATGCTCGAAAAAAGATATTTTGGTATGGAATTGACTGAATTTGCGTGTTTTAACGTCGTATATGATAACAATTACAAACGAAACTTAGTTATAATAACTATGTAATCAAGAGTCGGGGGAAGCAAATTGGTTAAAATACACAATTAACGCGTGAACAATTTGTTAACAAGCTCGAAATATAATTTTATCTGGAGGGAAAAACATGAAGAAGAAAGTATTATCAGTATTACTTGCAACAACAATGGTTGCATCAATGTTTGCAGGCTGTGGAGGATCTGATTCGTCAGGAGGCAATGGCACAGAAAAGGGACAGAGTGCAGGAGCTGCTAAAGAGGGTGAAAATAAATTAGTAGTTTGGGCTTGGGATAAAGGATTTAATATTCCGGCACTTCAGGCAGCAGCAGACGACTATAAAGAGAACGTAGATCCTGATTTTGAACTTGTTATCGAGGAGCAGTCACAGTCATCTGATATCGAGAATGCAGTTACATTAGCAGGTCAGTCAGCTGACTACAGCACATTGCCAGACATCGTATTATTCCAGGATCACTACTTCAAACAATATCAGGCAAATTATCCTGATGCATGGCAGGACGTAAATGATGCGGATGTTGATTGGAGTGATTTCGGAGCTGAGAAGCTTGACTACTCTACAATAGATGATGTTCATTACGGATTACCAGTTGATAACGGAACAGTTATCATGGCATACAGAACTGACCTTCTTGAGGAAGCAGGACATTCATTAGATGAAATGAAAGGAATTTCATGGTCAGACTTCATCAAAGTTGGTGAGGATGTATACAACAAGACAGGCAAGTATCTCCTTTGCATGGATGGAGATGGAAATGACCTTGTTTACATGATGGCTCAGGCAGAAGGTGTCTCACAGTTCAAGAATGGTGAACCGGATATTGTTAATAATAAGACAATCAATGAAATCATCAAGGTTATCGTAGAGATGGCACAGAAGAACGTTCTTTACCTTGCAAATGACTGGTCAGACTACACAGATCAGGCAATTCAGGGAGACATGGTTGCAGGTGTTATGAATGGTAACTGGATTATTCCTACAATCAAGAAAGTAACTGACAACAAAGGAAAATGGGCTATCACAACATTACCTACACTTAATGGTGGTGAAGGATATGCTTCAAATGGTGGATCTTCTCTTTATGTAACAAGTAACTGCAAGAACTCAGACCTTGCAAAGAAATTCTTAGCTTACACATTTGGCGGAAGCACTGTTACATATGATGGAGCTCTTGAAAAGGGTGGTGTTATCACATGCTGTATCTCAGCTGGTAAATCAGATGTATACAATCAGCCAGATGAGTATTTCAATGGACAGGCAATTTACGCTGATATCGTTGAGATGGGATCTCATGTACAGGTTGTAGAGCAGAGTGATTTCCATTATGATGCCAGATCATTCATTGCACCAGCCATTATCAATATCAGAGACGGTGCAGATTTCGATTCAGAAATTGAGAATGCAGAGCAGCAGTTAAGAACTAAGATGGGATTATAATTATAATCTTAACCACACTATAAATGAACTTTAGACGGGGAGCGGAGATCGACTCCCCGTTTATCAGATAGGGGGGACTCACGTGAACAAGAAAAAGAAAGGAATGAGCATAACTGCAAAGCAGAAAGCAGCAGGTTGGATTTACCTTGCACCTGCGACATTGCTTATTGCGGTTATGAGTTTCTATCCAATTATTCAGGCAGTTATTACATCGTTTAAAACTGGTGCTGGAACTAACATGAACTGGGCGGATCCGATAATCAGAAATTATCATAGAATGTTCAATGATCAGATATTTGTACGTTCAATATTTAATACTTTCTTATATTTACTTATAGAAGTACCGGTGATGCTTGTCCTTGCAATGTTATTGGCACAACTTCTTAATAATAGAAATCTGAAGTTTAAAGGATTTTTCCGTACATGTGTATTTTTACCATGCGCTACATCACTTGTTTCATATTCTTTGATTTTTAAATCACTTTTTGCAACACAGGGACTTGTCAATACAATCCTTGTAAACCTTGGAATTTTTTCGGAAAATTATAATTTCCTTGGAAATGCTGCAAGTGCAAAAGCAATAATAATCATCGCACTTATCTGGAGATGGACAGGATACAATATGGTATTCTTCCTTGCAGGACTTCAGAATATCGAGTACTCAGTATATGAGGCGGCTAAGATTGACGGAGCTAATGGATGGCAGACATTCTGGGGCGTTACCGTACCACTTCTTAAACCAACAATTGTTATGACAGCAATCATGTCAATCAATGGTACATTACAGCTCTTCGATGAGTCTGTAAACTTAACAAGTGGTGGACCTGCAAATGGAACAATCACAATGTCCCATTACGTATACAACAACTCATTCGGAAAGGGCGTTGCTGATTTTGGTTATGCATCAGCTATGTCATTCTTTATATTTATACTTGTTGCAGTACTTGCATTTATCAATATGAAAGTAGGTGATACTCGTGACTAAGAAGAGAAATAAATCAACAATCCAAAGAAGACTTATACCTTCATACATTTTTCTTATCATTGTATCATTCATCTCAGTATTTCCTTTTTATTGGATGATATCTGCAGCAACAAACAAGACACTTGATGTTGCAAATGGTAAGCTCACATTTGGTACAGAGGCAGCAGAAAATTTCAGGAAGTTAATAGCTGGTCAGGATTTATGGAAAGCAATGGGCAATTCATTTATAGATGCCGGTATTCTTACAATAGTTGCACTTTTCGTATGTTCATTAGCCGGATATGGATTTGAGCTTTACCATGATAAGGCAAAGGATAAACTTTTCTCAGTTATTCTTCTGGCGATGATGGTACCTCAGGTAGCTACAATGATTCCACTTTTTAAGATGGTATCAAAGATGGGAATGCTTAATACATTTATTGGATTCATGCTTCCAACAATTTCAACACCATTCCTTATTATGATGTTCCGTCAGAATTCGAGAAACTTCCCGGTAGATATACTCGAAGCAGCCCGAATAGATGGACTTAGTGAATTTGGAATTTTCTTTAGAATGTATATGCCTGTAATGAAATCTACATATGCAGCAGCAGCGGTTATCACATTCATGAATTCATGGAATTCATACTTATGGCCAAAGGTAGTTCTCAATAAGCCAGATGCACAGACAATGCCAATGCTTATTGCAAACCTTGCAGCTGGTTACACTGTAGATTACGGTACTCTTATGATGGGCGTTTTATTCTGCTCAGTACCAACAATGATTATCTTCTTTGTATTACAGAAACAGTTTGCAGAAGGTATTACAGGTGCAGTTAAATAAATACATAGGAGGCAGAGCAATTTGCCTCCTTTTTTCTCTATATAAGGGCAGTTGGATTTGCTATATCCAGGTCGGGGATATGCGCTACGCAATGATTGCGGAGCTTTGGAAATAAAAAGTCAGCATAGATGACCAGCGGCCCACAGAAAGATTCACAAGCGAATCTTGAGATATGGATATTCATCAGATGATGAAAGAAAGGGTAGAGTATAAAATGGATAAGTTTGATATTAATATTTTAAAGAATCCAGAGATTTTTGAGCAGAACAGATTGCCGGCTCATTCAGATCATATCGCATATGCTACAGAGAATGAGAGAATAAGTCAGGAGACAAGTTTAAGGGAAAATCTTAATGGATTGTGGAAGTTTGCATATGCAAAGAATATGGCACATGCAATAGATGGATTTGAAAAAGTAGATTTTGATTGTCATACATGGGATGATATAAGAGTGCCGGCACACATCCAGATGGAAGGATATGGCAATCCACATTATACAAATACTACATATCCATGGGATGCAGCAGAAGAGATTAATCCAGGAGAAATCCCTGAAATATTTAATCCAGTTGCAAGCTATGTGAAGTATTTTACAGTTCCAAAGAGAATGGAGGGCAAGAGAATTGTTATTTCATTCCAGGGGGTGGAAAGCGGATTTGCATTGTGGCTCAACGGTAAGTATGTAGGTTATAGTGAGGATACATTTGATGCATCAGAGTTTGAGCTTACTTCTTTTTTGAAACAAGGAGAGAATAAGCTTGCAGTAAGAGTGTGGAAATGGACATCCAGCTCATGGTGCGAAGATCAGGATTTCTATAGATTCTCAGGAATTTTCAGAGATGTATATCTTTATATGATACCTGATACTCATGTATCAGATGTGAAAATTGTTCCAACACTCCTAAAAGATTTTTCGGTGGGTACATTATCTGCATCTGTAACAGCAGAGGGAGATGGAACAGTTAAGTTCGAACTTCATGATGCGGCTGTAAGATCGGTTTCAATTGATGAAGTGACAGAAGAGACACCTGTAGTGGCATCGTGTGAGATTGAGTTAAAAGATGGAGACATATCAACATACGTCACACAGATTAAAGAGCCAAAGCTATGGAGCGCCGAGGAACCAGCATTGTATGAACTCAGAATTACGGTAAAAGATACTAAGTCTAATATTACTGAGGTGATATCAGAAAATGTTGGATTCAGAAGATTTGAGATGGTTGATGGAATTATGATGCTTAATGGAAAGAGAATCGTATTCAAGGGTGCAAACCGTCATGAATTCAGCTCAGTGTGCGGACGTGTTCCGGTTCGTGAGGAAGTAATAAAAGATATTGTCACAATGAAAAGAAATAATATAAATGCAATCAGAACAAGTCATTATCCAGACGATTCGCTTATATATAGGCTTTGTGATATATATGGACTTTATATGATTGCAGAGACAAATCTTGAATCTCACGGTACATTTGAGGCATATGAAAAAGGTGTTAAGGATATTGATTATGTGGTTCCACGAGATAAAGAAGAGTGGCAGGAAATGCTTTTAGACAGAGCCAATTCTATGTATCAGGCTAATAAGAACCATGCATCAATTCTAATATGGTCATGCGGTAATGAGTCATTTGGCGGTAAAGTGATTTATATGATGTCACAGCTTTTTAGAAAGCTTGATCCAGGCAGACTTGTCCATTATGAAGGTGTGTTCCATGATAGAAGATTTAATGATACGAGTGATATGGAAAGCCAGATGTACACGACTGTTGAGGGCATTAAGGAGTTTCTTGCAGAGCACAAAGATAAGCCTTTTATATGCTGTGAGTACACTCATGCAATGGGAAATTCGTGTGGAGGAATGAACAAGTATACTGATCTTACAGATACAGAGCCAAGATATCAGGGCGGTTTTATATGGGATTATATTGATCAGTCAGTATATACCAAGGACAGATATGGTAAATGGTTCCTTGCTTATGGCGGAGACTTGAACGACAGACCGACAGATGGAAGCTTCAGCGGAAACGGAATTGCATATGGAGGAGACAGAGAGGCTTCACCAAAGATGCAGGAAGTTAAATTCAATTACCAGAATATTTCAGTTGAATTTGACGGTGATAAATACAAGGTAAAGAACAAGAATTTATTTATAAATACAAACACTTATGATGCAAAAATTATTCTTCTTGCAGATGGCAGACAGGTGATGTCATGCAGGGAAAATATTGCGGTTGCCCCACTTGGTGAAAAGACTTATGATATACCTAAGAAGATTACTGAGTATATCAAATCGGACGTAACAGGTGCTGAGTTTATAATCACAGTATCGTTTGTTCTTAAGGAGAATACAATATGGGCAGATGCTGGACATGAGGTTGCTTTTGGTCAGCAGGTGAGAAAGAAAGCGGTAGAAAGCTATAGTTGTGACAAGCCAATCACACTTATTAATGGAAATAATACAGTAGGTGTAAGGGGTGAGAACTTCTCCGCTATTTTTTCAAAAATCGGTGATGGACTTGTATCATATGTATACGGTGGAGTTGAGATGCTTCCAAATTATGTGCCACTTCCAAATTTCTGGAGAGCACCAGTAAGCAATGATAACGGAAATCTCATGCAGCATAGATATGCACAGTGGAAGATTGCCAGCATGTATGTAACAACAAGACAGGCGGGACTTTTTGATGATACAACACCGAAGATTGAAGAACTTGCAGACAGTGTTAAATTTACTTACACATACAATATGCCTACGACACCAAGAAGCCAGTGTGTTGTATCATACAATGTATTTGGAGATGGAACAATTGAGACAACTATGACATATGATCCAGTGGCCGAACTTGGAGATATGCCTGAATTTGGTATGCTGTTTAAATTTAAGGCTGATTACGACAACGTAACATGGTACGGCAGGGGAGAAGCCGAGACATATGCAGATCGTAAGCTTGGCGGTAAATTTGGAGTATATTCTAACAAAGTTGCTGACAATATGGCAGAGTATCTTGTTCCACAGGAATGTGGCGCAAAGTGCGATGTGCGTTATGCAAAAGTAACTGACATGAAAGGAAGAGGAATGCTTTTCTTCGGAGACGAGCTTACATTCTCAGCACTTCCATATACACCACATGAGATTGAAAATGCAGCTCACAAATTTGAACTTCCTGAAGTTCATTACACTGTAGTAAGAGTTGCGCAGGCTCAGATGGGTGTGGCTGGAGATGACAGCTGGGGAGCCAGGGTTCATCCAGAATATTTACTGGATGTGTCAAAGAAAAAAGTATTTACTTTCTGCTTTAGAGGTATTTAATTATTAGAAATAAGGAGAGAGAAAATGAGCAGATTTATTAAAGGAATGGATCTATCCACTTTACTTGAATTAGAAAGATGTGGTGCCAAATATTATGACCACGGACAGGAGAAAGATATCCTTGATATCATGAGGGAGTATGATGTCGATACAATTAGACTTCGGTTGTGGAATGATCCAAAGTCTGAAGATGGAGAACCATATGGAGCTGGAAACAATGACCTTGATGAGACAATTGCTATAGGTAAAAAAGTTACAGATGCTGGATTTGGAGTGCTTCTTAATTTCCATTACAGTGATTTCTGGGCAGACCCGGGTAAACAGATCAAGCCAAAGGCATGGGCTTCATATGGAGTCGATGAACTTGAAAAAGCAGTATATGATTTTACACTAGAGTCTCTCACAAAGATAATTGGGGCTGGTGTGAATGTTACTATGATTCAGGTTGGAAACGAGCTCTCCAATGGTCTGCTTTGGCCAGAAGGACAGGTGCCAAATTATGACAACATTGCCAGGTTTGTAAGTGCTGGAATCCGTGCATGCCGTAAGGTAAATGCAGATATTCCGATTATGATTCACCTTGACAATGGCGGAAATAATGAACTTTACCGCAGATGGTTTGACAATTACACAGCAAGAGGTGAGGACTTTGACTATATTGGTCTGTCTTACTATCCGTTCTGGCATGGATCTCTCGACCAGCTGGAATACAATATGAATGACATTGCTAAAAGATATGGCAAGGATCTTATAATAGCTGAAGTATCCATGGGATATACGATGGAGGACTACAAAGATTATGAGAAGCTTTCTGACAGTGAGAGAAAGGGTTATGCTACAAAGCCTGAGCTTGTTGCGAAGATTGAGTATCCAATGACTATAGAAGGACAAAAGGATTTTACAGCAGATTTCTTAAACAGAGTAGTAAATGTGGCTGATAATCATGGCGCAGGTTTCTTCTGGTGGGAGCCAGCATGGATACCGGTTCCAGGTTCAGGATGGGCTACACCTGCATCGCTTAAATATATGAACGATCCAGGTCCTTGTGGAAATGAATGGGCAAATCAGGCGCTTTTTGATTATGACGGTAATGTATTGCCAGCACTTGAACTTATTCGTGATTTTAAGAAATAAATATGTAATTTTGTTGCATCCTTTTTCTGTTATGTTGCAAATACGGTTCAGTGTATTGCAAACGAAAAAGTAACGGTTATAATAGAATTATCAAGAAGTTACAGAGATACTAATGAACACAGATTAATATAGAAAAGGAGAGAAAAATGATTCAGCAGGATGTATTAGAAATGTTTCAGAAATTGTATGGAGCAGACGGGGATATCAGAGTATATTTTGCTCCGGGGCGTGTAAATTTAATAGGTGAGCATACAGATTATAATGGCGGTCATGTTTTTCCATGTGCCCTTACAATCGGTACATACATGGCAGTAAGAAAGAGAGAAGACCGAAAGCTTAGATTCTACTCTATGAACTTCGAGAAGCTTGGAGTAATCGAAGATTCACTCGACAACTTAGTTGCAAAAGAAGATGGCGAGTGGACTAATTATCCAAAGGGAGTTATCTGGGCATTTGAAGGAAGAGGAATGAAGCTTGACTGTGGTCTTGATATTGCTTTATTTGGAAATATTCCAAATGGTTCAGGACTTTCATCATCAGCATCGCTTGAGGTAGTAACAGGATACATGCTCAAGGATATGTATGGATTTGATGTATCAAATCAGGATATTGCTTTGATTGGACAGTATTCAGAGAATAATTTCAACGGATGCAACTGTGGAATCATGGATCAGTTCGCATCTGCAATGGGAAAAGCAGACAATGCTATTTTCCTTGATACAGCAGACCTCTCTTATGAGTATGCACCAGTTAAATTAGATGGCGCAAAGATTGTTGTTACAAACTCTATGGTTAAGCATAGCCTTGTTACATCTGCCTACAATGATAGAAGAAATGAGAGCGCACAGGCACTTAAGGATTTACAGACTGTATGCGGAATAAACTCACTTGGCGAACTCACAGAAGAAGAGTTTGAGAAGTACAAGAGTGCTATCAAGGACGAGGTTAACCGTGCAAGAGCTAAGCATGCTGTATATGAGAACCAGCGTACAATTAAGGCTGTTGCTGCTCTTAAGAATAATGATATTGAGTCTTTTGGAAAGCTTATGAATGCATCTCATGTTTCACTTAGAGATGACTATGAGACATCTTGTGAAGAGGTAGACGTACTTGTAGAAGAAGCATGGAAGATTGATGGCGTCATCGGTTCACGAATCACAGGTGGTGGATTCGGAGGATGTACAGTCAGCCTTGTAAAGGATGAGGCTATCGATACATTCAAGGATCACCTTACAAAAGCATATCAGGAGAAAGTTGGAAAGACTCCTGAATTCTATGTAGTATCTATAGGTGATGGACCAAGCAGATTAATTTAAGAGGTGGCGGAGTATATGATTACGGAGAGAATATTAGAATTAGTAAAATATGGTATAACAACGGGCCTTATAACTAAGGATGATGAGGTATATACAGTAAACAGATTGCTTGAACTTTTTGAGGTAGATGATATAGAGGACAGCGTATTTGAAGCTGTATCAAAGGAGTCAGCATGGACGCAGGAAGAGGCAGAGCAGAAGCTTGAGCCAATCCTGGAAGATATGATGGCATATGCATATGAGAAAGGTATCATGAAAGAGAACAGTATCGTATATAAAGATCTGTTCGATACAAAAATCATGGGATGTCTTGTTGCAAGACCAAGTGAGATTCGTGCAAAGTTCAAAGATTTGTATGAGAATGAATCTGCGCTTGCAGCTACAGATTATTTCTATAAATTAAGCTGTGATAGTAATTATATCCGCAGACAGAGAATTAAGAAGGATCAAAAATGGACAACAGATACTGAGTTTGGAACTCTTGATATCACTATCAATCTTTCAAAGCCAGAGAAGGATCCAAAGGCAATTGCAGCAGCTAAGAATGCTAAGCAGAGTGCTTATCCAAAATGCCAGCTTTGCAAAGAGAATGAGGGTTATGCAGGAAGAGTAAATCATCCAGCGCGAGAGAACCACAGAATTATTCCTGTTACAATTAACAACAGCGACTGGTTCTTCCAGTATTCTCCATATGTATACTACAACGAGCACTGTATCGTTTTTAATTCTAAGCATACACCTATGAAGATAGAACGTGCTACATTTGGAAAGCTTCTTGACTTTGTGACACAGTTCCCACATTACTTCGTAGGTTCGAATGCGGACCTTCCTATAGTTGGTGGTTCTATTCTCACACATGACCACTTCCAGGGCGGACATTATACATTTGCCATGGCAAAAGCACCTATTGAAAGAGAACTTACTTTCAAGGGCTTTGAAGATGTCAAGGCTGGTATTGTTAAGTGGCCTATGTCAGTTATAAGAATAAGTTCCGCCGATAAAGAAAAGCTTATTGAGCTTGCGGATAAGATTCTTGTTGCATGGAGAGGATACACAGACGAAGATGCATTTATTTTCGCAGAGACAGATGGCGAGCCTCATAATACAATAACACCTATCGCAAGAAGACGTGGTGATGATTACGAGCTTGACCTTGTTCTTAGAAACAATATAACAACAGAGGAGCATCCACTTGGTGTGTACCATCCGCATGCACATTTACATCATATTAAGAAAGAGAATATCGGTCTTATTGAGGTAATGGGTCTTGCAGTTCTTCCAGCAAGATTAAAGGATGAGATGGCTGAACTTAGTGATGCTATTCTTACAGGCAAGGATTTGCGCTCGACAGAGACACTTGCTTCACATGCTGATTGGGTAGAAGGATTCCTTCCAAAATATGATGCTATTACATCAGATAATGTAATGGATATCATTCATGAAGAAATCGGTCATGTATTCAATGAAGTACTTAAATGTGCTGGTGTGTACAAGTGTGATGAAGAAGGCAGAAAAGCTTTTGCAAGATTTGTTGACTATGTGAATGCATAGGGGTTATACTGTTTGCTATGGATGATAATAGCGTAAAGTACAGACAACTATATTTTAACAATGACATGCAGATATATCAGGAAACTCAGGTTGCATCAAGAGAGATGAACCAGCAGGAGATTGAGGAATACGAGAGTATCGTTGAGGACTCTGATCAGATGAGTATATTTGATTTTATGATGTGATTACAGTCCCTGTCTCGTAGAGGCATTTTAAATGGGCTGTAATCGTTGCTGGTCACACTGTTAGGTGTGAACAGTAAAATGAGGGGAAAAGGTATTTTGCCCCTCATTTTTATTATTCTTGCTTAAGCCGCTTTTATAGGCTATAATTTTATTAGGAAAAATTATAAGGATTGTTGGTGGGCTATATGAATGATGGCGGAATTAAAATAAATATATCGGCAGATCAGATGAAGGCCAGGATAGCACTTCTTAGACCGGAGGATGGTAAAGAGTATAGCTACAATGAAGTCGATAGTGCAATAAAATCAAAGCATATCACATATGGAATCAATAGTGATATCATTAAGAAAATAATAGATGAGAAGCTATATAATGTAGAATATGAATTTGCAGCAGGAACAGAGAAAGTCGATGGAGTAGACGGCTATTTCGAGTACAAATTCAATACAGAGTTTAATCAGAAGCCGGAATTGAATGATGATGGCAGTGTGAATTATAAGAAGCTGCACCTGATAGAGACTGTTGAAGAGAATCAGGAGATAGTCGAGATTCATGAGCCGATAGAAGGAAAAAATGGAGTGACAGTCACTGGAAAACCGATACTTGCGAAGCCGGGAAGGGCAATGCCAGCATTGCAGGGAAGAGGATTTATATTAGCTCCAGATAAGCGTCACTATATTGCAGAGCGCCCTGGCAGGATAGAGAAGAAGAATGAGAAGGTATTTATCTCAGAAGTATATGAGATAAGTAATGATGTTGATATGAAGACAGGTAACATTGATTTTCGTGGAGATGTTATTATTCATGGCAATGTCAAATCAGGAATGACTATCAATGCTACAGGCACTATCACAATAGATGGAATAGTAGAGGCTGCGACTATTAAGGCAGGCAAAGACATAATCATAAGAGGTGGATTCATAGGTGGCTATAAGGGCTGTATAGAGACGAAGATGAGTCTTCAGGTCAAATTCATGGAATACGGTACAGTCAGGGCAGATGGACTTATCAGAACAGATTCCATATTAAACTGTCATGTTACCTGTTATGACTATATCATTATGGAAGGCAAGCATGCCAATATCATCGGTGGATATGTATATGCTGCATGTGGAATAGAGGTATATACACTTGGAAGCGAGAAAGGAACTCAGACTAAGATAGTAGTAGGAATAGAGAAGATGCATCTCCAACAGATGATAATGCTTCGAGGCAGTATTGAGGAGAAGAAGAATCTTATCACTAAAGTAGATGTTACGTTAGAGCAGCTAGAGAAAATTGCAAAGATTAAGAACGAAGATTCCTCAAAGGATCCAAAGAGACTTGCACTTTTGAGGACTAAGATTAAGACACAGTCAGAGCTTAAAAAGTGTCAGCTGGATCTTGATAATCTTGAAAATCTGAAGCTACGTTCAAACAACGCAACTGTCATGGTGGTGAGAAATGTATATCCTGGTGTTTCAGTTACCATAGGAACAGAGGTTGCCAATATCAAGGAACTTATAAGTACAGTACAGTTCAAAATACAGAACAAGAAAATTGTAATATATTCAATGAAAAGTTAAGCGTCAGCTTTTTTGCTGACGCTCTAATTTTTTGACCATTGCAAAGAATGCAGGAAATAGAAATGCATCTGCAAACAGCCAGGCAAGGGGGCTTGCAAAGCAGGCAGCTCTAAATCCGAATATCGGAACAAATACAAGTGCGATAAGTCCTCGGCCTATCATTTCGGCGATACCAGCAAACATTGCAAATCCAGAAAAGCCCATTCCCTGAATCATGAATCGGACTACATTTACATAAAGAAGAAGCAGATAAAAAGCTGCGTTGATAACAAGAAATTCATAAGCCTGATCTATTACGACCACTTCCCTGGCATCCACGAAAAGGCCAACCATATTTTTCCCAAAGAAGTAGATAGTTATAAGAGCAAGGGCTGAATAAATAGTTCCTATTATTCCTGATGAAGAGATTCCTTTTTTTAGTCTGTCAAGAGTGCCGGCACCGACATTCTGTCCACCATATGTAGCCATGGTAGAACCAAGGGCATCGTAAGGGCAGGAGGCAAACATAGTAATTCTTGATGCGGCTGTCATAGATGCCACAGCGGTAGAACCAAGGGTATTTACAGCGGTCTGGAGAACTACACTTCCGATTGCTGTGATAGAGTATTGGAATCCCATCGGAAATCCCATGTACAACAGGTTTTTCACATGCGTGCTGCTAAGCGTCCAGTCATTGCGGCATGGGTGAAGCAGTTCGACTTTTAATGCGATGTATAAAAGGCTTAGAAGCCCTGAAATTAGCTGCGAAATAACGGTAGCAAGTGCGGCTCCGAATACTCCCATATTAAATGTGGTAATAAATAATATATCAAGAAAAATATTCAAAAACGCTGATATTACTAAAAATACCAATGGTGCTGTAGAATTACCGAGCGAGCGCAGATAACCTGATAGAAGGTTATAAAGCATAGTTGCAGGAATTCCGATAAAAATAACTACGATATAGTTGTAAGCCTGGTCAATAATATCATCAGGAGTCTGCATCCAGATTAAGATATTTCTGCAAAGGATTACAGTTACCACAGACATCAAGATTGCTATAATAACAGAAAGTATTGCTGAATTGCCTACATACTTTTTGAGATTATCGTATTGTTTTGCACCGAATTGCTGGGCAATAGGCAACGCAAACCCATTGCATACTCCAAGACAGAAGCCAACTATGAAGAAGTTGATACTTCCAGTTGAACCAACGGCAGCAAGGGCTGATACACCTAGAAAACGGCCAACGATTACAGTATCCATAAGACCATAAATCTGCTGGAAAAGCATTCCAAGTAAAAGTGGAAAAGCAAAGCCGATAATAAGCTTTGTAGGAGAGCCGACGCTCATATCTTTTGTGTTTGATTTTGCCATATTATTACCCCCAAAAAAATTAAAGATAAAGAAAGCTTTATACAGTTATTATGCTTTTTTATAGGCTATAATTACTAGATTTAGCTCACTATATAATAACAAATTTTTTGTGACTTTACAAACAAAAAGATATGTTGTAAAGTTAAAATGCTAACGCATTATTGTGCAAAATTTTTTATTGGAGAAACGAATATGCCAAAGTGGGAAGAGAATATACGCAGGGTTGTTCCGTATGTTCCTGGAGAGCAGCCTAAGAATAAAAATATAATAAAGCTTAATACGAACGAGAATCCATATCCACCAGCTAAGGAGGTAGTTCAGGCAATTAAGGATGTTAATGCAGACAGGCTTAGACTTTATCCAGATCCAACAGTCTCAGAATTGGTACATGCACTTGCCGTAAACTATAATGTGGCAGATGAACAGGTATTTGTTGGTGTTGGCTCAGATGATGTTCTTGCCATGATTTTTATGACATTTTTTAATTCGGATAAGCCAGTCATATTTCCAGACATAACATACTCATTCTATGATGTGTGGGCAGACATGCTTAGAATTCCATATGAGCAGATACCACTTACAGAGGATTTGATGATAAATCCTGCTGACTATGGCAGAGAGAATGGTGGTGTGGTATTCCCAAATCCTAATGCACCTACAGGTGAGCTTTTAGAGTTATCCGTAGTAGAGCAGATTATAAAGGATAATCAGGATGTCATAGTTGTAGTAGACGAGGCTTATATTGACTTCGGCGGACAGAGTGCGCTTCCACTCATTGACAAATACGATAACGTAATCGTAGTGCAGACATATTCCAAATCAAGATCACTTGCCGGTTCAAGAATCGGATTTGCGATTAGCAATCCTACATTGATTAAGTATTTAAATGATGTGAAGTATTCATTTAATTCCTATACTATGGATCAGATTACGATAAAGGTAGGTGTTGCAGCACTTGAAGATAGGGAATATTTTAAGACAACAACCAATAAAATAATAAATACAAGAGAATGGACAAAGAAGCAGCTTGCACGTCTTGGATTTGTATTCGGCGATTCAAAGAGTAACTTCATTTTTACCAGGCATCCAGATATGTCAGGGGAGAAGCTTTTTGAAGCACTTAAAGAAGAAGGTATTTATGTGCGCCATTTCAATAAGCCATCAAGAATAAATGAGTATCTTAGAATTACCATAGGTACTGATGAACAGATGGAGAGACTTATCGCGTTTTTAGAAAACTATATCGGAGGATAATATGCTAAAACAATATTTAACAATTTTCTTTTTATCAATGGTTCCCTTATTTGAACTTAGAGGTTCTGTTATTGTATCACGAGGATTGGGGTTGCCAATAGTCGCTTCTTTTATAGTATGTATTATTGGCAATGTAATACCAGTGCCTATTATATATTTCTTCGCCAGAAAAGTTCTTGAATGGGGAGCAGATAAGCCTGTGATTGGTAAGTTTTTTACATTCTGCCTTGAAAAAGGAAAACAGGGTGGTGATAAACTTCAGGAAAAAGCAGGAAGAGGATTATTTTTAGCATTGTTATTGTTTGTTGGAATACCAGTTCCAGGAACAGGCGCCTGGACAGGAACACTTGCAGCAAGTATTTTGGATATGGATATAAAAGAGACTATGCTGGCAGTATTTCTAGGTCTTATACTTGCGGGAATTATAATGATGACTCTTAGTTATTTAGGTTTTTCGATTATATAAACATACAGATGGAGTAAAAGTTAAAATACGATATGAAGGGGAAAATATGTCTTTGTTTAGGAATAATGATTGTAGTAGGTCAGTTTTTGAGAATATAGATACGCCAATTCTTATCATAGATGAGAATATGGATGTTGTGATGATGAACGATTGCGCAAAACAATTTTTTGATGTTTCATCGGAGGAGAATGTTAAGTTTGAACAGTTATTTGCAATTACAAGGGATGATGCCTTAGAGTATTTATCCGGAGCATTCGGTGGGCTTGAGACTGATTGTTATAAGCTGATTGCCAAGAAAAATAATGCTATATGTGAGATTTCGGTAAGTACGATTATGGATAAGAAAAACCATCCAACGAATCTTATTGTATCAGTTTGTGACAGAACGAGTGAGCTTAACGCTGTTGAGAAATTAAAGGATGCAAAAGAGGTACTTGAAAAGCAGCTTTCGGATACAAACAATCAGATAGAGACAATCACATTGCAGACAGTTACTATGCTTGCGAATTTCATAGACTCAAAAAATGAATATACAGTCGGACATTCCAGGCGTGTTGCCAGATATGCGGGAGATATTGCCACAGAGCTTGGCTGGAGTAAGGAAGAGGTCAAGAATATTTATTTTGTAGGACTTCTACATGATGTAGGCAAGATTGGTATACCATATGGACTTCTGAACAAGCCAACGATGTTAAACAGTTCAGAGTATGAGTTGATCAAAAAACATACTACGCTCGGTGCAGAAATACTAAAGGATATAAAGAGTAACAAGAGTATAGGCGATGGAGCCTTGTATCATCATGAGCACTATGATGGTTCGGGATATCCCAAAGGATTAAAGGGGGAAGAGATTCCACTAGTTTCAAGAGTAATCGGAATAGCTGATGCTTTTGATGCAATGACAAGCAATAGAAGCTATAAAAAGGGACATGATTTGGAAGGGGCTTTAAAGGAGATTAAAAATGGTTCTGGTAGCCAGTTTGATCCATATCTGTCAGATGTTGTTGTCAGAATGATCGAGGATGGCACACTAAAGCTTATCAGTGAAGATGAAGAGCCAGCAGATAATAATGATTTTCTCAGTGAGAGCAGCAGACTTGTTGCAAAGCTGATTGGGAATGAAATCAAGCAAAGCCGCTTCGAGGCGGATAATGATTATCTCACACAGGTGTGGAATCGCGGAACAGGTGAGAGACACATATCAGAGTATCTTAAGCTTGGAGATGGAGCGTTAGCTATCATAGATTTGGATAACTTCAAGAAAGTTAATGATACATTTGGACATCAGACTGGTGATTATACACTTAAGTTCGTAGCAGACATACTAAAGCTGCATTCGAAGAATGAATTTCTGTGCAGAATGGGCGGTGATGAGTTCATGCTGTTCATACGCGATGTTACTACTGTTGATGAAGTAAAGAAGATACTCGATTCTATTCTTTTTACATACAATAGCAAGATAGAGGAATCGCAGGCACTTGCACATACATCGCTTTCTATTGGTGTTGCACTGTCCGTAAATGAGGGCAGGGATTATTCGCAGCTATTCAGATGTGCGGACAGAGCATTGTACTATGTAAAGCAGAATGGCAAAAAGGGATATAGTTTCCATAAAAGAGCAGAACTTGCAGGTTTTAGTGGGGATAATCAGCTGCTAGATATTGAGAGGCTTGCGTTCTCAATCAAGAACAATGTGAATTACAATGGAGCATATAGAGTAGAATATAGACAGTTCATGCATACACATGAGTTTATTGAGAAATATGCGATGCGTAATAACCAGTCGGTACAGCTTGTACTTTTGACAATTGATTATGAGCATTCAGTTCCGCTCAGCAAAGAGGAAAAAGAAGAAGTAATTGGGGCACTCGAAAGAGCTGTGGCATTGTCGCTTAGAGGTGTGGATGTAAGTACAAGATTTTCTATGATGCAGATGTTACTTACCTTAGTAGATACTACACAAAACAGCGTGACAATGGTTGTGCGCCGCATACTTCAGGAATTTTACAGAGTATACAGCGCAGATAAAATTATTATAAAATATGAGACTGCGGATATTACCATGCGCGCATCATAGTATGCAGGTAGAATATAAACTATTGTAATGCGCGTGATTGTGTATTGTATGAGTTTCTGGTACCTGCGTTGAAGAGGATAAGTCCAAATACCAGTGAAGCAATAAGTGATATCAAAACAATCATGATAGTAAATACAGTTGTTTTAATTTCACTTATAAGTGGTGCTATAACAGCTGCCCACAAATTGAATAGAAAATGAAGGAAAAGGGAGAAGTAGATACTTTTCCCTTTTTGGCATACATATCCAAGGAACAGACCGAGTACAAAGGCGTAGCAGCCCTGTACAAAATTCATATGGAAGGCACCAAATAGAAATGCCTGCAAAATATTGGCAGCCCAAAACGGCATGATTCTTTTGGCAGAACTAAATGTGACTCCTCTGAAAATAAGCTCTTCACAAATAGGTGCAAGAATTACAGAGTATATAAACATCATAATAGACATATCAGTAAGTCCGGCTGACTCTATAAGCTTTTCATATTTATCAAAAGCCTGTGGTGTTATAAAGTAAATTGAAATATTGATTATAGCGGCTAGAAACTGTAGTCCAGGTACAAGAAGTACAATTCCAAGAAGACTTACAGGCATCTTTCTGTTAAAAGGATGAGTCCTCATAGGAAGGTAGTCAGCTTCATATTTTTTGTAATACCATATGCCGAATACGCATATTGATATTAGTGAGTAGACAATCATAAGCATTGTCGAAAAATTGGAATCTTTTGTTACATTGTCAAAGCTGGAAGATGAATTGTAAAATGCGGCAAAAAAACTCATAAATAAATATAGAAAAGAAGAGTATAGCCCTGCAATAAATTGGATGAGTGTAGCTATAACAAAAGGTAAAAGTGTTATTATAAAATAACCGGTTTTTTTCATAATGTAATCCTCGTTTCAAGTAATATGCTAGTACATCATTATATCATAATAAAATTTTAATACAAGAAATCTGTTTACGTTATGACTTTAATATGCTAAAATCATTCTATATTTAATAAATATTTATCAGCTTGGGGAAGGAAGTAGGCAATGAGTAAAAAGTTAAGAACAGAAGCAGTTGATTATTTATTTGACGCAATACTTAGTCTCGAGAATAGAGAGGAATGTTATACATTTTTTGAAGATATATGTACAGTGAATGAGTTGTTATCGTTGTCACAGCGATTTGAGGTGGCAAAGATGCTTAGAGACCAGAAGACATACCTCGATATAGCAGAGAAAACAGGTGCATCTACCGCTACTATAAGCCGTGTGAACCGTTCGCTCAATTATGGGAATGATGGATATGATATGGTGTTTACCAGATTGGGTGATGAGATTGAACATACCGAGGATAAAGAATAATAAAGTGATAACAGTTACAGAATGATAGTTATAGAATAACAAAAGAGTGACAGTTAACAATAGCCAGCAGATATCTGCTGGCTATTGTTTATTTCTTTTTATTTTTGGAATCACTATCATTTTTCTCTTCGTTAAGAGCGTCTATTACATTTTCAATAATCATTTTCTTGATATATACATCAAAGCTTAGCATACAGATAAAAGTAAATGAATGAAGAAACTGCTTGTCTTCTTCAGGAAAGTCCGCGAAGGTCTCATTAGCAATCTTGAATTTCTTGCCGAGATCTTTAAGTAATTTCTCAGACTCGTGAGACTCAAGGCTGAATACTTCATTGTAGACATCCTGCATATTGAATCCGTCCTTGTTGCCAAAATATTTGTCCGTTAAAGGATTGAGGATAGACTGTATGTCGCTTATGCTTAGGATATTCTTAAAATAATAGATAAATATAAGAGTAAGAACATGCTCCTTGGTATATTTCTTCTTCTCTGATGGAGGAAGTAAATCGTTCTTTGCATAATTGTTAATCATAGTCTTCGTAAGAATCTTGTCTGTATCATATCGCTTGCATGCAGAAAGCTGCTCCTCCATGAAAGTTGTAATCTGATCCATATAAAGATCAATATTTGGAATATCCTCAGGCTTTACATAATCTATTTTTTTAAGTTGTTTTTGTAGTGCATCTATAAATGTCCGAACATCATTTTCCATGGTTTTTACCTCGAAAATACTATACGTTTAATTGCAAAATGTAAGAATATCTGCGATTTCTTAATTTTGACACTTACTCTATTATATAGTATTAAAAACTATTAGACAAGGTTTTTTTCAAGAGCACAAAATGTGTATAAAGAAAATACAATAGAATATTTCCAAGAGTATGCTATTTGTGATAGAATAAATTCATATGTGTCCGTATCTTAAAATGGATGATTACAGGGAGAAAATTATGTATTTAGACAACATGAACGAAATGCAAAAGCAGGCAATTTTACATACAGAAGGACCTCTTCTTATACTGGCAGGTGCAGGCTCGGGAAAGACAAGAGTGTTGACTCACAGAACTGCATACCTGATAGATGAAATGGGAGTTAATCCGTACAATATTCTTGCCATTACATTTACCAACAAAGCGGCAGGAGAGATGAGAGAGCGAATCGATGACATAGTAGGATATGGCTCGGAAAGTATATGGGTGTCTACATTTCATTCGACATGTGTGCGAATACTAAGAAGATATATTGACAGGCTTGGATATGATACTAATTTTACAATATATGATGCAGATGACCAGAAGTCACTAATGAAGGATATATGTAAGAGACTTGAAATCGACACGAAGCAGTTTAAGGAGAAGATGTTTTTAAGTGTCATTTCATCTGCAAAGGATGAGCTTATGGATCCTATTGAATTTGAAAACAGGGCAGCAGGCGATTTCACAAAGCGTAAGCAGGCAATGGTATACAAGGAATATCAGATGGCACTTAAGGCGAATAATGCACTTGATTTTGATGACCTGATTTTCAAGACAGTTGAACTTTTTAAATTGGATAAAGAGGTTTTAAGTTCATATCAGGAACGTTTCAGATACATAATGGTGGATGAGTATCAGGATACAAATACTGCGCAGTTTGAACTCATAAGACTTCTTGCGTCAAAGTATAAGAATCTGTGTGTGGTTGGTGATGATGATCAGTCGATATATAAGTTCAGGGGTGCAAATATTTATAATATTTTGAATTTTGAGAAGCATTTTCCAGATGCGACAGTCATAAAACTTGAACAGAACTACAGATCGACGCAGAATATCCTTGACGCCGCTAACAACGTAATAGCAAATAATGTCGGCAGAAAAGAGAAGCGTTTGTGGACAGAAAATGATGCCGGTGAGAAGATAACATTCGAGCAGCTTGACAGTGGATACGAGGAAGCAGATTACGTTGCAAGAGATATCCGGAGAAAGATAAGAAACGGAGAGGCAACATACAAGGATTGTGCTGTTTTGTACAGAACAAATGCGCAGTCGCGTCTTTTCGAGGAAAAATTTATTACATCCAATATTCCATATAAGATTGTCGGTGGTGTAAACTTCTATGCACGTAGAGAAATAAAAGATTTGCTGTCGTATCTTAAGACTATTGATAATGGGCGTGATGATCTGGCAGTAAAGAGAATCATAAATGTGCCAAAAAGAGGAATCGGTGCTACAAGTATAAGCCGTGTTTCAAATTATGCGCAGGATAATGAGATTGATTTCTATAGTGCATTAAGAAGAGCAGCAGATATACCAGGAGTTGGAAGAGCAGAGAGCAAGATAAGACCATTCGTCCTTTTTATACAGGGACTAAAGGCAAAGGCCGAAATACTTTCAGTCTCACAGCTGCTAGAGGAGATTATACAGGAAACAGGGTATGTCGATGAGTTAAGAGCTGAGGGAACAGATGAAGCTGAGGCAAGAATAGAGAATATAAACGAACTTATAAGTAAGACTGTCGCATACGAGGAGGGCACAGATGAGCCAAGCCTTAGTGGTTTTTTGGAGGAAGTGGCACTTGTCGCAGATATAGATACGGTTGATAACGACAGTGATTATGTGGTTCTTATGACTTTGCACAGTGCAAAGGGACTTGAATTTGATAATGTATACCTGGCTGGAATGGAAGATGGACTGTTCCCAAGCTATATGTCAATCACAAGTGATAACGCATCGGCTGAGATAGAGGAAGAGAGAAGACTGGCGTATGTTGGTATCACCAGAGCAAAGAAACATCTTACAATCACATCAGCCAGAATGAGAATGGTGCGCGGTGAGACGCAGTACGGAAAGGTGTCTCGATTTGTAAAAGAGATACCGAAAGAACTTTTAAAAGGCGAGGTCTATGAGCCAAAGAAGCAGTCATCATATGAGGAACATGCGTCGGGCGCAAGCACATACCAGAGAGCCAGAAAAGCATTTCGAGATACGCCTGTGTATACGCCTGTTGCCAACCAGAAGTCATTTTCAAGCAGCAATACAAGCAACACTACACTTCCATACAGTGTGGGTGATAGAGTAAGACATATTAAATTTGGAGATGGAGAAGTAAAGGCAATCATTGAAGGTGGCAGAGATTATGAGGTTACAGTAGACTTTGACAAAAGCGGGACGAAGAAAATGTTTGCGATGTTTGCCAAATTAAAGAAAATCGATTAAAAGCTAAAATAAATTTTGATATTTTATACATTTTTCATAGGAAATAAGGGAAAAATATGTTATAGTATACTTAATATTAAGAGAAGGAGCGTGTTTGACTATGAGTAAGGTAGAGGAACTTTTAAAAGAAGCAAAGCTTAATGACCTTCTGAAGAAGGAAGAAGAGAAGAAGCCTTCAAAGACTATGATTATTTTTGCAATTATTGGTGCAGTTGTTGCAATTGCAGCAGCAATTTATGGAGTATATCGTTTCTTCACTCCAGATTATTTAGATGACTTTGAAGACGATTTTGATGATGATTTCGACAATGACTTTTTCGAGGATGAAGACGAAGATGATGTCGATGTTGATCCAACACCAGTAGTAAAGACAACAGAGCCAAAGAGTGTAGAAGATTAATTGGCAGGATGCAGAGTGCATGTTATGAGGGGCTACTAAGGTAGTCCCTCTATTTTTTGCAGGGAAGTCACTAGTACATCGTTTCGGAAATAACTATACCAATCGCGTAGGATGCGGTTTCGATTGTGCAGGTATAAAAACGAAGGCGTAGCGGGCTACGCCGAGACTTTTCTAGCTGTACAGTCGGATTTGCAGGCAAGTTAATGGTGTATTTATTTTGAAAACGATGTACTAGGCAATAGTGTCGGCAGAAAGTATTAGGAGTTTGTGAATATAGAATAGTCAAATAAATCTCGGGGAATATGCAGGAATAAAAATAAAACCCAAACAGAAGAGCACTATCACTATGGTATGTGAAAACCCAAACAAAAGAGCGTTATCACTATGGTATGTGAAAACCCAAACAAAAGAGCGTTATCACTATGGTATGTGAAAATCAAAATCAAAGAGTGATTGGATATATGAAAAATAAAAATACATATAAAATACAAAAATACATATAAAATATGAAAATACATATAAAAAATAAAAATACATATAAAATATGAAAATGCATATGAAAAACAAAAATGCATATAAAGTACAAAAATAAATATGAAATACAAAAATACATATGAAAATAAAAATACATATAAAATACAAAAATACATATGAAAACTAAAAATGCATATAAAATATGAAAATCAAAAATGCAAGTATAAGATAGAAATAAAATTGTGAGGAATATATGAAAAAAGGATATGTAGGTGAGGGAGTCGTAACGAAGGTCGATTTCCCAAATAAAGGAACTGTGACAACCGCAGATGGTGAGAAAGTAATAGTAAAGAACACAATTCCAGGACAGAAAGTCGCTTTTGTGGTAAACAAAATTAAACATGGCAATTATGAAGGACGTTTGTTAGAGGTGATTGAGCAGTCACCACTTGAGACAGGTAATAGGTGTCCGCATTTTGGAGCTTGCGGAGGGTGTACATACCAGCCGGTTCCATATGAAAAGCAGCTTGAGATAAAGGTGAATCAGGTCAAAAAGCTTCTTGCAGATGCGATTGGGACAGAGGAAGAAACGGGATATGAATTTATCGGAATAAAGGAAAGTCCGATGAAATCAGAATACAGAAATAAGATGGAATTTTCATTTGGCGACGAGTATAAGGGTGGACCACTTGCACTTGGAATGCATAAGAGAGGAAGTTTCTATGATCTTGTCACAGTGTCAGATTGTAAAATTGTAGATTCTGATTTTAGAAAGATACTTATGATAACACTTAAGTTTTTCTCGGAGAAAAATATTCCATATTTTCATAGACTGACACATGTCGGATATCTGAGGCATCTTCTTGTAAGAAAAGCAGTAAATACAGGAGAGATACTTATCGACATTGTTACAACAAGTCAGAGGGAGCAGCTCGGAGGCAACGACGAAGATGAGATGTTTAAAGAGTGGAATTATAAGCTTATTTCATCAGGCCTTAATGGTAAAATAAAAGGAATATTACATACCAAAAATGATAGTGTTGCGGATGTAGTAAAGAATGAATGGACTGAGATTTTGTATGGCGAAGACTTTTTCTACGAAGAACTTCTCGGACTTAAGTTCAAGATATCTCCATTTTCATTTTTCCAGACAAACTCGCTTGGGGCAGAAGTTCTTTATCAGACGGCAAGAGAATTCATATTAGATGGTGACGAGAATGCTCTCAATGAGAAAATTGTATATGATTTGTATAGTGGAACAGGAACTATTGCGCAGATGATGGCGCCAGTATGTAAGGAAGTTGTAGGAGTGGAGATTGTTGAGGAAGCTGTTGAGGCTGCAAAGGAGAATGCAACACTCAATGGTCTGACTAACTGTAAATTTCTTGCGGGCGATGTACTTAAAGTACTTGATGACATAGAAGAGAAACCAGACTACATAATTCTTGACCCTCCAAGGGATGGGATTCATCCAAAGGCACTTGAGAAGATTATAGCTTATGGTGTGGAGAATATGGTTTATATCTCTTGTAAACCAACAAGTCTTGCAAGGGATTTGGAAGTGTTTACAGAAAGGGGATATGAAGTAAGGAGAGTGTGCTGCGTGGATATGTTTCCGAATACGGTGCATGTGGAGACGGTTGTTCTTTTGTCCCAACAAAAACCAGATGACACGATAGAGATCGACTTAGACCTAGATGAGCTGGATGCCACCAGTGCCGAGTTGAAAGCAACCTATCAGGAAATCAAGGATTATGTGTTGAAAGAATCTGGCTTGAAGGTTTCAAGTTTATATATTTCTCAGGTAAAACGCAAATGTGGAATTGAAGTGGGAGAAAACTATAATC
>CAKRLV010000033.1 GCA_934359755.1 uncultured Agathobacter sp.
TCAGTGAGAATGTAATTCCACGATTTAAATTTTCATCATCTTCGACCACGAGTATACCTGGCATAGCATATGCACCTTTCTTTATTAACTATTCATCTTAAAATGCTTCAATGCCGACATTATGTTCCGCCACATACTTCTTTATCTCATCATATGTTGCCTTAGTCAGCTCTGCATAAGTTCAACTACGGAAATCAAAAATTTCCTGTCTTACTTATCTGCAGATGTTATATCCACATCATCAAGTTCAATTGTGACATTAATGTTATCATCTGGCTTTTATTTCATTCGGGACAAAAGAACAACCGTCTCCACATGCTTCGTCATTGGAAAACAATCAAATGGTGTGCACTCCTTCGCCTGATACCCATGTCTGGTCAGGTACTTCACATCGCGCGCGAGACTTTCTGGACCACATGACACATATACTACCTTGTTAGGTGCAAGCTTTACTACTGACGACAGGAAATCCTCATCACTTCCTGTTCTTGGCGGATCCATTATGACAACATCTGCATGCTCGCCCTTCTTTGCCATCTCCACCATAAACTGCCCTGCATCTTCATTGTAAAAGCGGATATTATGTACACCATTGCGCTTTGAATTGGTGATTGCATCACGAATTGCATCTCGGTTCAGTTCCACGCCTATTACTTCCTTGGCATACTGACTTGCGATTAGACCGATTGTTCCTGTTCCACAATATGCATCTATAACACGCTCTTTGCCTGTGAGCTTTGCACATTTTACCGCCTTATTGTACAGCAGCTGTGTCTGGCATGGATTTACCTGATAGAAAGAATTCGGTGAGATTCTAAATCTCATACCGCACAATTCATCTTCTATAAATCCCTTTCCATATATTGTTATATTTCGCTCGCCAAGCACCATGCTTGTCTTTTTGTCATTTACATTTATAACAACAGTGCTTATATTCGGATGTTTTTTGCGTAGTGCTTTAACAAAATTATTCTTGGATGGCAGAATTGGTGAACCTAATACAAGAACAACCATAATCTGTCCTGTCGCATATCCTTTTCTTACCAGTACATGACGCAAAAGTCCATAACCTGTATCTTCATCATAAGTCTTTATCTTAAAGGAACGAAGCATGTTTTTTATATCAAGGATAATCTGGTCTGATTCCTGATCTTCTATCTGGCATCCCTCTATATCGACAACATCATGGGTATTTTTCTTATATACACCAGCTACTATCTGACCTCTTTTGGTACAATCAAATGCAGCATGTACCTTATGTCTGTAATTATATGGATTCTCCATTCCAACAATCTTATTCACCTTACAAAATGGCTTCATAAGCTTCTCTATATATTTCTGTTTCAGCGCAAGCTGCTCATTATATTCAAGCCCCTGGTAATCGCATCCACCACATTTCTTTGAATATTTACATTTATCTGTTTCTTTCATATCCATTCCTTTTGTTGTTCTTACAGTCACTTTTCACTTTTACTGTGCATACTTCCTACATAAAGCTACATGATTATATATGCACTTCCAGCCACTTTTCACTTTTACTGCGCATACTTCTTATATAAAGCTACATGATCATATATGCACTTCCAGCCATCTTTCACTTTACTGCGCATACTTCTTATATAAAGCTACATGATCATATATGCACTTCCAGCCACCTTCTGCCTTGCCGGTTACACATATATATGGTGTACCGCTTGCTGAAACTTCATAGCTTGCACAACAGTTTCTTGCTTCCTGTACATATCCTGTTTTTGCTCCAAGCACCTCTCCGCCAGAGTCCTTATCCTCTATTCTACGAAGGAACCAGTTGGAAATCACGATACCATCTGGATGCTCTGTTGTTGGTGTAGTAGTATATGTGTGCGCTGCAAGGACTTCTCTGCACAAGTCATTCTCAAGCGCAGCCTTTAAAATCATCGCCATGTCATATACCGTACAATAATTATTTTCATCAAAAACTCCTGCACAGTTGGTAAAATGTGCTGTATCTGAAAGTCCGAGTTCCTTGACCTTATCGTTCATCATCTGAACAAATGCTTCATGCGAACCTGCTGTATACACAGCAAGTGCATATACTGCATCGCCACCTGATGGAAGAATTGTTCCATAGAACAAATCCTTAACAGGAACCTGCTCTCCATCTAAGAAACCAACTGTACTTAAATCATTCACATATGCAAAATCTGTCATTTCAAGTGTGATAGTGAATTTTTCATCAAGCTGCTCCATACTCTGCAAATGCTCTGCCGCAACCAGAAGTGAGAGAACTTTTGTCATAGAAGCCGGATACATTCTCTCTCCAGAATTGCGCTCTGCCACAATCTCACCATTACTTTCATTGATAAGTATGGCATACTGGCTGTTTAATTCTTCTTCCGTTGGATTTACAGTACTGTCAGTCTTAGTTGCGGTATATCCTGATACAAACTGCTTGTCCCCAACCTGCACAAATCCACTGTCCTGTGTCTCTGTCTCCTGAGTTTCTATTTCATTTACCACCTGGCTTTTTCCAGAGCCATCTTCATTTTTCGATTTATTTAATTTGTTCTGTACTGTTATTATTACTCCAAGCAAAACTGCCGCTACGACAACCACCACGGCTACTCTTCCCAAAATAGCTGTCAGCTTTCCTTTTTTCTTATTATTTCTCTCTAAAATGCTCATAATGCCATGTCTCCCTGCAATATATTAGCAGAAGTTTTTCCTCCTGCGATGTCCGTACTCTCCATTATACTTTTACCAATAAATATTATCAACTATCATCAGCCGAAAAATAAGTACTTTATCACAATTCATTAAGATTACAGAAAGGTTTCTATGCTATATTAATATCATTGAAGCATTCTTAATTTATGAAACACTATTGATTTATGGAACACTCCTAATTTATGGAACACTCTTGAAAGGAAATATGTTATGGAACTTAGAGTAGAGAATTTGTGTAAAAGTTTTGAAAAAAAGAACGTTCTTTGCGACGCATCCTTTAATTTTGAATCTGGAAAAATATATGGTCTTCTTGGTCGAAACGGAGCTGGTAAGACTACTTTCTTCAATTGCATCAATCAGGATCTTCTCGTTGATAGTGGTGAATTTTACTTCTACGATGGAGAATCCTCTAAAGTAAATCCAACTGATATCGGATACGTTATTTCAACACCAACTGTACCTGAATTTCTTACAGGCCGTGAATTTCTGAAATTCTATATTGAAATAAATAAAAATCAAATTCCAAATCCAAAGAATACCGAGGAATATTTTGACATCATCAATCTTTCAACGGAAGACCGCGGCCGTCTCATGAAAGACTATTCACACGGCATGAAGAATAAAATGCAGATGCTTGTAAATATCATTGCCAATCCAAAGCTGCTTCTGCTGGATGAGCCACTTACAAGCCTTGATGTAGTAGTGTCAGAGGAAATGAAACAGATTCTTCGAAGCATGAAAAATGACAAAATTATCATTTTGTCTACACATATTCTTGACCTTGCACTCGATTTATGTGACGAGATAGTTCTTCTCAACCACGGAAAACTTGAGCCTTTACCAAAGGAACATTTGGACACTGATGAATTTCGTACCCGAATTATTGATGCTCTTAAGGAGGAGTCATAATGTTAGAAACCTTATTCATATCACTCCGTTTGCAGACAGCCTACTCTATAAACGGGATTCAATACTACATAAGAAAAATTCCTTTTATCAGAAAGTTCTTCTGGGGTAAACCATATGATATATCAGATGTCAAGCTGCTTTTCACTATCCTTGGTACATCATGGGAATTTATCAAAAAGATAGCTTCCAAATTCATATATATAATATTTTTGATTATGGCATGCGAGGGTATACTTAAGCTCAGTGGTCTGCCTAAATCAGAATTTACACCTGTTTTTATTCAGACATTTTTATTTTCAACCTTAGTAGGCGGCATAATAAACAATCCACTTTTCCTTACAGGTGATGCTGATTACTACGCCATCTGTCTGCTAAGAATGGATGCCAGAAAATATGTATTTTCACAGTACACTTTCTACTTAGTACACTCTGCCTTTACATATCTTCTTGTATTTTTTACTGTGGGGCATTTTTTCTGTAATATATCCTTCATTGATGGCATAATCTTTACAATTTTCTTTGTTGCTGTAAAGCTTACCGCTACTGGCATAACGCTTTCAATAGACAGCTTCAAAATTAAAGATGTAAACTGGACTAACTTGATAAGTACGACTGTCCTTCTTGTGACAGCAATCATTCTGCCAATTGTTGACATAATAATTCCAATAGCAGCAATCAGAATTTTTATGCTTCTGTTTTTAGTTACTGCACTTTTTGGAGTATACAGACTCAACACTTACGATAACTATAGTGTATCTTACCGCAAATATATCCTTGAAAACAGAATGGCTCTGTCAGAAGTTGGGTCCTCTGATGCTCTTTTGCTTCAATCAAAAAGGGATGCTTTGAATAATGACATGAATGCCACCAGTAAAAAACATGGATTTGCATACATGCATGAGCTTTTTATAAAAAGACATGTAAAAGTATTGTGGAAACCATCACTTATAATCACGGTGATTGGACTGATATTTATTGTAGTAGAAATTGTATCATATATATTCGTACCTGAAATATATGCAGATTTTAATGTAATTGCGATTTTACCTGGCACAGCATTTTTGATGTATCTGATTAACCGCGGACTTCCATTTACACAGGCACTTTATGTAAACTGCGATCACAGCATGCTTACATATTCCTTCTACAAGACGCCAAGTTCCATCTTAAAGCTTTTTGTGCATCGACTTATCAGTATAATAAAAATAAACTTACTGCCAGCAGTGGTTATTGGTGCTGCACTTGACACTCTCCACTATGTATCAAGCAATTCATCCAATCCAGTAGACTATGCAGTCATATTTGTATCAGTTGTCAGCCTCAGTATCTTTTTCTCAGTGCATTATCTGGTTATTTACTATTTATTGCAGCCATACAATGCCGCCACTGATGTCAAAAGTCCTGCATACTCAACTGTTAAGGGGCTGACATACGTGGTATGCTATCTGCTTTTACAACTTGAGGTGCCTTCACTTATTTTCGGAATCGGCACTATTGTATTCTGCATAGTGTACTGTATTGTGGCATGCGTGCTTGTATACTTGTTTGCGCCAAAAACTTTCCGCATCAAGAGCTAAGATTCCTGTTTACAAGATTTACAAGTTTCACACTTCACAACCTGCATATGCTTTGCACTCCACAACTTATATGTCGGAGAGTATGTATGTGTTCCGAAGAAAACAAATACGGACTACCCCGAGGCTCCGCTACATATAGGAAACACCACAGCATAAAATACTGTGGTGCACTATCCATAACCCAGCTCGGGGTTAATTCCGTATTTTTTTCAGAGGAATATCGTACATGCTATGCCGACATCCAAAACTCTCAAGTGCAAAGCACTTACACTCCCAAAATGCGAAACTGCAAATCATGTAAACAGGAATTACAGTTTGATAAATATCGCAGTCTCTTTCTTCAAATCTCCTGCAATCTCATAGTTCTCATCCATTCGCTTAGAGATATTATCCATATCCTCAACAAGCACCTGCGTACTGTCTGCCGCTGATACTACTCCATTTACACCTTCATTGATAGCATGTGAAATAGTATTGATTGAATTTGCAATCTCATCCATTGACTTCTTGAGCAGATCTGTCTTCTCCTCAAACTGTCCCATTGCAGCTTCGATATTCGATGCCTTGTCACGATACTCACTTCCTGATTCAACAAACTGCGCAAATTCAGGAAGAATGGACTCATTCATGTAACCTACGAGATCATTTGCGTTGTCTGCGAGATTGTGAACTGCATTGATTACTATTCCATTAATACGCTGGATATTATTAGCAGCTTCCTGGCTGGCAGAAGCAAGCTGGCTGATTTCTGTTGCAACTACTGCAAATCCTCTTCCTGCATCTCCTGCTCTTGCAGCCTCGATAGAAGCGTTAAGTGCGAGAAGGTTAGTCTGGCTTGCAATATTTAAAATATCCTCTGTAAGAGTATTTACCTGATTAACACTGTTGCTGTCTTCAATAGCCTGCTCAAGTACTTTGAGGATTTCACTTACCTTCTGTCCTGTAGAATCCATATTCGTCTTGGCAGCTGTTTCCATTGCAAGAGCATGGCTCTTCATCTCTTTTGTATACTGATTGATTTCTGTTGTCTTGTCTGCAATATCATTTACTTCTTTTGCTACAGACTCTGTATTCTCATTAATGACAGATGCATTCTCTGAGATATCCTGCATTGTAGCAGAAAGCTCTTCTGTAAGTGCGGAGAGGTCAGACACACTTCCGTTACTTGTCTGTACACTCTGTCGTACTTCATTTACAACTTCTTCCATCTTGTTTGAGTTTGTAATGATAATCTTAAAGATTGTCTGCAGCTTAGTCATGAAAATGTTAATACCATGCCCAACTGCATCAATTTCTTTATTTGAACCAGCAGATACTCTCTGCGTGAGGTCTCCCTGCTTGTTATCTATATTGACGATAATATTGTCAATCTCTTTTTGTGTAACAGAAAGAGGTCTGATAACCATTCTAAGTACAAGCACTGCTGCCATAAGTAGTGAAAATACACTTACAAGAATTGTCACAACACAGGTAACAAATGAAACATGGTATGTTGTCTGGAGATTTTTTCTCTCTTTATCAGCATTTGCATTTACTTTATCTTTTATTGTAGCAATTGAACTCTCGATCGCACTTGCATATGTAGAAATATCACCATTTGCAAGCTGATATGCAGCTTCATTATCTCCCGCCGCACTGTATGCCATTACGTTGCCACACTCATACTTGAGTTGCTCATAGTTCTCGCAGATTACATCATAATCCGACTGTGTCTCCGCGTCTACATACTTTTTGTATTGAGCAAGTTCATCTTCAAGAACTGATTCCTGCTCTCTTATGTTTGCCACTACGCTAATCATAGTGTTAAGATCTGTCGCTACGATATGTGATAATGCAAGATTATGTATCTGCATTGTCTCCTGCTCTATGCTTGCAAGTTCACTTACACTCGCAATCGATTCCTCCGCAATAACAGTGGCTACACTGTTGACACTTCTAAGACTGCTCATAGCCAACATATTTGAAAAAACACTCACTATTCCGAGAATAAATACCGGAATAAGAATTATTATTTTAGTACTTATTTTCTTTTTCTGATTATTCTTCTGACTCATTCTCTTTCCCCCTAGTTAGCTACTGATTGTGTGATACCTTCAACAAGCGTGTTCATTATATCTTGAAGTTCTAAGCCTTTTGGATTTCCCTGCGCCATTGTGTCACCGAAAGAAGTCATAGCATCCCAGTAACTGTTTCCAACACGCTGTAATGTTCCATATTCTGCCTGAGCTGCAACTGCTGTAAGTGCTGGAACCTTTGACACTGCATCCGATGAAGCTGCAACTGTATTGGAAGGTCCCTGATTGTTTTGCTCAAATCTAAGTGTCTGATTCTGTTCATTTGTGAACCAGTCAGCCAGCTTAGCTGCCCATTCAGGGTACTTTGAATACGCACTCACGCCCATATATTTGTAGCCCTTAAATGAAGCCATCTGAACCTGCTGCCCATTGCATGTATATGTTGGAAGCTTTACTGCTCCATAGTTGTCTCCCCATATCTTCTTGAATGTAGCAGCATTCCATGCACCGCTTACACCCGCAATAACACTTCCGTCTTCTGCGCCCTTTGTCAAATCAGCATCCACACCATTTTTAAATCCTGGATTCTTCGAAATCTGAAGTAACGCCTTTGCTATATCAACTCCTTTTATTGCTGTATCTTTAGCATTCCAGTTACAATGGTTTGTGACTCCATCTTCATTTACGCCAAAATCAAGTCCTGTATTTCCGAAAAAAGAATAAAGATACCATCCTGAACTCCAATCCATTGTAATCTTTTTATTATTCTTTGCTGCAACCTCAAGCATCCCGTCAAGTGTTGCGAGGTCAGAATCTTTAAAATACTCTTTATTATAGTACATAAAATATCCATTATCCGCTGTCATTGGATATGCATACAACACATCATTTACTGTAGCCGCCTCTACTGCGCCTTCATTATTTGCAGACTTAACCTCTGAATCATTTGGTACTGGATACAATGCACCACCAGCTACAAGACCAGTTATCTGATCATCTGCAAGTGGGTATACATCAGCTGCATTATGAATATCTTTAAGCACGTTATTTTTTGCTTCTGAATCACTAGATTCCTCAAGTGTAATATCAAAAGTTGCCTGTCCAGAATACTCCTGTTTAAAGCTCTCTATCATCTGGTTCATAAGGTCAAAGTTGCTCTCCTCCGACCAGACCTTAAGTGTAACTGTTCCATCCTCTCCCTTTGATGTAGTGTCAGTTACTTCTGTAGTTGTATTGTTATCTGCTGCTTTTCCACATCCAGATAACAAACCAACTCCAATTGCTAACATAAGTAAAGTTGAAATCCATTTCCTCCTCATACATATACTTCCTTTCTACATATTATATAGTACAATTTTACCATATAACATTAGTTATAGAAAAGGTCAAATACAACACATTTTTTTTCAAATACAATTATTTATTTTGCTCAAAAAATTTATTTATCTACTAAATAAAGATTTGAATTGTTCTGAGATTACGCTGTCAAATCTGGCATCTATTGTAGATAAAATCTTCACCATATTTCTCAACAATTGTCTCAACTGATATATTTTTATATTCACTTCTTTTGATTTCGTCTAACCAAAGATTCTTTGCAATACTGCACAGCCATGTGAAAACACTTGATCTTCCTTCAAAGCTATCTGCTTTTTCAATTGCCCGAAGAAATGTGCTCTGAACTATGTCCTCAGCCATATCCTGATTTTTGCATAAGGAATATATGTACGTGTACAAATTTTGTGCGTATCGGTCATATATTTCACTGAGTTCTTTTTGCATATTACCTCCCTTCATTTAGTTAGACGAATCAGCATATGATATTGTTACAAAATTGTTCTCCACTATAGAGGCAATGGTCATCTCAGACTGAGATATATTATCATACATGTTCTATAAATAGACCAGGGTAAATAATGTGATTGCACACGAATTCCTCTGTTTAATAAAATTAATTTGGATTATTGTCGATATGACATGATTAGTATCCCGCTTTTGCAAGCTCCTCATCAAAGTTCTGCAACGTATCAGCTTTTGCTGCCTTTACTGTTAACTGCATAACATCTTCAAAACTTTCAATCGATAGGATTCTATTTTTTAGATTTTCAGAAACAGGCGCGAGAGCCTCTAATATTTCTATCATATTATTCTCAGCCACACGAATATGACTAGCTTTTGCAAGCTCCATTCCTTCGGCTTTTCCCGCGTTATATTCATCTTTCATAAGTTCTTCAAATAACATATAACGCCTCCCCATTTCTCTATCAAACTTGATTTTTTCAACAGATTTCTGTAGTCGCTCCACGAATTTATCCGAATAATCTCCTTTACTCTCTTCAATTCCTGCGCCTACGAATTTTAAAAATTTTACAAGATCCTGCGTGACCTCATCTTCATTCTCTCCAACTGTACTTAAAAATACTGTATGACTTCCATCATCATACTCGTATCCCTTATCTTCAAGTATCGTCTGACATCTAGTATACTTGTACTTTCCAAGCCCAATTGGATCAAAATCACATATGAATATAACATACGATTCTGGTAATTCCTCATAATCAATTCCAGTTCCTAACAGTTCCATATCTATCTGACTATGATAATACCTTGATCTTTTAAGTATGTGTGTAGTTGCCACCTGCATTTCAACATTAAAATGTCTGCCAAGTTCATCTTTAAGGTATACATCAAGACGTATACCTTTATACTCTGGATTGTAGACTATACTCTTCTCATATGATACTTCTACATGATCTACCTTAATTTCCAAAGCCCTCTCTATAACACCCTTAGCATTCTCTTCATCGAGCATGACAGCCGCGAACATAAAGTTATCCTTAAATGTCAATTCCTGTAATGTTTTTCTTTTCAAATTCCTTCCTCCTTGTGTGATTCAGAGGAATTCGTATAATTATTATAAATTAGAGAATTTAAAAATGTCAATACAATCGTAAATAAATCTCTTAACATTATAGGCTGCACTATACACCTATGAACATGCATTACATAATATAATAGGCAAGGAGGACACTCCCTTTAATCAGGAACATTCCCCTTGCCTATTATTGATTTTAAGTTCTGAAATTAAATTAAAACTCTTACCAAATATGATTAATCTGCTATATGCATATTTATAGCTATCACAGTAGCTACACCATTTTTAGTCTTTATGACATTAGGTGCATCTTTATATGTTTTCATTACAGTTGTGAACTCTGATTTACTTAATTTGTCAAACCACTTTCTATTATCGCCAATACCTTTAACATCTGTATTAAAATATGCATCTATCCAGCCATAGTAGAATTTAGTTTTGGAATTAATCTTTGCAGATTTTGTTTTTCCCTTATATGTAATCTCTCCTGTGTCTCCGTCAAAGCTCTCCTCATGATATGTAATCTTATTGCTGGTAACTTTATCTATTTTGATTTGTCTTTTTCCCATAATATCATTCATAGAGAATCCAGCCTGCTTGGCAGAAACTAATCCATACTTTGTAAGATCGAGCTTATTATAATCAATAACCGATACAGAGTTTGCAAATTTTTCAAATGTTGCAGCACTTATCTTTTTGCCATTCTTTGTATAAACTTCCTGGTTTCTCTCATATGTAGCTACCTTTTTTGCTTTTCCTTTGTTGATAGTATATACGTCATACATATAGTAGTGGGCTCCGCCACTTCCATAACTTATAATATAATTTTTCCCAGGCATATAATACAGGCTGTTTGCATCCATGAGATATACAACTTTACCATTGTAGTAGGTGTAAACGCTATCCACTCCTCTATTACCATTGCCATCAGACACGATAAGTTCATTCACCCCATCATTATTAAAATCATGTATGCTATATCCATAATAATAACCCGTGTGGAATTTTCCTAATCGAACCTGCTGCCTTACATACTTGGCATATATTGCATCTACATTTGTTGCGGCATTTACAGTTACTGGCTGCGCTCCACCAAATATCACTGTCACAGCTAATACTAATGCTAAAATTGAAGTTCCTAATTTTTTCATTTATATGACCTCCTGTCCTTCTTGTCTAATATATCCTAGCACTTTTTTCCCATTATAACAACACATATAATTATTTTCATCTATGTTCATCAACTATTTTCTCCAATTTATCCCGGGAATTGTTACTTTACATATACTAATACGGATGGATTTGCTGCAATCTGTCAAATCAGGAAATTTTATTTAAACATTTTCTAAAATCACTTCTACGAGCACTCTGACGCACAATTTTAATTAACACACCTACCAGCAATAACGGGAATATGATAGCCGCCAGAATTCCTGTCTTCAAATTGTCGCCCATATGACTCGATACCATTCCGACAAGAGTCGGACCTCCAGAACAGCCCACATCACCTCCAAGTGCGAGCAATGCAAACATCGCAGTTCCACCTTTAGGTATTGTAGCTGTTGCTTTGCTGAATGTACCTGGCCACATAATTCCAACCGAAAGTCCGCAAATTCCACATGCCAGAAGGCTTACAAACGGATTGTTAATCAATGAAATTCCAAGATATGCAAAAATGCACAGCACTCCACTTAAAATCATAAAGCGATCCAGATTTATTTTCTCACCATATTTACCGTAGAAAGCTCTTGCAGTTCCCATCAGTATTGCAAAAAACATCGGGCCTGCCAGATCTCCTAAAGTTTTTGTGATTCCAAGTCCCTGCTCCGCAAAAGTAGATGCCCACTGGCTGACCGCCTGTTCACTTGCGCCAGCACATACCATCATCACAAATAAAAGCCAGAAAAGTTTCAGCTTAAATAACTCTCCAAGGGATAGACCCTCCTCACCTTCTTCAATCAGCGATGCCATTGGAACCTTTGTAAATACCAAAGCATTACAAAGCGGAACAATTGCCCAGACAATGGCAAGTATTTTCCAGTTACTTATTCCAAACAAGTAGAAAAACGCTGTAGATACCGCAACCACCCCAACATGCCCCCAGCAATAGAACGAGTGCAGCATACTCATAGCTTTTTCCTTATTATCAGATGGACATGCCTCTACTATAGGACTTACTACCACTTCAAGAAGCCCACCACCTACTGCATATATGGTCACTGAAATAAGTATTCCTGCGAACGCAGATGGAAGTGCTTCTGGTAATATAGTAAGAAGTAGCAATCCTGCTGCCGCAAAAACATGTGCTATTATCATCGATGCGCGGTATCCAATTCTATCGACAAAACCTACTGACAA
Source organism: uncultured Agathobacter sp. (assembly GCA_934359755.1). Taxonomy (GTDB): domain Bacteria; phylum Bacillota; class Clostridia; order Lachnospirales; family Lachnospiraceae; genus Roseburia. Next base: position 12,441 of record CAKRLV010000033.1, read on the forward strand.
CAAATCTACAAGAAGCTGTATTACAAAATTAATTGTCACAAGTAATGTTATCTGTGAAAGCGGAATATCATAGCTTCTCTCAAAAGTCAGAAAGAGCAATGGCACAAAATTATTCACTATCGCCTGAACTATGTAACCAACAAAACAGGCGGTAATTGTTTTGTTATATTTTTTCATCCTATAATGACCTCCCTTTGTATAATTTCCTACATGGTTCTTCACATACTATCATCACAGCTCATTCAAATCAATACCAATTTATTCATTTTGGGGGTCATATGTTACTCTTCTTCATCTCATTGTCAACCTATCGCACAGCATGGGTTGACATTCGTTTTTTACTGTGCTAATGTGTTAATCGTTGTATAAATATTACTTAAAAGGAAGATTGATTAAAATGAATAACACACAAAACAATGACTACACTCACGGAAAGACTTATCAGTTAACTGTGACAGCACTTATGACTGCCGTTACCTGTATTCTCGCACCGCTTTCTATACCAATTGGACCTGTTCCAATTTCATTTACAAACCTTGCGATATATTTTTCACTTTATCTACTCGGATGGAAGATGGGAACTGTAAGTTATCTTGTTTATCTTCTAATCGGACTTGTCGGTGTCCCTGTATTTTCTGGGTTTACAGCGGGTCCTGCCAAACTCGTCGGTCCAACAGGTGGATATATTATCGGATTTATTGCTATGGCAATCATAGCAGGAATTATAATAGACAAGTTCCACCAGATCTGGATACATCTGATTGGAATGATAGTCGGAACAGCTATTTGCTACCTCTTTGGTACAGTATGGTTCTGTATATTTTCTGATTCTACTTTTAAGGCAGCCCTTGCAATATGTGTATTTCCATTTATTCCAGCAGACCTGATCAAGATGGTTCTTGCAATGCTTATTGGACCAGTTATTAAAAAGAGAATACGTTAAAATCATAACGGCTAATATCACAACAGCTAATATCACAACAGCTAATATCACAACAGCTAATATCACAACAGCTAATATCACAACGATCAAAAGGCGGCAATTCATTTCGAACTGCCGCCTTTACTATTTATAATCACTCACATTACTGCTATCAACTTTTTCAAATGGTACCCATACATACTTTCCATCATCTGTAGCACCATCTATATCTTTTACAGACTGGCCATTTATAAGCTTAATTGCCGCATCAATTGCTGCTTTACCCTGACCGCTGCCTGACTGATATACAGTAAAAGCCATGTCACCTTTTTCGATTGCTGCACATCCGTCAGCTGTAGCATCTACACCCAGAATCGGCATACTGCTTAAATCGATGTTTGCTTCCTTGCATGCTTCAACTACACCAAGTGCCATTCCGTCATTATTACAGATAACACAATCTGCTTTTGATCCAGTCTTTAAGAAAAGTTCAAACATTTTCTTGGCTGTATCACCATCCCAGTTTGCATAGTCCTCAAATACATAGTTGATTTTCTTTCCACTTGCCTCTAATGTCTTTTTCACACCTTTGGTTCTTCAAGTTGTCGCAGAATGACCTTTGGGTCCTTTAAAAATGACAACGTTTATCTCCTCTTTATCGGAGAACTTGTCCAAAACATATTCTGCCTGATACTGGCCTGCTACACTCTCATCCGAACCAACATAAATGTGTTCTCCCTCTGATAACTGCTTTTCATCTGGACAGCTGTTAAAAAATACAATTGGAATATCTCCAGCATTCGCTTTCAACTCAACTGTTGTATCAGCTGATACAGGTCCGCAAAGGATTGCATCGTATCCTTCCTGTGCTGCTTTCTTAATATGTTCTACCTGGTTCTCAATATTATCACTTGCATCCAGCACCTCCAGCTGAACCCCCTTGGCATCTGCCTCCTGTTGCGCCGCATCTACCAATGTCTGTCTGAAATCATCCATTGCATTTATACTGAGCAGAATCTTGGCATTATTGCCTCCGCCTGCACTTTTTCCACCACAGCCTGTAGCCAGGAATACTCCAAATACTAGTATACTTAACATATATGCGAGCTTTTTCTTCATTCTAGTATCCCTCCTTCTCTACCTTAAATGCATCAACCTGATTTGCAAGTTCTTCTGCAGAATTTGTGAGATTCTTCGCATCACTTGCCACAGTCTCACTATTTCCAGTGATACTGTTTGCATGCTCTACCATGTTATCTGATGTAGCCAGGATTTCCTCTGAACTTGCTGCCTGCTCCTCTGAAATAGCAGCTACATTGCTTGCTACTTCATCTACTTTTTCAACTTTCTCAATCATCTGACGTACCAATGTGCTTACAACATCGATATTGTCAAAGATAACATCAAAGGTCTTTAAGGCATCGCCAACCAACTCGCTGCTGCTGTTAATATTTTCAACACTGTCATCCGCCTGTAAAACAGCATCCTTTACTAAGGCGTTGATTTCTGAGATAAGATTCTCGATATTTTGTACTGACTCAGCACTGTTCTTAGCCAGCTGTCCGATTTCTGTCGCAACAACCGCAAATCCCTTTCCTGCTTCTCCTGCTCTTGCTGCCTCTATAGAAGCATTCAATGAAAGCAGATTTGTCTCCTCTGCAATTCCGCTGATTACACCTGTTATGTTGGTAATCTCTTCGGATGCTTTTCCAACTTTATCAATAGCCTGCTGCAGCTTCAATACCGACTGATTGATGCTCTGCATTGCATCTCCGACATTCTGCATATCAGTCTTGCCCTGACGTGACACTTCTACTGTGTCCTTCATCTTCAAATCAACCTGTTCTCCCTCTTCTCTGGTGTCTGCAACTACCATCGCAAGAGTTGTTGCATTTTCCGCAATTTCATTTACAGACAAAGAAAGCTGCTCTACTGTATTATTTAATTCCTGCATAGACTGGCTCTGTGTTCTGGATGCATCATACATCTGACCAGATATCAGGCTGCTGTTGTCTGCCTGCTCATGCAACTTGTCTGAAACACCATGAATAGATGAAATCATGCCTCGCATTGACTGGATAAACCGCTCAACCGACTGGCTCATCACGCCAATTTCATCTTTGCTTTTTACATTTACACTTACTGTAAAATCACCATCTGTCATGGCTGTGATTACTCTTGTAAGTTCTTTTACAGGTTTGATTACAATATGAACTGTACGCTCAATAATAACAGCTAATACAAAAAGGGAAATAATTCCGATAACTGCCATTGCAGTTCTTACAGTGTTAATTCCTGTGTAAACTGTAGATATTGGAACATATGATACCAACAGCCAGTCTGTTCCTGTTACTTCAGTACATGCTGTCATCCTGTTATCAATCTCTTCCATATCATAATCGCCTGATACTCTTTTCTCTTCAATTCTCTTATAAAAACTCTCGCCAGAATCACTCAGCTTTGTAAAAATCAAGCTGCTGTCACGATCTGCAAGTATTGTTCCATCTTTTGAATCAACCAAAAATGCCTGTGCACTGTCCATCTGCACAAAACTGTTAACAATGATACTTATACGCTGCAACGACAAGTCCGCAGATATAACCTTCATGACTCCTGAGCCATCATCCAAAATACCAGAAGCACTGATAACTGCTTCTCCATCGGAATTGGTGTAAGCGTCTGTAAATCCCATATTCAGTCTGGTAAGACCATCCTTGTACCACACAGAATCTGTAGGATTATTCTCTGTCTTATCTGATTCGCTGGCTTTCATCAGCTTACCATTTGCATCTGCGATATATAGCCCATTCGGATAGTCATCATCATATCCATAATATCTGTCCAGCATACCCTGAAGCTGTGTCTCATCTGAATCCAGCCCTTCAATAGTCTGCTTCGCAATCTGAAACGCTGCCAGGTTCTCCCCCAACCATGCTTCAATTTCATTCGCCTGGTTCTCGATGGATGAGTTCAGCAAATCTGTGGCATATTCTGTGATTGTTTGCTTGGAAACAAAATATGACACCCCTACCAATACCAATCCAATGACAATTACAACTGGAAGAATTGTTCCAAGAAGTTTTGTCTTAATTGAAATTGTTTTCTTTTGTTCTTTTCGCTTCATTGCCTTCTTCCTTTCTCCCATATTTCACATAATATATAGTCTATATTATAATATCTCTATCTATTTTTCACAAGCATTTATGCAAAAAGTACTAGTTTTTGTATATATTTTCACTTTATTGATTGATTTTGCGTGGGAAAAATGAGATGATATTAACGCTATGATTTAGTACTATTTATTTTCAGTGATTTGATGGATAAATTGAGATGATATTAACGCTATGAGTGAATACTATAAATTTTTTCAGAATAAAAAATGTGAATATTTTCCGTGTCATAAGGGCATTCCTGAGGAGGACTTTAATTGTCTGTTCTGTTACTGTCCGCTGTATACACTTGGAAAATCCTGTGGTGGTAACTGCCAGTTTTTAGAAAATGGAGTCAAATCCTGCATGAACTGTGGTTTTCCACACCATCGCAATAACTACGATAAAATCACAGGTCGTTTTCAGGAAATTGCTGCCGCTATGACAATTATAAATAAGGGGGACTCCTCTCATGAAATATAAGCTTATGCCGACATTATCTTCCGAAGACTGGACTGACTTTTGCAGCCGTTTTCATTTTCCGCCTGCTAATTTACCGGCTATCCAGGCGATTTATACGGCACTTCTACCATTAGTAGAGGCGTATGCGTATTATTCTCTGGATCAGGATTTGGATGAAGTTGCTTTTGCCCACTATGCATATGGTTTTGTGACACTGGGGAATGGTGTAGACGAATTGTCTGAATTGTATCTGAATCACGAACAGATTCAGGAAGCTTATATTGTGGATTGCATAAGCCTTGTACTTTTATCAAAGGCATATGAGGAATTTGCCAAAGTGATAGAAAGTCAAAGTGGACTGTATCTCACCGAATTGTCTTTTCTTGGGGATACATATTCTCTTGATATGCTTCCACATATTTATGAGAATCTTGCACCTGACGATGTCTATATCACAGATGGGCAGATGCTTCGTCCTCTTAAAACCGCCACTCTTATCCTTCATCTGGATTCTAAAGCCCATGAAGATATCAGGCAATTGTGTAACACTTGTGCGACCTGCAAGAATTTTTCCTGCCCATCCAGAAAAGCAGCCGCACCATCCCTACCTCGGACTTATGGTGCTATGCAGATATTTCATCAGAAATAGTTGTGGAATATCTGCTTTTTATGCATGTTGTAATAATTATTGTATATGCTTTCATTTTCTGATATGTGCTGTGTATTTATTGTATATGCTCTCGCTTTCTGATATATGCTGTTCTATTTATTGTATATGCTTTCTCTTATAATCCTGCGATACACTCATGAAATTTCTCTTTTCCTCGATATAATCCGCATGTATAAAAGAAGATGTTAAGCACGATTATTGACAAGAACAGTAAACAACAGTAAAATATATTCAAAACAGTAAACAACAGTAAAAATTGTATAAAACAATAAACAACAGTAAGCAACAGTAAAAATTGTATAAAACAATAAACAATAATAAGCAACCATAAAAACTACTAAATAACTTTTAGTTTTAATTATCAGGAGGGAATATGCAAAATCCATTTACTCTTACCTTCGGTAGAAGTCCGCTCGAATCTGTAGACCGCCCTTTACAGATTAATGAAATACTAGAGACATTCACAGCAAATACAATAAACCAACAGATGTATATAATTACAGGTCTCAGAGGTTCCGGTAAAACTGTTATGATGACAGAAATCTCACACAAGTTACTAGAATATGATAATTGGATAGTTATCGAACTTAATCCTGCAACTGACCTTCTGACATCAATGCTATCAAAATTAAACAGCAATCCGACCTGCGCCGATTTAATAAAATCTGCCAAAATAGATTTGTCTTTCTTTGGGTTTGGAGTAACCATTGAAGGTGCGCCCCCTATTACTGATGCTGAAACTGCAATCAGCAAAATACTGAAAAAACTAAAAAAACATAACAAAAGATTGCTTATAACTATAGATGAAATGACCAACAGTGAATACATGAAAGTTTTTGCAGGTTCATTTCAGATATTTGTAAGACAGGAGCTTCCTGTTTTTTTGCTTGGAACAGGCTTGTACGAGAATATTGAAGAGCTTCAAAATGAAAAAAGCCTCACATTTTTATATCGAGCCCCAAAAATCCAGCTTAAACCATTAAACATCAAAGCTATAAGCAACAAGTACAAAACCATTTTTAAAATATCTCATGAACAGGCCGCACAGATGGCAGATTTAACAAAAGGCTATCCTTTTGCCTTTCAGGTTCTCGGATATCTGACCTGGAATAATAATGGCGATTACAGTGCTGTTTTAGATGAATACGAACAATATCTAAGCGAATATGTATATGACAAAATATGGTTCGAACTTTCTCCAAAAGATCGTGATATCGCCAAAGGAATAGCAGATATAAAAAGTGGCAAGATAAAAGAAATTCGCAATTATTTAAAATTAGAAACCAACGAATTCAATCCTTACCGCAAACGTCTGATAAGAAAAGGGATTATTTCAGGTGAGACAAGAGGATATGTGTTCTTTACACTTCCCCTTTTCGCTGAATATGTAATAGAAAATTATTGATACTTAGTAACTATTCTGTACAGAAATATGCGGTACCACATATTTCGTAAGAAACGCATATTATCTATGAGCAAGCGCCCATCAGCGTAGCTGATTCTAATGCGCTTGCTGCTCCTGGTATTTTCAAATTACGGCGTATAATCAGAGTTCGTAATGAACTTTCCTTTCCAGCACTTCATGCATATATGTCATCAGTGCCAGCAAAATCAGCAAATATACTGGCAATAATTTGATTGATATATGGTTTGCAATCAAACCAAATAGTGGTGGCATCAGACATGTTCCAACATAGGCACTTGCCATCTGAACTCCTATAATTGCCTGTGAACGCTCCGCGCCAAAATGCTCCGGTGTAGAATGAATAATGCACGGATATATAGGTGCACATCCCAGTCCAATCAATGAAAAACCAACTAGTGAAGCTATTTTCCCAAAAGGAACTACCATCACTATAATTCCGGCAAGAATGATTCCCAGCCCCATGCGAATCATCTGTTTGTCCTTTAATTTCATGGCAATAAAGCCATTTATTCCACGACCAATTGTAATACCAATACAAAACATTCCTGCAAATGATGCTGCTGTCTTAGCATCAACGCCCTTTGCAATCGTCAGGTAGCTGCTTGCCCATAGCATAGTTGTCTGTTCCACCGCACAATAGCAGAAAAAACAAATCATAATTGCTTTTGCACCTGGAATAGCAAAAATTTCTCTGAGTGAAAGAGCCTTCCCGCCTGTCGTATTTTCCGATGATGTATTCTGTCCTTTCCACTTTGGAAGACTGAATACCAGAACCGCTGTAAGCACAATCTGCAATATTGAAATAACTCTGTAGCCAGTATTCCATGCAGCACCACCAGTAAGAACTGCCCCCATGATGTATGGTCCGATAGTCGCTCCGACTCCCCACATGCAGTGAAGCCAGCTCATATGTTTGCTTGCATAATGCAATGCCACATAGTTGTTCAAAGATGCATCTACACTTCCTGCGCCAAGCCCATACGGAACAGCCCATATGCAAAGCATAATAAAGCTATGGCTGATTGAAAATCCCCAAAGTGCAAGTGCTGTAATACCAACGCTGACAGCAGTCACCTTACCTGTACCAAATTTTCTTGTCAGCCGATCACTCTGCAAACTGGATATAATTGTCCCGAATGCGATTATCATCGAAATCGCACCTGCATATGAAACAGGCACCTGAAATTCTGGATACATGTTCGGCCACGCTGCACCAAGCAAGGCATCTGGAAGCCCAAGACTTATAAATGAAATATAGATAATTCCTAATAAAAAACTCATCTTATTCTCCTGTTTTCTTTTCACTTATTCGCTATAATTATATAGTCGTATACATCGAATTTCAATAATCCCTTGACCATTATTCTTGCAACCTTCTTTCCTTCAATTCATCTATTGCTTCTTCAATTCTCTCATCTTCCGTATCTTCAAATGATAGCACAATAGAAATATCATCTGCATTGTTTTCTCTGAAAGGGCACTTTCCCCAGCTAGAACCATATTATCTGTTATCTGCAACCTATCTATATATCCTGATCTGCAAACTGGTGTAGCCAGATATCTTTTTGCTTTTTCAAACAATTCCAATTCCCAAAGAAATTGCTCCAACTCAATCATTAATTTTTGCCCTAATTAGCACACCACTGTTCTTTTGTAAGATATGTGAAATGCTCAGTTCTAACATCACCCATTAGAGTACATGGCTTATTCTCTTCCGTATGATGATATTTAAAACCGCATTTTTCCTGACAACGCTTTGACTTTTCATTTCCATCATAATATCCACACCACATAGCGCTACATCCCAAATCTAAAAAAGCATGCTTCTGTACTGCTCTGACTGCTTCTGGAATCAGTCCCTGTCCCCAATATGGAACGCCTATCCAATATCCGATTTCAAGTTCATCATCATTCGCTTCTGTGTGTGATTGCGCTGGTGAAATCAATCCGATGCTTCCGATTGCAACATTATTTTCTTTTAGACACACCGCATATGTCTCATCCGCAGATAGAACATTTCTGATGATTTCTCTGCTATTCTCCACGCTTGTATGTACTGGCCATCCTGCTTTAGGTCCTACCTCTGGGTCCTTTGCATATTTATATAAACTTTCTGCATCATCCTCTTTCCATGGACGAAGTATTAATCTCTCTGTCTCTAATATCATAATCTACTCCTTTACTAGCTGCTTTCTAATATGATTAATAATCGATTCAAATACACTCGGGGACATTCTTACGATTATATAGATAACGTGCCCACCAACTATAAATTTATGCTCACAAATAACTATGCCTTAACCATAAATACCGCCATATTTAATATCACTGCAATTATAAACATCGCCCCAGCAATTATATCTACCCTATCTTTTGTTTGTTTTGCCTTAGTGATAAATACAGCTCCATTATACGCACAGAACATACTCACTATCGGAGCTGGAGATATTTCTTTATATGCTGAAATAAGTAATAAAATTACAGATATACTCGCCATTGCAATTATACCAATCTTCATCGCTTTTGCGTTTAGTGCATCATTATAATCTACCACCTTTTCCAAAGTTTCCTTCATCTTATTATCCATAGTCTCACTTTTCCTCTCTCCATCAATAATCTCACTGACTTCCACATTATAGAACGCAGCAATTTCAATTAGCATACTTAAATCTGGCATATTGCTTCCCGTTTCCCAACGACTAATTGTTCTTCCTGCAACACCAAAATACTCTGCTGCCTGTTCCTGGGTAATCTCTTTTTCTTTTCTTAATTCTTTAAGAAATCCGCCTATTTTTTGCTGATTCATTTTTTCTCTCCTTTCAGTGATATACTATCTTGAAACCTAATAAATTAACATGACACAAAGTGAGAAAATGCCATATTTATTGGATTAGACAACTAATGTCTATCTCGAAAATTTTTCCATTTATTTGCAATCGAAGAGAAAATATTTCCTTCCCAACTCCTGTGTAGCACCGATTTTATTATAAAAACCAATTGACGGTGTGTTCCATTCAAGACAGCTCCATTCCATTTTTGAATAACCGTCCTGCTTAACAAATTCCTGTATCCTTGAAAAAAATATTTTTCCAAATCCACAATGACGGTATTTCTCACACAGGAAAAAATCTTCCAAATGAACCCCAGTCTCTGCTGCAAATGAACCAAATACAGGATAATAGATAGCATATCCTATGATTTCATTATTGTATTCAGCAATCAATGCTGTCGCTACTTTCCTCTCAAAAATCCAATACCCCAAGTCCTTCTGTGAAGCTGTCATATCCTGAGGTCTTTTCTCATATTCCGCCAAACCTTTTATGAGCTTTTGCAGATCCGGTATATCATTTTCATTTGCTCGTCTTACTGTAAATTTCTCGTTCATTCCATGTTCTCCCTCTACTTTTTATAAAAAACCATATTTACATAATTTCTTCTATTTTAAAAAGCGTATGAACGTTTTCAAATCCATACGCTTTTTATAATTCTTTTATTTGCTGCAAAGCACCAATTGTACTCTTACCAATTCATCGTACTGATTGCATTAACATATTCCTGGGAAACTTCTTTATTCGGAATTCTCACTGTTTGATCTGCGACGTTGTACGTCAGATATCCTAGATGGACCAGTAATGTCAATACATCATCCTTGGTAGCAAATGTGGTCATATCATTGCTAAATGTTCCAATATTAATACTAACAGACTCCCCTGCAAGCATACGAATCACAGAATCTTTTAACCCGTCCATATCCATCTGAATATAAATTTTTAATGCCTCATAAGTTTCTGTCTGATTCCAATATGTTCCAAATCTATGACGTAACATAGCTTCTACAACAGATTTAGGGCTGTACATAGAATAACATTTTTCTTTTTCTCTCTGATGTACAACCAATTGATATCCGTCATACCAAATCTTAGCTTTTTCAAAACTCATTCCATAACTTTCACAAAGTTCAAATACTTCCCTCTCTGTAAACCCAAAATACTCTGCCAGTTCACCAGGATCTGTCATTGAATACTCCGTAAACATATTTAAGGCAGAATGTGAACCATATTTCTTAATTGGCAGAATACCTGTCATATAAGCCATTGCAACATAATCCTTATCCTTAAGCCATGCACGCAAAAAATCTAAATATTTTTTTTGCGCTTCCTTGTCTTGCTTATACTCTCTGAACAGACAATCCCACTCATCAATTAAAATTACAAAAGGGCATTTGGTATAAGCAAATACATCTTTCATCACCTGAATCAGATTCTTTTCATCCCTAAAATTCACATTTGGATATGTTTCTTCCAAATCTGAAACAAGATATCGCTTAAGCATACCAAGCATTTCTTCCACAGTTTCTGACATGCTCAAAAATTCCTGCATATTAATTTTGATTACATCATACTGATTTATATTTTCTTTATATGATTTATCCTTGCTGATTGCAAGATTCTGAAATAATTCTTCTGTATTTTCACTCCGATCATAATATGCTGCAAGCATATTTGCTGCCATTGATTTTCCAAATCTTCTCGGACGACTCACACAGATATACTTCTGCTCTGTACAAATGACTTCATTGGTTTTTGCAATCAATTCACTTTTATCTACATATATTTTAGAACGAAGGCTACCCCGAAAAGATAAATTTCCCGAGTTCAGATAACTACCCATGTAAATTCCTCCATCAAATTTTTATAAACTATATTATACTTAATTACCTTAATAATCACAAGGTCGACACTTTTAATAGCTTATTTTCTCCCTTATCCAATAGACCTTAACCAATAGTTTCGTCAATTATTTCTTTTGCACGTTGCAAAACTGGTAATTCTCTGTTTGCTATGAGCTTTCCTAATCTTGTATTTGCTCTGTATTCATACTCTTTAACTGCATCTTCATAAGATAATTTCAGTGTCGACAAATGGAAACTATTTATCTCATCTTCTGTCAAATTTTTATCGCCAAACGATTCAACTCTACATAAAAAATAATTATTAATATTATGCCTGTGAATCAAATTATAATAATCACTTACAACTCCAATTTTACAAATTACAGCTACTTTTACCCCCAGTTCTTCTTTAAGTTCTCTCTCTACAGCAGTATGCAAATCTTCGCCTTCTTCAACACCGCCACCAGCCGTTTCAATTAGTGTTGCTTTGCCAAAATCATCATCCCTATGAACCCTGACAAAATAGAATTGCCCACTTTCATCATAAACAATTGCTCTGGCAATATTTCTATCATGGTCCACATAATCAAATTTCCACTGCGTATCCTGCAAATCAATTTTGATTTCTGTATTCATAATGCTCCCTGTATTGAATCTTATCATTTTCTTTTTCATCGTATTATGTTCAAACATAACCCATGCTATCTCAGCAAATATCGCTATCACCATAATAACCGTTGCACCCCCAAATGCGATGCCATCCAGCTTTTCAATAATATATGGAAAAAATGATGATGTAATAAAAAGAGCGCAACCAAAAATTATAAGATTTCTGCCATGTCTATGGTTCCACTCCGCAACACTTGTGAGCTCATCTTCACGCGGTGGTTCCTCTCCTGTGTTTATTGATACTGGTTTTTCAGCCCTATACTGACTTATTCCAAGTATGATAAAAATAAGTGAAACCACTAATAAAATTCCTAAATAAATAATTGTCCCAGCCATATCTATTGCCTCTCAATCTATTATTCTCTCACACTTTACTTGTCTTACTATCATACCATAAAAAATTTCTAAATTTTTATTTTCCTAATGCAACACTCTTCATCAGAAACACCATATTCCTTGCAAGTACACGCATCGTCTGCTTACCATGCCTGATAACCATTGACGTAACCCATCACGATTTTATTATTTCACCAGCATCTCATAAGTAACCCCGTACTTCTGTGCAATCTCGCTTGCATAGGATTTTCCCTCCGGAGGTGCCACTTCTATCTGATAGGAACGCTCTGTCCCCTTCATGTGCACGATCATAGAAAACGCTTTCCCCTCTGTATGCTCTGCCTTCTGCTGCTCTTCATTCATTTCCTCCACATCAAATGCCAGCTTATGCATATGTGTATTGTAAATCGTGCGCATTCCCTTATGTAAAATTGCTCTGACACTGTCCTTGGCAATGTAGTATCCCTCTTCAAACGAAGTGGTAGAAAAGGATTCATTCATCAAAAGCAGACTCCGGCTGTCTGCCTCCTCATAGATTGCCTTAAAACGCTTACATTCTTCCCCGAGCCTTCCTAAATCCAACGTCTTGTCCTCATCTGCCGGGAAATGGGTGTAAATACCGGTAACAGGGGAAAATGTAAATGCTTTTCCTGGAATATAGATGCCTCCCTGCGCCAACACAAACAGCTGCCCAACAGCCTGTGTAATTGTCGTCTTTCCACCTCGATTGGCACCTGTTAAGATATACACTCTCCGATTCCGATCAAAATCCAGATCATTCGCTACAATATTCCCAGACTCCTCTGTCTCAAAAACAGCAAGCTTTAAATTGTAGATTCCACGCGCCTGCATCATATACGGATCAGATGCATTTTCTCCCTCTTCATATACAGAAGCCTTTGCAAAAGTAAATCCCTGTTCCTGCAATTTCTGGAGGTACTCCGCCCATTTGATATAGTAGATTAACTCCGGAATCAAGTCTGTCATGTCGGTAATGGTAATAGAAACATATTTATTCAGTACTTCTCTGACTCTTTTCACCATATGGGAAACCATATGATTGACGAT
>CAKRLV010000034.1 GCA_934359755.1 uncultured Agathobacter sp.
AAAAATTTGACATAAAAAAAGCAGGTTTTATGCGGCCTGCGATAACTTTTTTTAATATTTAACTGTCAAACTCCCGTATTTTGGAAAGTTATCTATTAATTATAATAACAAATCTTTATCGACATTTCTAGGGATTTTGTGATAAAATATAGTTTAACTGTGGTTGTGGTTTTTATTATGGAGGTTTAAGAAGTAATATGAGACTTAGCAGACAAGAGCAGTTACATCTTGATGATTTACTTTCGAAGCTCAGAGATGACAAGAAAGTTTTGGAGATGAAAAAATATATACAGCATGGTTCCATTTCGACATATGACCATGTGGAGAGTGTTACAAGAGTCAGCTACTGGATGAACAGAAGGTTTCATCTGGGAGCAAATGAAAAGAGGCTTGTAATTGGAGCCTTTTTACATGATTTTTATCTTTATGACTGGCATAAGGATAGTGAAGGTCTTCATGGATTTTATCATCCGGGGATTGCGTGCAGGAATGCAGTTGAGCAATTTGAAATAGATAAAAACGTACAGAATATAATCAAAAGTCATATGTGGCCACTTACTATTACTTCACTCCCGCTTTGCAGGGAGGCATGGATTGTATGTATGGCAGACAAGTATATATCTACAAAAGAGACTTTGTTGTGCAGGAGGAAATATAATTAATGTGGATTTGCAGATATTTTGTTTACTTTGTGGTGTTTAGTTTCATGGGGTGGATTTATGAATCCATGTACTGTACCATTAAAGGTGGAAAATGGGAGAACAGGGGCTTTTTGTATGGTCCGATTGTACCTATATATGGTGTTGGGGCATCAGCATTAGTTGGAGTAGGTGAACTCATAAATAGATATATAGGCGGATATACGTGGTGGCAGATATTTCTGATAGGATATGTGGGAAGCATTGTTCTTGAGTATTCTACTTCATGGGCGCTTGAGAAGCTTTTTCATGCATACTGGTGGGATTACAGCAATATGCCTTTTAATATCAAAGGGAGAGTGTGCCTGCCATGCTCAATAGGCTTTGGTCTTGCAGCACTTCTTGTTACCTACGGAATCGCACCGGTAACGGTGGAAGTGCTTGACAGGATATCACCGATATTTCTTGAATTGATTGCTTTATTATTTATGGCAGTTGTGGCGGCTGATACAACACTTACAGTGTCGGCACTGTCTAATTTCGAGCGGAATGTTATCGCAATGGAGCAGGCTTTGAATGCGCATATGGATGCTTTTGTGTCGACAGTTCAGGAGAAGACACAGACTGCAAGTACTGCATTCACAGAAGAAAGAGAGCGTTTCTCCAGGGAAAATCTCGAGCAGACTGTATCATCTATGGGAGGAATTTATCATTCTGCAGTTAAGAGAGTTAAAGGATTTAAGAACCCTAAGGTTGAGAGATATACACTTGACAGGGTTGTCGATAGTATAAAGAACCATGTATATAAGAAGAAATCAAAAGAGGTTGAACAGTGCAATGAATCATAAATCTTTTTCCAAATGGGTCTCATGTTGGGGAAATGCGACCTCTATAACTGACCGTAAGGAAGCCGTTTATGCAAAGGACATCACGCTCAGGTATCCGATGCGTATTGTATTTAATGGTGACAAATTAAGATTCCGGTTTTCTAATCTCACAGGTACAGAACCAGTGAGAGTTTCGGGGGCGTGTATTGATTGCAAGAAGGCAATCACGTTCGAGGGAGAAAGCTCAGTAGAGATTGCACCAGGCACTGAGATTACAAGTGATGAGATTATATATGATGTTACAGCAGGTGATACGATAGAAATCAGCATGTATTTCGAGGATTTCACACAGATGAATGCAGGGACACTTATAACAGGACCGCTTTCAAAAGGCAGATACAGTTATGGCAATTTCCTGTGGGAGACAGAGCTTCCAGCAGATTTGACTAGAAATACTAACTGGTTTTATTTCTTAAACACAATAGATATTTTTACAGAAGAGAAGAATCACGCACTTATATGTTATGGCGATTCTATTACAGCACAGTCATGGCCAGATTATCTTGCAATAAGAGCGTGGGATGGTGGATTTCATGATGTGGCAGTAATTAGAAGAGCCGTAAGCGGAACCAGAATATTAAGACAGTATGACTGCATCACATATCAGGCATATGGGTTAAAAGGTGCCACACGTTTTCCTGTAGAGATGAATGTGGCGGGCGCGAAGGCCGTAATCATACAGCATGGAATCAATGACATTATTCACCCAGTCGGTATCGAAGTCAATCAGTTCAGACCATGGGAAGACATGCCGACCTTTGAAGATTTGAAGAATGGAGTCGAGAACATCTATGTGAAATATGCAAAAGAACTTGGGCTTGAAGTGTGGAGCGCAACATTACTTCCAATCTGGGGATGGCGTACATACGCAAAGTTCCGGGATGATTTGCGAAACCAGTTTAATGACTGGCTGAGAGAATCGGATGAATTTGAAGGATGTGTTGATTTTGATAAAGCACTAAGAGACGTCAACAGGTCAGAAGCATTTGCAGAAGGGTTTGACAGTGGAGATCATCTCCATCCCAGTGAAAGTGCATATGAGAGGATGGCTCAGACAGTACCAGATATACTGCTAAAATAATATAATTAAAGGGTCAAAGATATCATAATATAGAATTAAAAGAGGACAGGAATTAATCCTGTCCTTTTAGTATTTTCTGATATCTGTTCATTTCATCTGCGACTACTCCGCTTAGCGCGATAAGGCAGATCAGATTTGGAATCGCCATAAGAGCGTTTGCTATATCTGAGAAGTTCCATGCAAGTTGTAGCGATGTGGTTGCACCGAGAAAGATTATGCAAGAGAAGAAAATTCGATATATCATATTAAACTTATGTGTCTTTAAGAGATATTCGAAAGCTTTCTCGCCATGGTATTCCCATCCGAGGATTGTTGAAAAAGCAAATAGTGCAATTCCTATACATACAAACCATCCACCTGGCTTGCCGAGTACTGTTTTAAATGCCATTATGGTAAGGGCCGCACCAGACACTGCAGTTTCGTATTTAAGAGTACCATCTTTGCCGAAGATGTATTTGTTGCCATCGGCATCTGCATAGGTATTCTTATCGACAGATGTTAATGTAAGAGAGGCGGTCTTGTCTGAAGAATCAGATAAAATCAGATTATCAGAACTGTTGGTTATATCATATGTGGTATGCGTTGTCTTTGAACCATTATTTAATGTCATATCAAGGGTAGCTGCTTCAGCGGAATAAGCATATGTACCTACAGAATTTGGTTCGGTTGTGCCTAGTACACCAGAGCTTGCAATACAAAGTCCTGTTATTGTACAGACAATAATGGTATCCCAGAAAGTGCCGGTCATATTAATGTATCCCTGCTGTACAGGATCTGTAGTTGTGGCAGCAGCAGCGGTGATGGCTGCGGAACCCATTCCGGCTTCGTTTGAGAAGATACCTCGTGCAACACCATATCTTAAGCCCTGCATAAGGGATTTGGTGATGCTTCCACAGAGTCCGCCACCTACAGCCTTAAGAGAGAATGCCATTTTAAATATCATAGCAACTCCGGCAGGCAGGTTAGCTATATTGCCAATTATAATTATTAATCCTGCGATTATGTAGAATACTGCCATGAGTGGAACAACAATCTGTGATACTTTTGAGATAGAATGGATTCCTCCGATTACGATTAAAAGTGCAAGGATTGTTATTACGATACCTGTTGCCCAAAGCGGTACATTGAAGGTGGTATTCATCGCTGTTGAAATTGAATTTGCCTGTGTGAGATTACCGATTCCGAAAGATGCGAATACAGTAAAGAATGCAAATATCCAGCCGAGAGTGGCACCCAATTTCTTATTTTTAAAGCCATTCTTCATAGTGTACATTGGTCCGCCTGACATCTCACCTTTAGCATTAACCTCGCGGAACTTGATGGCAAGCATGCATTCGCTGAACTTAGAAGAAAGACCGAACGCTGCGGAAAGCCACATCCAGACTAGTGCTCCTGGTCCGCCGGATACCATAGCAGTTGCAACACCTACGATATTACCGGTACCTATGGTTGCTGCCAGCGCTGTTGTAAGTGCCGAAAAAGGTGATACATCGCCGTCGCCTTTCTTTTGTCTGGCCTCTTTACTTAAGACACTTTTTAAGGCATATGGCAGATTGCGCCAGCACAAAGCTCTGGTTCGGATTGTCAGGAATATGCCTGTTCCGACAAGCAAAGCCAGCATGAACGGTCCCCATACGAAATCGTCTACAATACTTATTATGTTTGAAAATGTTTTCATAAGAAACTCCTTTAAACTTATGTAACTAGGTGAATATCAGATAGTTACTTTATATTTTATTTATTTTATAAAAGTAAAGCCCTATTATCCTATGAGACTATTATAATGCTGGCACATGAAATATCATCACCCAGATCATAGACCTTACCAGATTCGACCGAGACAACAGTAGGGCGCAGTATGTAATTAGGATTATTCTTTACTACGCGGGCGAGTTCGCCATTGCTTAAAGTAACAAGCGAATCGACTGGATACAAAATCATACTTTCCAGGAAGCTTTTCATTGCGTTAAGATCAAGTTCGTCAGTCATGGACATAATCATTTCAATAGCATCTTTTTGTGTAAATGCAGATTTGTAAGGACGTTCTGTCACAAGTGCATCATATATATCCGCAACCGTAAGAATCTTGGCATAAGGGCATATTTTATTTGCATCAAAGCCAAGCGGATAGCCTTTTCCGTTCATCTTCTCATGGTGCTGTAAGACACCAAGACAAATCCCATTGTTGAATTCGGGACGGTCCTTTATCATATGATATCCATATACAGAATGCTGCTTCATAATTGCAAATTCTTCGTCGTCAAGTCTTCCCGGCTTATTGAGAATCTCATTAGGAATTTTGGTCTTGCCGACATCGTGAAGAAGTCCTGAGACACCTATTTCATAAATATCCTTGCGGCTTAACCCCTGCTGCTTTGCAAGAACCATTGAAATTGTGGCAACATCTACACTGTGCTTGAATGTATATTCATCACTTGTCTTAAGTGCATTTATATCGATAGCCACAGCATTATTCTGTGAGATTACAGACATAAGTTCACCAGCAATATTGTTAGTAGCACTTACTATTTCAGAAGAATCAGCATTGTTGTAGATGTACTGTATTCCTTCTGATACTCTTTTACGGACACTGTCGGATAGTGTGACTTTGGAACGGTCGGCAGTTCTTAGACGTTCAACCTGTTTCTTGGCAATTGGTGTAAGAACCTTGTCGGGATCATCCTCATCATATTCGCCGTCCTGAATATATACAGTCATTATTCCGAGCTTGATTAAGGAATCGATTATGTAGTCGTCCAACTCGGCTCCTTTTACAATGAGGTTTCGTCCCATTCGGTCAACAACTGTCTGATCAATCCGCATCCCGGGAACCAGCTGTCTGGTTCTCATAAATTTTCTTTTGATCATAGTCTTCTCCATTAAAATAGTCGTAACTATTCCCTAGTCAGGACTAAGTAGTTAATAGTCAATAAATGTATTATATGTCAAAAGTTGACATCCACAAATTGTATTATGATGCGCGGGTCACTAAGGTATACATCGAATTGCGTGCATGCAGGCAACGATGATACTTTTTGACACTTTAATCATATTATACAAAAAATGAAACAGAATGTCATATAAAAGCGTAAAAAAGTCACTAGATAATAAAACCTAATGACTTTTGCTATAATTATTTTTTCTTTTTAATTAATTTTTTGACTTTAGAACCAGCTGTATGGAATAAATCCTTCCATATCTTTGGGTGGAAGAGTATGAGCATTGGGAAAAGTTCAAGTCTTCCAGCTAACATATCAAACATGAATACATACTTGCTAAAGTCTGAAAAGAAACCAAAGTTGCAGGATGGACCGGCTTTTTCAAGTCCTGGACCAATATTGTTAAGCGTTGTGGCAACTGAGGTAAAAGTGGTTGTAAAATCGTAGTTTTCAAGAGAAATCAAAAATAGTGACAACGCAAAGACAACCATAAACGACATGAAATATACATTTACAGAACGTACAACATCATGTTCGACAGGTTTTCCCTCGATTTTGATTTTCTTGACACTCTTTGGATGAATGTAGGAAAGCAGTTCCTTTTTAACAGTCTTAAGTACGATAAGGAATCGTGATACCTTAATACCGCCACCTGTACTACCTGCACATGCTCCGACAAACATCAGAAATACAAGTACGACTTTCGAGCTTTCAGGCCACGTATCAAAATCTACAGTAGAAAATCCCGTAGTAGTGATAACTGATGCAACCTGGAAAAATGCTTGTGTAATTGCGTCAAAAACATTAGCACAAGTATTTAAAATATTAATTGTAATAAATGTACCCGCCGCAAAAATAATAAGAAAATAGTAGCGGACTTCCTCAACCTTGAGTGCTTTTTTAATACTGCTGAAAAAAAGCAGGAAGTATGCATTGAAATTAACACCAAATAGTATCATGAATATTGTGATTACCCATTGAAGGTAAGTCGAATAGCCTGCGATACTATCGTTTTTGATACCGAATCCACCAGTACCGGCAGTACCAAGTGAGGTTGTGACGGCATCAAAAAGCGGCATTTTTCCTACAAGCAGGAAGATAATTTCTGCTATAGTCATTCCGAAATAAATGACATATAGAATTCTTGAAGTATTGCGCAGCTTAGGTACAAGCTTGCCTACAGATGGTCCAGGGCTTTCAGCTCTCATAAGGTTGATATTTGAGCCGCCACTTAACGGGATAATCGCAAGTAAAAATACGAGAACACCCATACCACCTAACCAGTGAGTAAAGCTTCGCCAGAATAACATACAATGCGAAAGTGCTTCTACATCGCTAAGTATAGTGGTTCCAGTAGTGGTAAATCCTGATATTGTCTCAAATAGCGCATCCGTGAAAGATGGAATCTCTTTGGAAAAATAAAAAGGCAATGCACCAAAGAAACTCATCAGTATCCAGCTAAGCGATGTCGCAACACATCCTTCTTTTAAGTAAAAAGTATTGTTAGTTGGTTTTCTGATGGAGATAAGGAAACCAAATGCTGCAGAAAGTAATCCTGCAAGCAGAAAATATATGCCAGACTTTTCCTGATAAATAATGGCTACTATACATGGAAGAAGCATTACTGCGGCTTCCAGTTTAAGAACCTGGCCTAACATATATCGAATCATGCGTGTATTCATATTAAGCCTCCATTATTTAAGAATATCCTTGATATCGCTTATTCCAGCATGTGTAGTGATGATCATAACAGTATCACCAGGTTTTATCGAATCCTGACCACCTGCTATTATAATGCTTCCGTTTCTTATAATGTATGGAATAAGCAGGTCTTTTTTCAGATTAAGATCTTTAAGAGGAATGTTAGTAACCTCGGACTCTTCCACAACATTAAATTCGATAGCTTCTACTCTCGAGTCGTACATATGATAAAGCGTCTCGATATTGCTGTTCATAGAAGCCTTCTTAGCACGTACATATGCGATAATCGCCTCGGAAGTTATATATTTTGGATATATCACACTGCCTAAATCCAGAGAGTTTATTACCTCTGTGAAATTAATACGGTTAATCTTGGTGATTACCTTGGCATTTGATACATTCTTAGCATAGAGGGTGAGCATTATATTCTCTTCATCGATTCCAGTCAAAGGAACAAATGATTCGGCATCCTTAAGTCCTTCTTCGATAAGAAGCTCCTTGTCTGTTCCGTCACCATTTATGATGATTGCATCAGGTAGGAGAATGCTGAGTTCTTCACAACGCTCTCTGTTATTTTCAATTATTTTAACGTTGATGCCAGCGTGAAGAAGTAAATCAGCAAGATAATAAGCTGCACGTCCGCCACCGACAATCATTGTATTTTTAACCTGTTTGGTATTAAGACCTATGTTCTTAAAGAATTCAAGAGCCTTTTTGTGTGTGGCGACAAATGATACGGTGTCTCCACTTTTTAAGACAAATGATCCTGATGGAATATAGACTTCACCATCACGTTCGACTGCGCCGATGAGTACTGTTCCAGCGAACTGGGTAGACAGCTCGATAAGAGAGTGACCATCCATTTTGCTTCCTTCTGGAATTTTGAATTTGATAAGTTCTGTAAGTCCATTCGCAAATGAATTGACTTCAAGTGAGCTTGGAAGCGAAAGTATACGGACGATTTCAAGTGCCGATTCATATTCTGGATTTATGATCATTGCAAGTCCAAGTTTCTCGCGGAGATATCCGATTTCTTTATTGTAGTCTGGATTTCTCACTCGTGCGATAGCGGCACAATCACCGACCTGAGTTGCTATAGTACAGCATAACAGATTAAGTTCGTCTGACTCGGTTACTGCAATAATAAGATCTGACTCTTCAATTCCAGCTTCTTTCTGGGTACTGTAACTTGCACCATTTCCCTCTATACCCATAATGTCGTATAGATTGGTGAGCTGCTCAATAGCCGCAGCTTTTTTATCAATAATAGTGATATCATGTCCTTCTTTGCTGAGAACTTCAACAAGAGTACGACCAACTTTACCACACCCAACGATTATGATTTTCAATCCCTGACGTGTGGTGATATTTTTGTTAAACATTTTGTCCCTCCATAATTAATAGTGATAAAACATTTATCCTTTAACAGGATAAAAACACTATCTAGCATTATAACATAGAAGAGTTTGATTATAAAGTCATAAACAAATGAAAAAGGTCCAGCAATAGCTGAACCTTTCCAAAATATAGTTGTCTAATTAGTTTACGCTGCTCTTGACATAGCCTCGTTGAAGTCTTTTGTGCCTTTCCAGATTTTTGATTTGTAAGGATTTTTCTTCTGCTCTATTGAGCGTTTGATGATTACGCTGATGTATTGTAAATAATCGTAAATAATGCTACAATACGTGCAAATATTTGAAACTAGAGTTTGCAAATAGGAGGAAAAATGCAGGATTTTTTGAAGGCAAACTTCCATACACATACAACCAGATGCCAGCATGCAATAGACAGCGAGCAGGAGTACATAGAAGCTGCTATTGAGATGGGAATAAAGCGACTTGGATTTTCAGATCATATACCATGTCCTTTTTCGGATGGCTATGTATCTAATATAAGAATGAGAATGGAACAGGCACTAGAATATGTGCAGACAATCAGAAGATTGGCAGATGAATATAAATCGCAGATAGAAATTCTTGTTGGGTTTGAGGCCGAATATATTCCAGAATTTTTTGAAGCACAAAGAAAAATGTGCAAAGAGCTGGATGTAGATTATATGATTATGGGGCAGCACTTTCTAAGGAGTGAAGCAAAAGGACCATACTCGGGCACGAATACTGATGATGAAAGCAGAATAAGAGAATATGTTGATTCTGTAATAGAAGGTATGAAAACAGGAATGTATGCGTATCTTGCACACCCGGACCTTATTAATTATAAAGGAATGGATTCTGTATATGACTGGGAGATGACAAGACTCTGCAAAGACCTTAAGAAGCTTAATATTCCACTGGAGATAAATCTGCTTGGAATTGCGGAAGGAAAGCATTACCCACAAGAGCGGTTCTGGAAAATCCCGGGAGAGATAGGAAATGAGGTTATATTGGGGCTTGATGCTCACTGTGCAGCCCAGATGAAAAATGTGGACAGCTACAACAAGGCAATGGATATTGTGAACAGATATAACCTTAATTTAATAGAAGATATTCGGTTAAATTGAAAGTGACTGAAATGTATCTAAATTATCAGAATAATTAAACAAAAAGGAGCACTAGCTGATTTGCCTTTTACAGTCAAGTGAAAAATTTTACAAAAGAAGAGCAATGTTTTGTGAGATTTGACTTATGGAATCTGCGCACAAGATGTTGTATAATGAACTTCGTTGAGTTACAAAATTTAGTAAGGAGAACAGTTATGTCGGACGAAGTATTAGATGATGTAATGATTAAAGGAACATGTAAAGGAAAGGCTGAGGCAATCGTGAATTGCCAGTGTAATATTGAGAGTGCTCCATCGCGTTGCGAGCAGGCAGAACACTGTATGTTTTACTCATATTACAAATGCAGCAAACAGTGGAAGAGATTAGCATAGAGCTGACCCAATAGTTAAACTAATGACTCCTGCTTAGGCAAAGATGCCCAAGCAGGAGTTTTGCGTTAAAAAGGAGGTATGATATTTGAAGAGGATACTTGTGCTTAGTGATTCACATGGAGATATTATTGATTTGATGACAGCAATTTCAAGTGATAAATGGGATCTGGTTGTCCATCTTGGAGACTGTAAAGCTGATTTGTTAAGGGTTAAGGCCCGATTTGAAGGACTTGCTTTTGAAAATGTGTCTGGAAATTGTGACTTTGATATGCTTAGTGAGTCAGAGAAAATCATAGAAGTTGAAGGCAAGAAGATACTATTATGTCATGGCCATACATATAATGTTAAAGCTGGTTATCTTAATCTTGAGATGGCAGCGAGACAAAAAGGTGTAGATGTTGCGCTCTTTGGACATACGCATAAGGTATTTTATGATAATCATAATGGGATTGTTATGATGAATCCGGGAAGTATAGGTGCACCTCCATTTGACGTGCCACCTTCATACGGAATACTTACAATTAATGATGATGGGACGATAAGCACGGATATTAGGTATATAGAGTAGTTATAGTCTCCATTTATATAAAGAAATTGACTTATACAGGGTGTTCGCTGTATAATACATCAATATCTAAAGGTTTAAGAGGAGCATAAGAAAAATGGTTAAGGTTGTCAAATTTGGTGGTAGTTCATTGGCAAGCGCAGAGCAGTTTGCTAAAGTTGGTGATATTATACGAGCAGATGAGTCTCGTAGATATGTGGTACCTAGTGCACCAGGAAAGAGAAATTCCAAAGATACAAAAGTAACAGATATGCTTTATGAGTGCTATGCATTAGCAGAAGCAGATGAAGATTTCAGAGTACAGCTCATGAAAATTAAAGACAGATATGATTCCATTATCAACGGATTAAATCTCAAGCTTTCCCTTGAAGAAGAGTTCCAGACAATTTCAAAGAACTTTAAAGCTAAGGCAGGTTCTGATTATGCAGCATCAAGGGGAGAATATCTCAATGGAATTATCATGGCTAATTATTTAGGCTACGAATTCATTGATTCTGCAACAGTAATTTTCTTTGATGAAGATGGTAATTTCGATGCAGAAAAGACAGATAAGGTTCTTGGAAAGAAGCTTGAAAGTTGCGAGAAAGCTGTTATTCCAGGATTCTACGGAGCATATGAAGATGGAAGAGTAAAGACATTTTCCCGTGGTGGCTCAGATATCACAGGTTCTATTGTTGCAAAGGCATGTCATGCAAGCATGTATGAGAACTGGACAGATGTATCAGGATGTCTTGTAGCTGATCCTAGAGTTATTGATAATCCACAGCCTATTAAAGTTGTAACATACAGAGAGCTCAGAGAGCTGTCATATATGGGTGCATCAGTTCTTCATGAGGATGCAGTATTTCCAGTAAGAAGAGCAGGTATTCCAATCAATATCAGAAATACTAACGATCCGGAAGCAGCAGGCACACTTATTGTTGAGAGTACTTGTCAGAAGCCTGATTATACAATCACAGGTATAGCTGGAAAGAAGGGCTTTGTCGCTGTAAATATTGAAAAAGACAAGATGAATTCTGAAATTGGATTCTGTAGAAAGACATTACAGGCATTTGAAGAGAATGGTATCTCTATTGAGCATATGCCATCTGGAATTGATACTATGACTGTATTTGTTCATCAGGCAGAATTTGAAGGAAAAGAGCAGCAGGTAATCAGTTCTATCAGAAGACTTGCAAAGCCAGATGTGATTGATCTTGAGGCAGATCTTGGTCTTATCGCAGTTGTAGGTAGAGGAATGAGAGCTACAAGAGGTACTGCGGGAAGAATTTTTTCAGCACTTGCCCATGCAAATATCAATGTCAGAATGATTGACCAGGGTTCTTCAGAGCTTAATATAATTATTGGTGTCTCAAATGATGATTTTGATGCTGCAATCAAAGCAATATACGATATTTTTGTAGAAACAAGACTATAGTTTGGATATGTAACGAATGACGCTTCTTTTCATATATTATATGGAAGGGAGCGTTTTTTATGTGCTTGAATTTATATGTGATAAATACTGATGAAAGGCAGAAGTATCTGTCTGAATCATTGAACGGAATAAAAAAAGGCAGTACGACAATAGATACAATAAAAGAGGCTGCGAACAATTGGTATGTCCTGCCAACGCCGCTTTACAAATACGATTTTGATAAAGTAGATGAAGGTTTGAAAAGAAGATTAAGTGACGATAATACTTTAGTCTTTGCGGGGGCGGTAAAAGGAAAGTGGCAGACTTTTTTTGAACAGAATAATATAGAGTACTATGATTTTATGATGGATGATGCGGTGGTGTTGCAGAATGCGGATGTGACAGCGGAGGCCACAATTATGATTTATCTTGCAAACAGCAGATATGCAGTGCGAGGACAGAAGATAATAGTATCTGGTTATGGTCGCTGTGGGCAGCTTATCGCAGAAAAATTTGCAGCACTTGGAGCTAATGTGACAATAATGGCAAGAAGCAGGGAAGCTAGAAAAAGTGCCAGAAATGCGGGCTGTAATGCTATTCCTTTTTCATATGGACCACAGGAAGCATATGGCACAGTTGCACTTATTAATACAGTGCCACAGAAAGTCATCGGTAAATGTATACTTTCAGAACTGCAAAAGGACTGCCTGCTTATAGAGATTGCTTCAACACCAGGGGGATTTGACATGGAGATGGTAAATAAATATGGGGTAAGGTATATAAATGCACCTGGACTTCCTTCAAAATATCTACAAAAAACAAGTGGAATGATACTTGCAAATTGTATAAATGGATTTGTAAAAACAAGATTTGAAAATGGAGTGGAGAATATATGGATTTATCAGGTCTCACCATAGGGTATGGTATAACCGGTTCGTTTTGTACACTTGAAAAAACAAAGAGTGCTATTGCAAAAATAGTAGAGCTTGGTGCGAAAGTGATTCCCGTATTTTCCTATAATGTCATGAATACAGATACCAGGTTTGGAAAGGCTGGAACATTCATAGAAACAGTAGGAAATATGACAGGAAATTGTGGGATTTTCACCATTCCACAGGCTGAACCTGTTGGACCACAGAAGATGTTTGATATAATGATAATAGCACCTTGTACAGGGAATACTGCTGCAAAACTCTGCAGTGGTATTGTCGATACACCTGTACTTATGGCAGCAAAAGCCCATATGAGAAATGGAAGACCGCTAGTGATTGCACTTGCGACAAATGATGCATTAGGAATAAATTTCAAAACAGTTGGGAATCTGATGAACATGAAAAATATCTATTTTGTACCATTTGGTCAGGATGATTATGAAAAAAAGCCGAATTCCCTTGTATGCGATATGGAGAAAATACCTGATACACTTATCAGTGCATTGGAGCAAAAACAGATACAGCCCATTCTTAGTAAATGAATAAAAAATAGGCATACAAAAAGCGCATTAGAAATTTATTAAACTAATGCGCTTTTACTATATAGGAGATACTTTTATTTAGTCTGTGAAGCCTCATATGCCTCGCGGCATGCCTTAGCAAGCTGGTCGCCGCATGAGGTGTTCTTGAATCCACATTTGATTCCTGCAATCTTTTCTTCTACCTGTTCAACGGTAAGTCCGTCGACAAGTCTGGGAATTGCTTTGAGATTTCCGTTGCATCCTCCTGTAAATCTGACATTATGAACAATGTTACCATCAAGCTCTAATTCTATTAAAGTAGAGCATGTGCCTTTAGTTTTGTAAGTGTAAGAAAACATAAAAATCCTCCTTTGTGTAAATCATCTCTAAGGCAAAGTATACACACATGGAATGCAAAAATGCAATATGTTTACAAAAAGTTAATAAAACATTTACGGCTTAGAGTTGTGAATTTTTGGCAGAAGTGGTAAAATACCGATATTATGAGCCCATATTTATATGGCAATCGTTGTATGATAGGAGATTTGTATGAATGCAATAACCAGACTTTTTGGTACACATAGCGAAAGAGAATTAAAGAGAATTTATCCAATTGTTGATAAAGTAGAATCATATCAGGAGACTATGCATGGTCTTTCAGATGATGAATTAAAAGCTAAGACAAAAGAATTTAAGGATCGTCTTGCTAAGGGAGAGACATTAGATGACATTCTTCCAGAAGCATATGCGACTGTAAGAGAAGCTGCCCTCAGGGTCCTTGGAATGGAACATTACAGAGTTCAGATTATCGGTGGTATCATCCTGCATCAGGGACGTATCGCAGAGATGAGAACAGGAGAAGGTAAGACTCTTGTATCTACATTGCCAGCATATCTTAATGCGTTAGAGGGCAAAGGTGTATGCATTGTCACTGTCAATGATTATCTTGCTAAGCGAGATTCAGAATGGATGGGACAAGTTCATGAATTTTTAGGACTTACAGTTGGTGTTGTCCTAAACAGTATGGACAATGACGAGCGAAGAGAAGCATATAATTGTGACATTACATATGTAACTAACAACGAATTAGGTTTCGATTACCTCAGAGACAATATGGTAATCTACAAAGAACAGCTTGTTCAGAGAGGATTACATTATGCAATCATCGATGAGGTCGATTCAGTGCTTATTGATGAGGCGAGAACTCCACTTATTATTTCAGGACAGAGTGGTAAATCTACAAAGCTTTATGAGGCATGTGATATTCTTGCACAGCAGCTCCAGAGAGGAGAAGATATTCCTGAGTATTCTAAGATGGACGCAATCATGGGAGTAGAGCAGGAAGAGTCAGGCGACTTCATTGTTAATGAAAAAGACAAGGTTGTTAACCTTACCCAGCAGGGTGTTGAGAAAGTTGAGCAGTTCTTCCATATAGAGAACCTTGCCGATCCAGAGAATCTCGAAATCCAGCACAATATTATCCTTGCACTTCGTGCACATAATCTTATGTTCAGAGATCAGGATTATGTTGTTAAAGATGACCAGGTTATGATAGTAGATGAGTTTACAGGACGTATCATGCCGGGACGTCGTTATTCAGATGGCCTGCATCAGGCTATCGAGGCAAAAGAGCATGTTAAAGTTAAGAGAGAAAGCAAGACTCTTGCTACTATTACATTCCAGAATTTCTTCAACAAATTCGATAAGAAATGTGGTATGACAGGTACTGCTCTTACAGAGGAGAAGGAGTTCCGTGATATCTATGGAATGGATGTTATTGAGATTCCTACTAATAAGCCAATTGCAAGAATTGACCATCAGGATGCTGTATATAAGACTAAGAAAGAGAAATTCCGTGCTGTAGTAGAGGAAGTAAAGAAAGCACATGCAAAGGGACAGCCTGTACTTGTTGGTACAATCACAATCGAGACATCAGAACTTATAAGCGGGATGCTCAAGAGAGAGGGAATCCAGCATACAGTACTTAATGCCAAGTTCCATGAGCAGGAGGCTGAAATCGTTGCATTAGCAGGACAGCATGGTGCAGTTACAATCGCTACTAATATGGCTGGTCGAGGACCTGATATTAAGCTTGATGACGAAGCAAAAGAGGCTGGCGGTCTTAAGATTATAGGTACAGAGAGACATGAGTCGCGTCGTATCGATAATCAGCTCCGTGGTCGTGCTGGTCGTCAGGGAGATCCAGGTGAGTCGCAGTTTTTCATTTCACTTGAAGATGATCTTATGAGATTATTCGGCTCAGAGAGACTTATGGATGTATTTAATGCACTCGGTGTTCCAGAGAATGAACAGATTCAGCATAAGATGCTTACATCTGCAATCGAGAAAGCACAGCAGAAGATTGAAAGTAACAACTTCGGTATTCGTAAGAATCTTCTTGAGTACGATCAGGTTAATAACGACCAGAGAGAGATTATTTACGCAGAGCGTAG
This sequence comes from uncultured Agathobacter sp., assembly GCA_934359755.1. Lineage (GTDB taxonomy): Bacteria > Bacillota > Clostridia > Lachnospirales > Lachnospiraceae > Roseburia. The sequence continues at coordinate 15,985 of CAKRLV010000034.1, forward strand.
AAGCGTACTTGATGGAGACAACATGAGGGATGCAATCTACAAGATGATTCAGGATCAGGTAGAGGCAGCTGTTGATACATGTATTTCATCTGATATTCCAAAAGATGATTGGAATTTGGTTGAGCTTAATGAACTTATTCTTCCAATGATTCCTCTTGAGCCAATTACGGCAGAGAGAATCGCAGATGTTAAGTCTAATAAAGAATTAAAGCAGTACCTCAAAGAGGAGGCTGTACATTTGTATGAAGCCAAAGAGACTGAGTTTCCGGAGCCAGAGCAGTTCAGAGAGATTGAGCGAGTTGTTCTTCTTAAGGTTATTGATCGTAAGTGGATGGATCATATCGATGATATGGATCAGCTCAGACAGGGTATTGGTCTTCAGGCATATGGACAGAGAGATCCACTTGTAGAGTACAAGATGGCTGGTTATGATATGTTCGATGGCATGATTGCAGCGATACAGGAAGATACAATCAGACTTCTATACCATGTACAGGCTGAACAGAAAGTTGAAAGAGAACAAGTAGCAAAAGTTACAGGAACAAATAAAGATGACACTGCTAAGGCAGGTCCAAAGAAGAGAGCAGAAGCAAAGGTTTATCCTAACGATCCATGTCCATGTGGAAGTGGAAAGAAATATAAGCAGTGTTGCGGAAGAAGATAAAATAAAGCGCGTAGCCTTTATATGAGGCTGCGCGCTTTATTTAATTCCTCGCTGTCTATATTTCCGTCCATGATTGTCTGCTGAAGCCAGATTTTTAGGGATTCTGATGCTAGTGATATTTTGTTTAACTGATCTTCAATTACGGCAAAATCATGATATTCATCGGCAGTAAGCTCGCCGTCAGCAGTTATTTCGATTAGACGGTTTTTATCTTTGTCCATTGCATTTAAAGAGGCAAGCATTTCAAGGACTATCTGCGAAAGATTTTTAAGTTCAAGTTTTGGCACAGATATCTGTCCTATTGGACATTCGTGTGAGCAGTAGTAGTTGCGTAAAGTAGGGTTTTTATAGCAATCCTCCATGGCGAGAATCTCATCTGGATGAGGGTATGATTTTTCACTTTCTATTTTCTCAATTCTGTCAGCTGAGATGTATTCCATCCTCTCGCTTGCTCTTTCACGCGTAAGATTAGCTTCCTCACGGCATATCTGATAGATATTTTTGTTTTCTTTTGTCGATCTTTTTCCCATTACAATCTCCTGATTTGATGATATAATAATTACAGTTATTGTAAACTATTATATAGAGTCTGTCAAAAGAAAGGAAAGGAGGTATACAATGAAGACAAAGGAGCGGTTTTATATTGCAATAGATTTGAAGTCATTTTATGCCTCCGTTGAGTGTACTGAGAGAAAACTGGATCCACTTACCACAAATCTTGTCGTTGCAGACGAATCAAGAACTGCAAAGACTATATGCCTGGCGGTATCCCCCTCTTTAAAAGAGTATGGAATACCTGGCCGCGCCAGACTTTTCGAGGTGATTCAACAGGTAAAAAGAGTTAATGCCTCAAGACTTTTTAAGACGGAGTCAGGACTTTTTACAGGAAAATCATATGATGCGCGAGAACTGGCAGATGATAGAAATCTTGAACTGGATTTTATCATTGCACCGCCGCAGATGGCTAAATATATGGAAATCAGCACGCAGATTTATAATGTTTATCTTAAGTATATAGCACCAGAGGATATTCATGTTTATTCGATAGATGAAGTGCTTATGGATGTGACGGATTATCTTAGAACGTATGGATTATCACCCAGGGAGCTTGCTAAGAAAATGATAAGCGATGTGCTAATGGAGACAGGGATAACTGCTACAGCCGGGATAGGAACCAATTTATATCTGTGCAAGGTTGCTATGGATATTGTAGCAAAGCATATTGAACCAGATGAAGATGGTGTGAGAATTGCATATCTTGATGAGCAAATTTACAGAGAGAAATTGTGGAGTCATACACCGATTACAGACTTCTGGCGTGTAGGAAGAGGATATGCCCAAAAGCTCAATAAAATTGGAATAAACACAATGGGTGATATTGCCAGATGCTCAGTCGGTACGTCGAATGAATATTACAATGAAGATTTGTTATATAAGCTTTTTGGAGTGAATGCAGAATTGCTTATTGACCATGCGTGGGGATGGGAACCATGCACCATGAGTGATATAAAAAGTTACAAGCCGGACAATAATAGTGTTGGAACAGGGCAGGTTTTAAGATGTCCATATGATTTTCAAAAGGCGCGGGTTATAGTATGGGAGATGACTGATCTGCTGGTTCTTGATCTGGTCGAGAAGGGACTTGTTACCAACCAGCTTGTACTGACTGTTGGTTACGATATTGAGAATTTATCTGATTCTGATATACGCAAAAAATATAAAGGTGATATCACTATTGACCGATATGGAAGACAGGTGCCTAAACATGCACATGGAACTGCAAATATTGGTGAATACACATCATCCACCAAAAAGATAATCAGTGCAATTCTTGAATTATATGACAGAATCGTAGACGAAGACCTTCTTGTAAGAAGAATTAATATTTCAGCGAATCATGTTATAGAAGAGGCTGATGTGCCTAAAGAAAATAATTATGAACAATTTGACCTTTTTACGGATTATAAGCAGATAGAAAGGGACAAAATACAGAAGGAAGAAGAATACAAAAAAGAAAAAAGCCTGCAGCAGGCAATGATTGCAATTAAGAAAAAGTACGGAAAGAATGCGGTTTTAAAGGGGACAAACTTTACCGAAGGTGCAATGACCCGTGAGAGAAATAACCAGATAGGAGGACATAAAGCATAATGGGGGAATACGACGATATTATCGACCTGCCACATCATGTATCAATAAAACATCCTCATATGGAAATGCTTACAAGAGCTGCACAGTTTTCACCTTTTGCAGCATTGACAGGATATGATGATGCTATAGATGAGACTAAGCGTCTGACGGTTGAAAAAATAGAACTTGATGAAAACGAAAAAGAAAAATTAGACGAAAAGCTGCATATGTTATCTGAAAATATACCAGGAAAAGATTGTGTACAAATAACATATTTTGTAGAAGATGAGCGAAAAAGCGGTGGAAAATATGCAACTGTAAAAGGAAAGGTTGCAAAAATAAACACTTATGATAAGATAGTTGTCATGGAAGATAATATTAAAATAAAAATTGATGATATAATAAAAATCGATTTTGGAGGTAACTAAATGATAAATATACTATGTTATGGGGACTCAAATACATATGGATTTGATCCACATACAGGCGGAAGATATGACGAGACAGTAAGATGGCCAAGCCGTCTGCAATCATATCTTGGAAGTGAGTATCATGTAATTGAGGCTGGTCTTAACGGACGTACAACCTGTTACGATGATCCAAACATGGAGAATGTCAACGCACTTAAGACGGTTGAGTCAGATATTGAGAAATATGATAAGCTTGATCTGATTGCAATTATGCTTGGAACCAATGACCTTAAAGAATTTGCGGGAGCAGAGGTGAATGAGATAGTTGCAGGCGTAGAGAAAGTAATGCTTAAGATGAAAAGCATAATGAAAGAGAAGCAGGACAAGGATCCGATTTTTCTTATTATGTGTCCACCGGAGATTGGCTCGGCAATAAGACAGTCTCATTTTTATGGGGAATACAAGGAGAATGCAATTGCTAAATCAAGAATGTTTCCTGCTGTTTACAGACAGATGGCTGTTAAGAACGGTTGTAAGTTCTTTGATTCATCGGAATGGGTAAAAGCATCAGAGACAGATTCTGTTCATCTGAATATGGCAGATCATATATTAATAGCAGAGAAAGTTTATGATATCATATCTGCGATTAACAAAAGGGTATTTATTTACAAATAACATGTGACGGATAAAGCAATATGTGCTTTACGGAAGGAGAAAAAATGACATACGAGGAGATTGTTGAAAAACTTAAGAAAGTATATGGAAAGGCTAAAGCAGACAAAATAGAAGGGCATCTGGCTGTTCAGTTCGATATTGTGGGAGAGGGTGAAGGTGCACTCTATATTGAAGTGAATGATGGAGCAATTGATGTTCAGCCATATGAGTATTATGACAAGAATGCACTGGTAAGAATCACAGCAGATGTTCTTATGGATATAGCAACAGGAGCACTTGATTTTGAGAGCGCATATAACGAACAGAAATTATGGATAGAGGGAGATCTTGGAGCAGCACTTCTTCTTAAGAATATCGATATTAAGAATCAGATAGAAAAGCCGGCAGAAGACAATACAAAAGCAGATGCGGCAAAGGTGAATGATACAAAAGCAGATGCAGCAAAGGTGAATGATACAAAAGCAGATGCGGCAAAGGTGAATGATACAAAAGCAGATGCAGCAAAGGTGAATGATATAAAGGCAGATGCGGCAAAGGCAGATGAGCAGGCTGCACAGAAAAAAACTCCTGCAAGAAAGCCAGCTAAGAAAACAGCCAAGTCATCTGGTAAGAATTGCAGACGTAAATAATACAGGCAGTGCATATATATTGGTTGCATTGTATATAATATATAAGATGTGAAGTACAGTACGTAATGTATAAGATGCAGAGTGTATGATGTATAAGATACAGAGAATATAATGCATAAGATACAGAGAATATAATGTATAAGATGCAGAGTGTATGATGTATAAGATGTGAAGTATATAAGGCGTAAGATACAGAACATATAAAGGAAAGTGACATGATGAAAATACATATCGGAAAGTGTCGGTATGTTTTCAGATGGTCACTTCTTTTTTTGAAATTATACAGAACATACATTCGGAAAAAGCTGTACTTTTTTATCTTAGTCTGATATAATGTATGCAGTGTTGGAAGAATTCTTTTAAAAGTATGAGGTAGAATATTTATGGATCATTTTGTATTACATTCAGAATATCAGCCGACTGGCGATCAACCACAGGCAATTGAAGCCTTGGTAAAGGGATTTAAGGAAGGCAATCAGTTTGAGACTTTGCTCGGTGTTACCGGTTCTGGAAAGACTTTTACAATGGCGAATGTTATTGCACAATTGAATAAGCCGACATTAATTATGTCTCATAATAAGACCCTGGCAGGACAGTTGTATGGTGAGATGAAAGAATTTTTCCCGGAGAATGCAGTAGAGTACTTTGTGTCATACTATGATTATTATCAGCCAGAAGCGTATGTGCCACAATCTGATACGTATATTGCGAAGGATTCTTCGATAAATGATGAAATTGATAAGTTAAGACTTTCAGCTACGGCGGCTATGGCAGAGAGAAGAGATGTTATTATAGTAGCATCTGTTTCCTGCATATATGGAATTGGTAGTCCGTCAGACTATATGAATATGATGGTTTCGTTGAGACCAGGCATGGAGATAGACAGGGATGATGTTATTAAGGACCTCATTGGAATGCAATACTCGCGCAATGATATGGATTTTAAGAGAGGTACATTCAGAGTGCATGGGGATGTGCTTGATATTTTTCCGGCAAATAGTTCGGATATTGCAATAAGAGCTGAATTTTTTGGTGATGAGATAGATAGAATTACAGAGATTGATGCACTCACAGGAGAGATTAAGTCTGAACTCAAGCATGCTGCTGTTTTTCCAGCATCACATTATGTTGTTCCACAGCAGAAGATACTTGAAGCATGTGACAAGATAGAAGCGGAGATGGAAGAGCAGGTCAGGTTCTTTAAAGGTGAAGACCGGCTTATAGAGGCACAGCGAATTGCTGAAAGAACCAACTTTGATGTAGAGATGCTTAAGGAAACAGGATTTTGCAGTGGAATAGAGAATTATTCAAGACATCTTGCAGGCAGAGAAGCGGGGGAGATGCCGGATACTCTTATAGATTATTTTCCAGATGATTTTCTGATTATAGTAGATGAGTCTCATATTACAATTCCTCAAGTAAGGGGAATGTATGCAGGTGACAGGTCGAGAAAGACCACTCTGGTAGATTATGGTTTCAGACTGCCATCTGCACTCGATAACAGACCGTTGAATTTTGAAGAGTTTGAGAGCAAAATAAATCAGATGTTATTTGTATCTGCCACACCGAATGTATATGAGGATGAGCATGAACTACTTCGTGTTGAACAGATCATAAGACCAACTGGATTGCTCGATCCTGAGATATCAGTAAGACCAGTTGAAGGTCAGATTGATGATTTGATTTCGGAAGTGAATAAAGAGACTTCTAATCACAATAAAGTGCTTATTACGACATTGACTAAGCGTATGGCAGAGGATCTTACTTCGTATATGCAGGAGCTGGGGATTCGTGTTAAGTATCTTCATTCTGACATAGATACATTAGAAAGAGCACAGATTATAAGAGATCTGCGTCTTGATGTGTTTGATGTGCTTGTAGGAATTAACCTTTTAAGAGAGGGACTTGATATTCCTGAGATTACGCTTGTTGCAATTCTCGACGCAGATAAAGAGGGATTCCTGAGATCTGAGACTTCACTTATCCAGACTATCGGTCGCGCGGCAAGAAACAGCGAGGGACATGTTATAATGTACGCAGATAAGATTACCGATTCCATGCGGATTGCAATTGAAGAGACAGAGAGAAGGCGTAGGGTGCAACAGGAGTACAATGAAGCTCACGGAATTACACCGCAGACTATTAAGAAGTCGGTGAGGGATCTTATCGCTATATCTAAGAAAGTGGCAGCCGCAGAGATGAATATGGAGAAAGATCCTGAATCTATGAGTGAGAAGGAACTTACTAAGCTGATTGCAGATGTTGAGAAGAAGATGAAAAAAGCTGCGGCAGAATTGAATTTCGAGGCTGCGGCAGAATATAGAGACAAATTGATAGAACTAAAGAATTTTTTGCGGGATATGTAGAAAGGACGCACCATGGCAAAGAAAAGAAAATATATCACTATAAAAGGTGCAAGTGAACATAATTTAAAAGGAATAGATATTAAGATACCAAGGGATGAGTTTGTAGTGCTGACAGGATTATCTGGTTCGGGTAAATCGTCGCTTGCTTTTGACACGATTTATGCAGAAGGTCAGAGAAGATACATGGAGTCATTATCTTCTTATGCCCGCCAGTTTTTAGGACAGATGGAGAAGCCGAATGTAGAGTCAATTGAAGGACTTCCGCCAGCTATTTCAATCGATCAGAAATCAACTAACAGGAATCCGAGATCAACAGTTGGAACTGTTACAGAGATATATGATTATTTCAGATTGTTGTATGCGAGAATTGGAATACCACACTGTCCTAAATGTGGACGTGCTATTACGAAACAGACGATTGACCAGATGGTGGATGCTGTTATGCAGCTGCCTGAGAGAACTAAGATACAAATCCTTGCGCCTGTTGTAAGGGGACGTAAGGGTGAGCATCAGAAGCTTTTTGAGAGAGCTAAGAAGAGTGGATATGTCAGAGTTATTGTCGATGGAAATATGTATGAATTGTCAGAGGAGATTAAGCTTGACAAGAATATTAAGCACAATATTGATGTAGTTGTTGACAGATTAGTTATCAAAGACGGAATAGAAAAGCGTCTTACAGATTCACTTGAGAATGTATTTGCGCTATCCGAAGGAAACGCTGTAGTAGATGTGATAGATGGTGAGTCTATGACGTTTTCACAGAATTTTGCATGCCCTGATTGCGGAGTCAGTATTGATGAGGTAGAGCCTAGGAGTTTCTCATTCAACAATCCATTTGGAGCATGTCCAGTATGTTATGGATTAGGATTTAAGATGGAGTTTGATGAGGACCTTATGATTCCGGATAAGACCTTGTCTATATCAGAGGGCGCAATTCAGGTGATGGGATGGCAGTCATGTACTAATAAGGACAGCTATACTTATGCCACTTTGCGTGCTTTATCAGAAGGATACGGACTGGATCTGGATATGCCATTTAAGGATATACCGAAGAAATTGCATGATATATTTATGTACGGTGGCGATGGCAGAATCCTTAAGGTACGGTACAAAGGAATGCGAGGAGAGGGTGTGTATGACCTTAATTGGGAAGGCCTCATGAAGAATGTAGAGCGCAGATACAGAGAGACCGGATCCGAGAATGGTAAAGCGGAGTATGAGCAGTTTATGAGAATTACACCTTGTACGTGCTGTCATGGTAAGAGATTAAAAGAAAGCTCACTCGCAGTTACTGTGGCAGATTATAATATCTACGACATGACTGATCATTCAGTAAAGGAACTTGTGGATATTCTTGACAATATACAGCTGACACAACAGCAGCATTTTATCGGAGACCAGATCCTTAAAGAAATAAGAGCAAGAGTAGGATTTTTAAAGCAGGTAGGACTTGAATATCTGACATTGACGCGAGCAACAGGAAGTCTTTCAGGTGGAGAGGCACAGAGAATCCGTCTCGCAACACAAATTGGTTCAGGCCTTGTAGGTGTGGCATATATTCTCGATGAACCAAGTATTGGACTCCATCAGAGAGATAATGACAAGCTTCTTAAAGCGCTTATGGATTTGAAGAATCTTGGCAATACGCTTATAGTAGTAGAACACGACGAGGATACTATGCGTGCTGCTGATTATATTGTTGATATCGGACCAGCGGCGGGGGCACATGGTGGAGAAGTTATAGCTACAGGAACAGCCAATGAGATAATGAAATGCAAGAAATCTATAACAGGTGCATATCTTAGTGGAAGAATCAAGATTCCTGTGCCAGAAGAAAGAAGAAAACCTACTGGATTTATAACAGTCAAAGGGGCGAGAGAGAACAACCTCAAGAATATAGATGTTGATTTTCCTTTAGGAATTATGACTTGTGTAACAGGTGTTTCAGGATCCGGAAAAAGTTCTCTGACAAATGAGATTTTGTACAAGCATCTGGCAAAAAGTCTTAATCGTGCCAGATGTATAGCAGGAGATCATGACGATATTCTTGGAATAGAGCAGCTTGATAAGATAATAGATATAGATCAGTCACCGATTGGAAGAACACCTAGATCCAATCCGGCTACGTATACAGGTGTATTTGATATGATAAGAGATCTCTTTGCGGCTACGCCTGATGCAAAGGCTAAAGGATACAAAAAGGGAAGATTCAGCTTCAATGTAAAGGGCGGAAGATGCGAGGCATGTAGTGGTGATGGAATCCTTAAGATAGAAATGCATTTCCTTCCGGATGTATATGTACCATGTGAAGTGTGCGGTGGAAAGAGATATAACAGAGAGACTCTGGATGTTAAATACAAAGGAAAGAGTATTTATGATGTGCTTGATATGACAGTTGAAGAAGCTTTAGAATTCTTTAAGAATGTTCCAAGAATCCATAATAAGATACAGACATTGTACGATGTTGGCTTGTCTTATATTAAGCTTGGACAGCCATCTACAGAGTTATCAGGTGGAGAGGCACAGAGAATTAAGCTTGCAACGGAATTAAGCCGCAAGAGTACAGGCAAGACGATTTATATTCTTGATGAGCCAACTACAGGCCTGCATTTTGCAGATGTGCATAAGCTTGTAGAAATCTTGAGGAGACTTTCAGATGGTGGCAACACAGTTATTGTCATTGAACATAATCTTGATGTGATTAAGACGGCTGATTATATCATAGATATGGGACCGGAAGGCGGAGATGGCGGTGGTACGGTTATCGCCGAAGGTACGCCTGAGGAGATTTGTGAGGTTAAAGAATCATACACAGGACAGTTTTTGAGACCATATTTATATAAAGAACTCAAACTTCGCACATAAAATTTAGCTATGCACCTTGAAAATTCAATATCTGGCAGTTATTCGATTGTCAATGTT
>CAKRLV010000035.1 GCA_934359755.1 uncultured Agathobacter sp.
AAAAACGGCTACAAGCCTTGATTTTACTGGCTTTGCAACCGTTTTTTTGCCCTTCAACTGTCAAAGATGGGATTATAACGTATTTTTTCATTATCGCAAGGGAAACTTTAAATTTTTATAAATGCGCGCTATATATTTTTAAAATATCTGTATATGGTTTTGATTACTACATGTAAAAGTATTATTTTCTTTTCGTCATTGACACTATTACTATATAAGTGTTATAGTCTATATCAGCAAGAAATAGAGGTGTTTAATTATGCAGAATTTAATCATTGGAAATAAAACAGCAAAAATCCCTATTATACAGGGTGGAATGGGTGTTGGCGTAAGCCGCAGCGGTCTCGCCGGAGCTGTAGCTGCTGCTGGTGGAGTTGGAATTATATCATCAGCCCAGATAGGATATGACGAGGAAAATTTTCTTACAGACCACAAGAACGCAAATAGAAATGCACTTATAAAGCATATTAAAAAGGCAAAAGAAAAAAGCCGCGGCGGACTTGTCGGTGTCAATGTCATGACCGCCTTAAAGGACTATGCAGAACACGTAAAAATATCCGTAGAAGCTGGTGCGGACGTTGTCATATGCGGTGCAGGACTTCCTACAAACCTGCCAGAACTTGTGGCAGGAAGCGATACAAAATTTGCGCCTATAGTCTCATCTGCCAAAGCGGCATCACTGCTGCTTAGAAGGTGGGAAAAGACATATAATACCACAGCAGATTTTATTGTAATTGAAGGTCCCATGGCTGGTGGACATCTTGGATTTTCACTTGATGATCTGGATAAATATAAGGGAAATAATAATAAATATGATTTAGAAATCCAAAAGATAATAGAGACTGTCAAACCATTTGAACAAAAATTTGGCAGACATATACCAGTCATCGTCGCTGGTGGAATATTTGACAAAGCAGATATTGAACATGCACTCTCACTTGGTGCAGACGGCGTTCAGATTGCAAGCCGCTTTGTTGCAACAGAAGAATGTGATGCTTCCGATGCCTACAAGCAGACTTACATAAACGCAACCGAAGATGATATAGAGATTATCAAGAGCCCTGTCGGAATGCCCGGACGTGCCATCAAGAATAAATTTCTGGAAAAAATTGGAACGGACAGACCTCCAATCCGCTGTCTTGGATGCCTTGCAAAATGCAATCCTTCCGAGATTCCTTACTGTATTACCGATGCCCTTATCAAGGCTGTTAAAGGAGATATCGAAAACGGACTGCTCTTTGCAGGCGAAAATGTAAGCAGAATAAACAGCATTACGACAGTGCCTGAGCTTATTGCAGAGCTCACCTGGTAATCTACTTTTTCTTACCAGATATTACAAGAATTACAATTGCCAGAGCGGCTATTACTGCACCTATTCCAAGCAGTACCCAGCCCATCTGGCTTTTATCTGTTCCTCCAAATCTAAACAATCCAATCGCAAGTATCAATAAAATACATGCCGCCTCAATTGCTACCTTTTTTGTGTTCATATGTACTTTCTCCAATTTATAATAAGCTTAACCTTAACGTTTCCTATAGAATAATAACAAATGCTCTACTACAACATTTCCATAAGACTTCTCTCGCTTATCAGGTCCGCCTCATACGGATATGATTTTGCGGTTTTTTCAAACTGCTCCATCCTGCTTTTTGCTTTATTTTCATCGCCGAGAATTACTTTCTCATATGCATACCACGTTCTGATTATTGACGGATATGATGCCATCGCATCCATGAATTTCTTCTGTCCATCATTCAACAGCCTGTCTATATCTTCCTTAGAAGCCTGCCTGATAATCATACAGTAAACCAGATCACACACAAGCATACTTCTGTGGACTCCTGCAATTGCTGTCTTCTTATCAAGTAATTCTTTTATCTCTTTCTCTGTCTCTTCAAACTTCATATTTGCCATGAGATAGTTACAATAAAAGACACCTTCTACAGCAATCATATTATTTTTCAGTTCTTCATCTGATGGCATATGGAACCATTCCTCTGGCATATCTTTTAGCATAATATCATCTGCAAGCATGGAATTTATTTTAAGCTGCAGCCAGAATGATCTGAGCGCCTCTTTATTTTTTCCAAGTGATATAGCGTTATATCCATCATTAGCAATCTGTTCATTTCTAAGTGGTATTCCATTTGTAATGGCCATTGCCGCAGACAATATCACATACATCATAATAAATGATGATACAACCTGTGAACTAACAGAAATGCTGATCATGTAGGCGACTGCTGCTGTCACAAGATTCATAAGAGCCCCGCCGAAATTGTACATTGTATATGGAATCCTGCCATCTTTCATGTCCGGTGGGCTAAGCAGACACTGTCCGCCTGTTCCTGCGATTGAAAATTTCTTCCATGTGAACCTGCCATTTTTCTTTATGAGCATAATATTTCCAATTCTAAAAGACACGAACTTGTATCCCGACAACAGTCCAAAAATCAGATGTCCGCTTTCATGGATTATCACTCCAGTTCCAAACAAAAGTGCGAATGCAATCACTATTGCAATCATAATATACTGACTTTTGCTTTCTTTCAAAAGCTTTGCTGCAATTACTCCCACTCCAAGTCCTGCAACCGCATATATTCCAGCCATAACATATGTGACCATTCTGCCTTTAATATCTTTCTTCATACCATAATCTCCAATCTCTTGCCTCAGTTATTTTGTAACTGTTCAGTACCTTAACAGTTACGTTATTTTTACTTTTACACATCTTAGATACCTGAAAAATGGTAAGACCTTCTTATATACGGATTTGTACAAGGTTTTTATCTCATCCTTTGTATGTTTCTTTCCCAGATTCATTTCAAGTATCCAGAAATCAACACCAAAAAGCTTTGCCTTAACTCCTGTATTGAAATAACCATTTCTCTCATAAAAGGCGATACGTCTTTCCCTTAATCTGCGCTCCGATTCATCCGCCGCAAAATCAGGATCCTCCACTTCACCTATGACACTGTCGGCATTCTTAAAATGCTCTGCAATCTGTTTTAGGAATGCACTTCCGATTCCATCATTTCTGTTTCCATCTACCACAGCCAGATAATCGAACAGATAATTATTGCCGTTTTTAATAAATACCGCATATGCTTTCAACTGTCCGCTCTCTTTGTCAAGAAAACCAAGACATTCAAAAAGCTGTTTATCCATTCCTTTTAAAATAATAGAAAGTGGCTTTAGTTCATCCGCCGGAAAATCGTTTACCATATGTTCTTTATATATTTTAGTTATCTCGTCTTTATTCAAATTCTTTACAATCATGTTTCCTCCAAAAAAATACACTGATACAATTCTATCAGAAAAATCATATCAGTGCATCACTTTATCAATTTTTATCGAATCTATTTCATCTAAGTTTTATTTCATCTAAGTTCTATTTCATCTAAGTTCTATTTCATCTCAGTTTTATTTCATCTAAGTTCTATTTCATCTAAGTCTTATTTCATTGAAGCTACTTTATCGAACTCATCCATTATCTCCTGTGATGGCTTAGGTGTCACAAGGCTGACAACTATTATGAATACGCATGCCACTATGAAAGCCGGAAGAAGCTCGTATATATTCCATGCTCCTCCAAGTGGACGTACAAGATATTTCCATATAAATACCATGCATCCTCCAGAAACCATTCCTGCAAGTGCTCCCCACTTTGTAGTGCGCTTCCAGAAAAGTGAAAACAGTACAACCGGTCCAAACACAGCACCAAATCCAGCCCATGCAAATGAGACAATTGTAAATACTGAACTCTCCGGATCTCTTGCAATTATAGCTGCAACAACTGCAATTACAAACAGCGTAATTCTAGCAACTGTAAATGAATCCTCCTATTTTGCAGCTACAGTAACTATAATATAAACAACATCTGATGTTAATTCACTAGTTCATTACTGTAGCACACTAATACAGCACAGTATATCATATAGTTTAAATATTAATCAACCCAAATATACCAATTACCAATTTAATTGCTCTTTAATTTATCTGCATCCTGTCATTATTACTTTTCACACCTAACAGTGTGGCAACCCCCGATTACAGCCCGTTCAAAATAATCCCCATAATCTATGCGCTCTGGCTTGCCATATACAGATTATAATATGCGCCACGCTTTTTCATAAGTTCCTCCGGTGTTCCCTGTTCCATTATTCCACCATTATTTATTACAAAAATGCGGTCTGCGTTCTGTATTGTAGAAAGTCTGTGCGCTATTACGAAACTTGTTCTTCCTTTTAAAAGAGTCTCAATTCCTTTTTGCACCAGAATCTCTGTGTGCGTATCTATACTTGATGTCGCTTCATCGAGTATCAGAATTTTCGGTTTAGACACCATTGTTCTTGCAAAAGCTATAAGCTGTCTCTGCCCTATCGAAAGGCCTGCGCCCTGCTCCTTGAGCAGCGTATCATATCCATTTTCAAGCTGCATTATGAATTCATGTGCATTTACAGCTTTTGCAGCTTCTATAATCTCATCATCAGTCGCATCAAGTCTTCCATATGCTATGTTCTCACGGACAGTTCCATGAAAAATAAAATTGTCCTGTGTCATAACTCCCATCTGTTTTCTAAGACTTTTTATTGTTACATCAGTCAAATCATATCCATCGACTTTGATACTGCCTGACTGGATATCATAAAAGCGGCTTATCAGATTAACTATTGTTGTCTTTCCTGCTCCTGTAGGTCCAACAAGTGCTATTGTCTCACCCTTTTTTACCTTAAAGCTTACATCATCAAGCACCTTAGTCTCCGCCTCTGTTCCCTCATCATAAGTAAAAGAAACATGACTAAATTCAATATTTCCTTCTACATCTGCTAACTCTCCTGCTCCTGGCTTATCAGCTATCTCTGGTTCGGTATCGAGAATATCAAACACCCTTTCAGCTGCTGAGAGGTTCGTCACAAGCTGGTTGTAGAAGTTGCTAAGATTCATAATAGGATTCCAGAACATATTTATATACGCACCAAATGCTACAAGCATACCCAATGACACCTCTGGAAAACCAATAATTTTCACGCCTACCAGATAAAGCATCATAGAGCCAATTCCCCAGCACAGGTCTGCTGTCGGGAAAAATAAATCCGATACCCTGCATGCATTTATGTAAGCATCCCGATGTTCATCGGCAAGACTTGCAAACTGCTCTTTTGTCTCCTCCTCTGCACAAAGACTCTGCACAACACGTATTCCTGCAACATCTTCATGCACGTATGCATTTAAGTTTGAAGCTTTCTTCCTTACATTATGCCATCTTATGTGATTGATTTTCTCTATCATGAAAATTCCAACCGCAAGCAGTGGAAGTGTGCAAAGTGACGCAATTGCAAGCTTAAAGTCCTTTACAAACATAATTACTAAAACGCCAATAATTGTAACAGCTTCTGGAATCAATGTAGTAACAGCCTTTATAAGTACATCCTTAAGCGAATTTACATCCCCTATTATTCTTGCAAGAATTTTTCCACTTGGTATTCCGTCGAAAAAAGAAAAGGAAAGTGTCTGGATATGCTCATACATTTCCTGCCTGATTTTCATAAGAATTTCATTTGATATCTTTGACATCACATATATTCTCACTCTTGCAAATACTATAAAAAGCAGACTAAGTACTAACGCCACTGCCCCAAGTATAAGCAGTCCTTCCACATCACCAGCGGCAACATAATTGTCAATTGCATACTCGATGATTAGAGGATTTAAAAGATTTATCCCTACTGTAATCCCCATTGATACAAGAACCACAATAATCCCTGTTGTATGCTCATTTAAATATCCCATCAACCGCTTCACAATTTTCTTTGTATCAGTTGATTTGATTTTTTCGTCCTGTCTAAATGAATTAACTGCCACTATATCACCTCCCCATATTGGCAGACATATGTCTGATAATACAGTCCACGCATCGCCATAAGTTCATCATGAGTTCCTCGCTCCGCAATCCTTCCATTGTCAAGATAAAGAATCTCATCCGCTTTCCTTACAGCCGATATTCTGTGAGCAATTATTATCTTTGATGCATCTGTGATTTTCTCAAGTTCTTGCTGGATACTTCGCTCTGTCTCCATATCAAGCGCCGAAGTAGAATCATCAAACACAAGCACCGGTGTTTTCTTTGCAAGTGCTCTTGCAATGCTTATCCTCTGACGCTGACCGCCAGACAAACCCACACCTCTTTCGCCAATTATAGTGTCATACTGTTCTTCCATTTTCTCAATGAATCCACTCGCCTGCGCCATCTGCGCCGCATGTCTTACTTCACCAGATTCAAGTTCATTACGCTGTCCCATTCTGATATTTTCCTCAATCGTATCTGAAAAAAGGAAAACATCCTGCAATACGACCGCACTTGTTCCTCTGACCTGTGCAAGTTCCATCTGCTTTATATCATTTCCATCTATACGGACACTTCCCGCGCCTGGATCATAGAATCTTTGAAGCAGATTTATGAGCGTACTTTTTCCTGAACCAGTCGCACCCATAACTCCCAAAGTTTTACCCTTTTTAACGGTAAAGCTAATATTTTTCAATATATCTATATCACCGATTCCAAAAGATACATTTTCAAATTCTATATCACCTGTCACAGTATCAAGATGTATGGGATTATCACACTCTGTAAGACTTGGCTTTGTCTCGCTTATCTTTTTGATTTTCTTGTATGAGGCAATCGATGAAGACACATCATTTGCAAGGTCCGCTATCATATCAAGCGGCCATACACAGTCCCTCGTGTACTCTATATAAGCTACCAGCGAACCTAAGTCCATCTCTCCTTTTATAACCAAAACTCCACCAAGCACAGCACAGATAATAGGAAGAAGTATACCTATGAACTGGTAAACTGGATAATATTTTGCCATAAGCTTTGTCTGTTCAAGCTGTAGATTGTAATATTTCTGGTTGTGATTCAGAAATTTTTTTACCTCGTAATCCTCCCTTGCAAAAGCCTTTACTGTTCTGACTCCTGCGAGATTTTCTTCGGCAACAGTTGTAAGAGCAGCATTCTCCTCGCTTATTTCTGAATATACACGATCAAACTTCTTCTCCAAGACAAATCCTATCCCACCACCGAAAATCATAAATGCCAGCGGAACAAATGTTAATTTCCAGTCAAGCATGAACATACAATATAGAATGCTTGCCAGATGAAGTGTGACTTCTATGACAAGCATGGCAATCATTCCCATTGCGCGATACATCATATCCACATCATCTTTTACACGAGCCATTATCTCGCCAGTATTTGTCTCGTCGAAATATCCCATCGAAAGAGTCTGTATGTGATTAAACAAATCCTTTCTTATCTCTGTTCCGATGGTTATGCAGTTCCTGTCAAAAGTAAATTCTTTCCAGTAACCCAGCACAGCGCGGCCTATTCCTATGGCAACAAGAGCTATGAGCAGCCACGCAAATCTATGAAAATCACCTCCGACAAATACCTCATTCACTATAATCTTAGTTACCTGCGGTGAAAGCATATTAAGTACTATCGCTGCAACAAGACAGCCTACCGCTATTACATATGAGAACCAGTATTTTCTCAAATATGTACTAATTTTCTTCAATTCTCTCCCTCCATTCACAAATCGATACAGCATCGTCCACTCGTAACGGTTCAGTACCTTCCCGATGTCTTTTGTGCAAAAAAGCCCAGGCAATCAGGCTTTTTTTGTGCAACGAATATCAGATATTCTTGCTTCTCGCAGCTGTGAATCTACTCAACAGCCACGAATGCAGATAAAATACTCTTCAAGTACCGAATTTCTACAACAAAAAAAGCCCGACATATGCCCAGGCTTAACAATCATATTAAACAATTATATTGAAATAATATAAATATATTGTTCTAACAAAATGACACCGAGGCATTTACATGATTAATATTTGATTCATTATATTTGTTCATCATTCTCATCATTTAATACCTCACTTTCTTTTTATTTGAACTTGAACTTCTTTAGTAAAACACAACTACCAATAATTGTCAACCGCAGTTTGTAATATTTTCTTATATTCGGGTAAAACTATCTATGTACCATCACAGTACAATTTAATGTAAGGGAGGTAATTTATATGTCAAATTCAAGTAATTCAAGTTCTGGACGTATGACAGTTCCAGAGGCAAAGGGAGCAATGAACAAGTTCAAGGAAGAAGTTGCTAACGAGCTCGGTATCAACCTCAAAGAAGGATACAACGGTGATCTCACATCTAAGGAAGCCGGTTCAATCGGCGGAGAGATGGTTAAGCAGATGATCAAGAAACAGGAAGAGCAGATGAAATAACCAGACAAGCAGGGACTATCCATATCGGATAGTCCCAATTGTTTGCCCTTTATTATTTCCACATTATCTTGCCTGCAACTGTATCAGCAGTCTCTTCATCCGTAAGGTATTTTACAATTTCAAGTGCAAATAGTATTGTTGTTCCCATACCTCTGCTTGTGATGATATTTCCGTCAACCGCTACCTTATCCTCGGTAAAATCAGCTCCGGTTAATTTATCCTCAAATCCTGGGAAACAAGTAGCTTTCTTTCCATCAAGAAGACCAGCCTGTCCTAATACGCTAGGAGCTGCGCAGATTGCTGCAACAAGCTTCCCCTGTGCTGCAAATTCCTTTATAACGTTATTGACAGTCTCGTCTGCCCCAAGATTAGTAGTTCCCGGCATTCCTCCTGGAAGAACAATTCCATCATATTTTGAGAAATCCGCTTTTTCCTTTGTCGTATCCGTCATAAAAGTAACATTGTGCGAACTTGTAACACTATTCTCACCTGTAATCGAAATAGTATCAATCTCAATTCCTGCACGTCTTGCAATGTCAACTACTGTAAGACCCTCTATCTCCTCGCAGCCATTCGCCATAAAAATTCCTAATTTACTCATAATAAGCATGCCTCCTTTTGCTGTCATAGACTCAACTAAACTGATTATAGCAAATAATACATAATATTTCTATTTTCTTATACTATTCTTCATGAATTTTTGTTACAATATATTACTATCATAGTAACTATTTTTTACTTTTATATAATTACAAAAGACTGACAGTTACCACACTTAAATATAAAACAATAGAATCAAAAAGGAGCATAAGATGGAAATAGAAAGAAAATACATTCCTAAAATTTTACCTGACAACCTAAGCCAATATGAAAGCAGGAAAATTGCACAGGGCTATCTGTGCACCAGTCCTGTTGTGCGCATCCGCCGTTCCAATGACGACTATTATCTGACATATAAAGGCGGCGGCATGATGGCGCGAGAAGAATACAATCTTCCACTGACTAAGGAAGCTTACGAACACCTTCTCCCTAAAATAGACGGTATCCTGATTGAGAAGACACGCTATCTCATTCCTCTTGAAGATGGCTATACTGCCGAACTTGATATTTTTGAAGGTGCGCTTGAATCTATGACTCTTGTAGAGGTAGAGTTTGAGTCAATTGAAGCGGCAAACTCCTACACTCCACCAGAATGGTTCGGAGAGGATGTAACTAATTCGCCAAATTACCACAACAGCTATCTAAGCCAGCACACTAAATAAAAAATGTGCACTATCCTAATTCGATAGTGCACACCTATATATAAATCACATAACCAATTCCTTAACAGTTATTAGAATTAACAGCATATCTAGTGAGGAACTGCTTTGTTCTCTCTTCTTTTGGATTGTCTATAACCTCATGCGGATCTCCCTGCTCTACGATTACTCCGCCATCCATAAATATAACATGGTCTGCAACATCTCTTGCAAAAGCCATCTCATGTGTGACAATAATCATAGTCGTATTCTGGTCAGCAAGTGTTCTTATTACTTTAAGAACTTCCCCTGTAAGTTCAGGATCAAGTGCCGATGTAGGTTCATCAAAACAAAGTATATCCGGCTTTAGTGCAAGTGCTCTTGCAATTGCCACTCGCTGCTGCTGACCTCCTGAAAGCTGATGTGGATAGTGCTCCATTCTCTCGCCAAGTCCCATTCTCTCAAGAAGTTCTCTGCCATGAGCATTAATCTTCTCCAATATTTCTTTCTTGTTCTTCTTAAAATCAGGTTCATCCTGTGCCAGAAGTCTCTCTGCAAGTGTAACATTCTCAAGTGCTGTATACTGTGGAAAAAGATTAAACTGCTGGAACACCATTCCAAAATGAAGTCTCTTCAGGCGAAGCAGTGCATCGCTTTCTTTAGATGCAATTGATGCATCAAAAAGTGTATCTCCATTTACAATAATCTTCCCCGAGTTAGGCTTCTCAAGAAAATTCAGACAACGAAGAAGTGTCGTCTTTCCAGAACCAGATGAGCCTATTATAGCAAGTGCAGTTCCCTCTTCCATGGAGAAACTGACATCTTTAAGGACACTTGTCTTTCCAAAATGCTTCTCAATATTCTTTACCTCTAATATTGCCATGTCATCCTCCTATCTGAAATAATCAAGCTTCTTTTCGATATAATTAAATAGTAAAGTAAGGATGCCGACAAATACCAGATAGAATACACCGGTGTAGAAAAGTGGCCAGGTAAGTCCATCCGATTTCATAAATGCTGCACCTGCAAATGTAAGTTCATATGCTGCAATAATTCTTGCAAGTGAAGTATCCTTTACCAGAGTAATAATCTCATTTGACATCGGTGGCACAACCCTCTTTATCATCTGAAGCAGAGTAATCTTAAAGAAAATCTGTCTCTTTGTCATGCCAAGCACCTGTCCAGCTTCTCTTTGTCCAGCTGGAACACCCTCAATGCCTCCACGGAATATAACCGAAAAATAGCAGGCATAGTTTATAACAAATGCTACAACTGTTGCAGTAATTCGTCCAGTCTCATTTCCACTCCATATAGGCTTTCCAAGCCATAAGCCTGGTCCGTAAAATATGATAATAAGCTGCAGCATAAGAGGTGTACCTCTTATAATCCACACAAACACATTAACCAGTGCCTTTACTGGTCTAAACTTACTTAATAACCCAAAGGCAAATATAAGTCCCAGTGGAAGTGCAAAAATCAATGTAAGAATAAATATTTCAAATGTTGTCGCCAGACCACCAAATAGCGACTGCGTAACTGTCCAAAACATTTTATTTCTCCTGTTCTACAACCACCTGTGCATTATTACAATATGCATTAGTACATTCCATTGCAGATGTAACTTCATCTGTGAGAGTCATTCCGTTCCATACTACATCAATGCTCTTTGCATCAAGTTCCATTACCTTGTTATCCCAGTCAATGACAACGAAGTCTACCTCAACTCCAAGCTTCTCTCCTACAAGTCTTGCCATATCTGCATCAAATCCAACCCAGTTATCTGAATCATCCTTGTAATCCATAGGCTCGAACTCTGTGATTCCAACTACAAGCTTTCCTTTTTCTTTTATATAGTCAACATCACTATCACTTGCAGACTGCTCGAATTTAGAATCTGCCTGCTCAAGCAAAGACTCCTGAACACCATATTTCTTTGCAATCTCCTGCATTGAACCATCTGCATATGATTCTGCAAATACTTCATTAATATATGAAGCAAGGTCTGATCCCTTACGGCATCCAACACCATACTTCTCACTTGTCAATTCATCTGTATGTACAAGATTTGGATAGCTTGTTCCTTCGCCAATCATTGCACCAGCCATGAGAAGATCAATGATAGCTGCGTCAGATGTTCCTGACTGAACTTCCATAAGAGCATCAGCCTGTGATGTAACTGAATTGTATTTAAAACCTTTCTCTTTTGCGGCAGCCTCTCCTGCTGAACCAGCCTCTACTGCGTATACTTTTCCATCATCATTTCCACTATTCTCTGTTCCAGACTTCTTGCCACTTCCACAGGCAGTAAGTCCCAAAGCCATAGTTGCCACTAATAATAATGCAATTCCTCTTTTCATGATATTCCTCCATGCAAAAATTATTTATCTTCTGTAACCTGACACAAGGCTACAATCTTTTACCATATTAGCAAATTATCACGCTAAAGTAAAGTATTAAAAAAGATGGCTGCCTAATGGCTGCCACCTTATATCTCTTATATTATCTGAGTCTGTTTGAAAATTCATAGCGCTGTCTTGTTCTGATTGCCTGCCTTAAATCATCATACCTCTTCATCAAATCACCATCTGGAATTACAACATCCATGACAACCGCAATATCATCTACAAGCTTGTCTGTGATACAATCCCGCATCGATACCAGAACATTGTACTTCTCATCGAATGTCTCCGCATCAAGAAATTCCATCAGCTTCGGATTCGGTATTTCCTCCTGCGCTTCAACCGGTTCTGCATATGCTTTAGTTGGTTCTCCATATGTCTTAACCGGTTCGTTATCTGCTTCAGTTGGTTCATCATGCATTTCTGCTGTCCCATCGCTTACTTCAGCTTTTACATCACTCACTTCTGCTTTTGCATCACTCGCTTCTGCTTTTACATCACTCGCTTCTGCTTTTACATCACTCACTTCTGCGGTTGGCTCGCAGGTTCTTGTAGCAGCCGCTTTCTTTCCCGCCAGTTCTTCTCTTTCAACTTTCTCAAATCTGTATTTTTGAATGACCTCTGGATATTTGCCATGGTCCACTTCGCTCATAAACATCTCGAGCGGTCTTGCATATACACCGAAATCATCATAGAGTGCCTGATATATTACAAGCAGTTCTTTCGTCTCCGAATGCCTTGCCACTGTAACTATCTGATATAATTTATTTTTAAAATGTCTGTAAATATCTCCCGTCTTTGGAATCTGGTCTCTCATTCTTCTGCCTCTTTTCAACTATTTATACGCTGTCGGATATACCAACAGATGTATCTGGTATTGTAAAATTGGAAATCATGTCAAGTGCTTCCCCAACAAAATCTCTCTCAAAACTCATGCTTCCGTCATATCCTTTTATCATGAGATCTTCTATACTTCCAAGTATACTCTCTTCTGGTACTATAACATCCGCATTATTCTGATGAGACTGGCATACTGTCGAATGTTCTACAGGCTTTTCGACTTTTCTCTCTGAATGGCTATGCATCTTCTCGATCTCTGCAAGTGTTGTATCTTCTTTTAATTTGTCATTGTTTTTCTTAGCTTTTTGAACAATTTCATTGTTTTTCTGGTATGCAGTCGTCGCCCTTGTCTGATTTGTTCTGCTTACATTCTCGACACTAACAGGCTTAATATACTTGTTCTTATTGTATTCCTGCACTCTCTGCTGATATCTTTTCTGTGCCTCTGATAGCTCATTTAACTCGGGATTTGTTGCGCTGTCCCTATATGAATTATCTGCTGCATTATTCTTCTGATATGCATTATTTGCTGCTTTTCTCTGATATGTATTATTAGGCTGATATGTGTTATTGGGCTGATATGTATTATTTGTCCCATATGTATTATTTCCCTGATTGTTCATATTATTCTGCATCGGCGGTGTATTGAAATTTCTTCTGCCCTGCTTTGTTGTCGCATTTGTCTTGTTCAACACATAAACTAATATAACAATAAATATTATTAATCCTATCATATTAACTCCTCTCTATACGTGACATATATCTTTAAGCACAAGCCGCATAAGCTCCTCATGACTATATGAATCTGAATTTGCTCTCACAAACGGCTTTATTTCCGCCAGAATTCTCTGTGACTTATTATCCAGACATCCCTCATATCTGTCGCTTAATGCCTGCGCCTGCTTCACACACAATGTAAGCTGATTTTCAATCGGTGTGATGAAATCACGCTTATATATTTCCATAACCCTGTCAACCTTCTGGGAAAAATTCAATTCAGAAAGTTCAGAATTATTGTGTCCTAAATAAAAAAATGTCAATGCAAAAAGTTCTGGACGTTCTCTTTCCAATCCCTCTTTGGCAAGAGCAAGAAGGTTCTCTATCTCACTTTGAAGGATTACTCCATTCTCATTCTTGCTGACATATGCCGGTCCAAGCTTTAGTATGGATTCTAATGTTGAATGAAAATCCTTATCCTCTTTGCTAATAAGAAATTCATCATCAAAAGTCCCCTGCATCTTCTTAATATCTTTAAGAATCTCTCCAAACCGCGTCTTCCCGGTTCCTGCAAGCGGTTCATATCCCCTTATCATCTGTTCAAGTTCTCCAAGTTCCGTTATGAGACGTTCGAGATTTTCCTTCCCGCTATAGTAGCGTCCCATACAGATAAGTGCTTCTTTTCTGGTTTTCTCATACATCTTAAGCCAGGGTTTTACTACATTCATATCTGCATTCGTAGCAATAAATGCAGTTTTAATTTTCTTTACCTGTTCATCTCCACCAAACAACATCTATATCACCCTATCTCATTTTATTCTATATACATCCATCAATGCTTCTCTACATATATACAGCATCAGTTCAACACTATCTTTTTTAATCATCCTCTCTAATATTACTACATCTTCATGAAATTAACCAGTACAAAGTACAATTACAGGAATTATGCGAAATTAAAGAAAGGTATCTATTACTCTTTACTGTAATAGATACCTTTAATTCTCTCTTTAGATGAAATTACATTCTGGATTATCTACCGAACTGCATATCGTTGTTACCAGAATCTGTTGTGAACATCTCAAGCATGTTGATTGGATCGTTGTAATCCATAAGCCATCCCTCACGTGCGAAGTCAAACTGTCCTTCTTTACGAGCATTAAGGAATACATTCCACTCCTGCTGCTCAATTTTAAGATTGATTCCTACAGCTGAAAGGTCAGCCTGGATTGCCTCACCAATCTTAACATTTACTTCTGCGTTGTTTGTAAGGTATGTGAACTCAACTGTCTGAGTTAACTGTCCTGTAGATGAATCGTATAATCCGATAGACTCAAGCAACTGCTTAGCCTCTTCTACATTTGCTTCATAGTCTGTACCATAGTAATCTTTGTTCTTGAATTCTCCACCATTACCATCTACAACACCTTCTGGAATGAATGTAGTTGCAATCTTCTGATCGCACTGTACTATTGTGTCGATGATATACTGACGATCGATAAGAAGGCAGATTGCATGTCTGAATACTGCGGCCTGCTCATCATCTAATCCTAACTCAGAGTAAAGCTTTGAGTTGATGTTAAATCCTGCATAGTAAGTTCCAAGGTTGTCTACTGTATAGAACTCTTTTGTAAGCTTCTTAGCTGCTTTCATCTCAGCTGTTGGAACGCTATCGATGAAATCAAGGTCACCGTTCTGGTATGCTGTGTAAGCTGTAACATCATCGCTTGTAAGCATAACATTAAGGTTCTTGATGCTTACGCTGTCAGCATCCCAGTAATTAGGATTCTTCTCATAAACCATGCTTGAATCATGTTTCCAGGACTTAAGTGTATATGCACCGTTTGTTACGAAATTCTCTGTAGCATCATTTGCCCAGTCAGAATTTGATGCAACAACTTCCTCATCAACTGGGAAGAAGAATGGGAATGCACATAAATCTAAGAAGTAAGGTGTAACAGCTTTAAGCTTAACTGTTAATGTCTTTCCATCTTCTGATGCAACTACATCATCATCTGCAAGACCCTTTGTCGCATCATATCCACCAAAAACTGCACATAAGTAGCTGTAATCTGCAGCTGTCTCTGGGTTAGCTGCTCTCTTCCAAGAATACTCGAAATCTGTAGCGTCTAAGTCATCACCATTAGACCACTTAAGCCCCTCACGCATCTTGAATGTATATGTTAATCCATCCTCTGATACTTCGTAGCTCTCTGCACAAGCTGGCTCAAGCTCACCCTTATCATTGTAACGCATTAATCCTTCAAAACTGTTAACTGCAAGACATCCACCATCTACAGTACTGTTAAGTGCTGGATCGATATGATCTGGCTCAGATGCCATGTAGATATTTAACTCATCTGCATTCTTAGAGTTTGTAGCTTTGTAGAAATACTTCATTCCTTCTACAGTTGAATAAACACCTTTTACATAGTCCTTCAACATATACTGATCATTATAGTAGTAAAGTGGAATGATACACCATGTATCCATGAGCATGTCCTCTGCCTGGTGCATTAACTCTGCACGCTTTGCAAGGTCTGTCTCTGTACGAATCTGCTCAACTAATGCATCATACTCTGACCAGTCTACAGCTTTTGATGTCTCTGAAGCTGTCTGAGTTTCTTTTTCATTAGTCTTGCTGTCTGTTGAGCTCTTGCTTCCACATGCAACTAAGCTAAGTGCCATAGCTGCAACAAGAGCAACTGAAACTAATCTCTTTTTCATTGTTCTTTCCTCCTATTACATGAAAAATAAATATGTTAAAACCCAGGAATCTATATATCAGATTCCTGAAGTTGAAACCAAATTAGCGGTTCCAGCATGCAACAAGATGACCATTTCCTCTATCTTCAAGTGCCGGGCACTCTGCTGCACACTTGTCTGTTGCATATTTGCAGCGTGTACGGAACGGGCATCCACTAGGCATATGAAGAGGTGAAGGAACATCTCCTTCAAGCACAATACGATGGCTTTTTCTGGCAGTCTCAGGATCTGGAATAGGTACTGCCGAAAGAAGTGACTCTGTATATGGATGAATTGGACTGTCCATAAGTTCGTCCGCATCAGCCATTTCCATCATATGTCCAAGGTACATAACTGCAATTCTATCTGAAATATGCTGTACTACGAGAAGATCATGTGCAATAAAGAGATAAGATAATCCTCTTTGTGCCTGCAAATCTTCAAACATATTTACAACCTGTGCCTGAATAGATACATCAAGCGCTGATACCGGCTCGTCACAGACGATGAACTTAGGATCAACCGCAAGTGCTCTGGCAATACCAATACGCTGACGCTGTCCACCTGAGAACTCATGCGCATATCGTGTAGCATGCTCTGCATTAAGTCCTACAGTCTCCATCAGATCTAATATCTTCTCATGACGTTCTTTACGATTGCTGTAAAGCTTATGAACATCAAGAGGTTCTCCGATTATATCCTCAACAGTCATTCTAGGATTGAGTGATGAATATGGATCCTGAAATACCATCTGCATCTGTTTACGATATGGCTTCATGTTCACATCAATCTTATTCTCACTGTCAAATATCACATTCCCATCAAATTCAATTCGGCCAGCTGTTGGCTGATATAGACGAAGTAGTGTACGCCCTACTGTGGTCTTACCACAGCCTGACTCTCCAACAAGACCAAGTGTCTCACCTGGCTTTATTGCAAATGACACATCATCTACTGCCTTAAGTGTCATCTTCTTAAATCCATCACGAACAGGGAAATACTGCTTCAAATGGTCAACTTTAAGCAGGTAGTCATTTGAACTCTGCTGATTCGATTCTTTACTCATTAGCTTTTCCCTCCTCGACCATCTTCTTAATATTCATCCAGCATGATGCCAGGTGATCCTCACCAACCCAGATTTCTTCTGGAACTTCATTCAGACATACTTTCATAGCCTCTTCACAACGTGGGCAGAAAGCACATCCATTTGGCATATTTAAAAGGTTAATAGGTGTTCCACCGATAGGAACAAGTCTGTCTTTGGAATTTGACTTAGTAGGGATTGAACGCAGCAATCCTTTTGTATACTCATGCGCTGGACTATAGAAAATTGCATCAGCAGTTCCTCTTTCACATACACGTCCACCATACATAACGATAATCTCATCGCACATTGAAGCAATAACACCAAGATCATGTGTAACCATGATAATTGCCATTCCCATCTTCTTTTGCAGAGTCTGCATAAGTTCAAGGATCTGTGCCTGAATTGTAACATCAAGAGCTGTTGTAGGCTCGTCCGCAATAAGAATATCCGGCTCACATGCTAGTGCCATAGCTATCATTACACGCTGTCTCATACCACCTGATAATTCGTGTGGATACTGCTCTACACGCTTTTCTGGTTCATTAACACCAACAAGTGAAAGCATCTCGATTGCACGTTCTTTTGCTTCTTTCTTAGTACGGTTAGTATGAAGAAGCACAGCCTCCTCAAGCTGATATCCTACTGTAAAAACAGGATTAAGTGATGTCATAGGATCCTGGAAAATTATTGAACAACATTTTCCACGGAAGTCTGCCATCTGCTTATGATTCCATTTGGTGATATCCTCACCTTTAAATTTAACTGAACCACCAGTGATTGCACCGTTCTCAGCTAATATCTGCATTACTGAATATGCTGTAACTGATTTACCAGAACCAGACTCACCTACAATACCAAGAGTCTTTCCCGGCTCAAGCTTAAAGCTTACACCATTTACAGCTGATACATCTCCATTGTCTGTCTTGAAGGTAGTGTGCAGATCAGATACTTCAAGAACATATTTATTATCTTCCATTCTACTCACTCCTTACTATTTTGATAATTTAGGGTCAAATGCGTCTCTGAGTCCATCACCTAAGAGGTTAAGTGCCAGTACAATAAGACAAATTGTAATAGCTGGGAAAATCAGACGCAGTGGATAACTCTGAAGTCCATTACGTGCACTGTTTGCTAAAGATCCAAGTGATGGCATTGGAGCCGATACTCCCAGACCGATAAATGACAGATAACTCTCTGTGAAAATCGCAGAAGGAATCTGAAGTGCTGTAGTAATAATAATTACCGACAAACAGTTTGGTAAAATATGACGACGGATAGTACGTGCTGAAGATGTACCGATACATCTTGCTGCAAGAATATATTCGTTCTGTTTAATTGTAAGGATCTGACCACGGATAAGTCTGGCCATACCAACCCAGTACAAACATCCAAATACTACAAACAGAGCTATCATGTTAACTCCAATCTTTGAAAGTACTGTTCCTTTTATAGCATCTGCAAGAACTTCATTAAATACTACCGAAAGTAAAATAATAAGAAGCATATCTGGCAATGAATAGATAACATCTACTATTCTCATCATTATCATATCAACTTTACCACCGCAGAAACCTGAAATAGAACCATAAAGAATACCTATAACAAGAACAAGGATAGATGCGAACACACCTACACCAAGTGAAACCCTTGCACCATATACTACACGGATGAAGTAATCTCTTCCTAATTCATCAGTTCCAAATATATGTGGGAAAAGTTTCTCACCTGCATCTATCTTAGCCTGCTCCGCTTCACTATACTGGAATGGACCAAGATTCTGTGCACCTTTTACGATATCAGCATATCCATAAGGTACAATCTTAGGTGCAAAAATAATTATAAGAATAAGTAATACCAAAATTATAATAGCACCAACAGCAAGTGGATTCTTACGGAGACGTCTCATACCATCTTTAAAAAATGTAGTAGATTCTCCCATTACCTCCTGCTGACGTTTTTCTTCTTCAGTTGCCTTAGAAAAATCTTTCATGTTGAACTTACTAAGGTCTATCTGAGCTGAAAAAGGGGCTTTTTTCATATTTTCATTCATCTTAAATCTTCTCCTTAATCAAGCTTAATACGTGGATCAATGAGCTTATAAACAATATCTGTAATAAGATTTGCAAATACCATAATCACCGCAAGGAATAATGTAGTAGCCATAATCATAGTATAATCACGGTTAGTGATACAGCTTACAAACTTAGAACCTAGTCCACCGATATTGAAAATACTTTCGATAACCATAGAGCCTGTAAGAATACCACCAATCATAGGTCCTATATAAGTAATTACAGGAATAAGTGCATTACGAAGTCCATGCACAAATATAATCTTTTTAGAGCTTACACCTTTTGCTTTTGCAGTACGAATGTAATCCTGTCCTAACGCATCAAGCATAGATGTCTTTGTCAGACGTGTAATATATGCCATAGGCGAAAGTGATAATGAAAGCACTGGTAATACCACCATGTTGCTATCTGAATTAAATGCCTGCACAACACCAAGCTTTATACAGAAGAAGTATAATAACAGTGTCGCAATAACGAATGATGGCATTGATGTAATAAGCGTAATTAAGAATACTATAATTCGGTCCGGCCATTTATTTCTCATCAGCGCCGCAATAGAGCCGAGTACTATACCAACTACTATCGCAACCAGTGCCGCCAGAAGTCCAAGCTTAGCTGAAATTGGAAAGCTCTCTCCAATGATATCTGCAATCGGACGCTCGGTCTTAAGACTCACACCAAAGTCACCATGCAGCGCATTTACCATATAGTTCTTATACTGGACTATAAGTGGCTGATCTAATCCATAACGTGCCTCTAATTGTTCCATAACCGCCGGGCTCTTTGCCTTCTCTGAATTGAATGGACCACCTGGTATCGCATTCATAGAGAAAAATGTAATAAGGCTGATTATGAAGATTGTAAGAATTGCAAGCAAAATTCTTTTTACAATGTACTTACCCATTTTTTATTTCTCCTCTTATTTATTTAAAAGCGTTATTGATGCATCATGTTACAACAATACCACTTTACCGCAACAGAGTTTTTGTCTAATACGCAAAAAAGTGCGAATGACGCCTTTGTCATTGCACACTTAATTCTTACTACCTAATACACATGTCGCTCTGCCACGAACAATTCTCTATTATTATACACAGATTCCCTACTTTGTCAATCTGATATAAAAACTAGTATATATCGTATATTTATTAATTATTATGCACAATTTCTTGTTATTTGGTATATTTATTCAAGTCTAAAAACACTTTTTAAATTTTTATACAACTGTAGCATTATAGTACCTAAATATTTTTTTATATTGTTCCGCAAAATATGCACGTTAAAACCATTATTTTATACCGCTTTTTTCCTTTATATTATATGCTTAAAGGGTGAAAAGTATCATTGATGCATGCTTGATAGCAATTGGTTGTATACCTTAGTGAGCCTGATATCGTTATATATATGCATAGATAGTAATATCTCATGCACACAAAACTGCGATTATAATGTATAATATTACTGTTACTGTTGAGACGCATAGCATGACACTACACTGTCAGGCTATGCGCCACAGCGTTAATTACTGAGTTACTACAGTCCCATGCCTGGTAGATGCATTTTAAATGGGCTGTAATCGTTGCTGGTCACACCGTTAGGAGTGAAGTGAAACATATTACTTAATGATTTAGAAATCATACATTTCTAAATAAATATATAATGAAAGGAAAAAATATGCTTACCTATGATGATGCTTTAAATCTTGAATATTATAAGAAGACTGACTACACCGGCTGGATGGGCGGTATGCGCTTTAGGATAAAAAAGGAAGAACCTGTTATAAAAGAGGCTACAGAAGACGAACCAGAGGTAAAAGGTGATTCAATATTCCATGTGTGGATCTGGCCTGGTCCTTATATCTTCGATCTGACAGATAAGTCCAGGATGATTGAAAATAAATTTCCATTCACAAACGAGGGAAAAGAGCAGGCTGTAGACTGGATAAACGAACAATATGATATTAACAAATCAAAATGGCCTCGTCGAAAAACTGATGAAGTGTAACAAAAAACCCTTGGAAATCTCCAAGGGTTAATTAAGTGGGCTTGAGAAGACTCGAACTTCCGACCTCACGCTTATCAGGCGTGCGCTCTAACCGGCTGAGCTACAAGCCCATATGAACAGTAATAACTGCTGCATCTGTGACACTGTGATATTCTACATCATTCTCCATAATTCGTCAAGTACAAATTTATGTTAATTTAAAATACAAATTAATGTTAATTCTGAAGAATGTACCGCCCTTATATTAATACGGGCAACAGGACTTGAACCTGCACGGTCTCCCACTAGAACCTAAATCTAGCGCGTCTGCCAATTCCGCCATGCCCGCATATATGTAAGCTTTTGCTCACAGCAATGACTATTATATATGTAAACCACCTAAAATGCAACAATTAATTTCAAAAAAGATTACACTCTGTTAACAGGCCTATGTTAGCAGTCGCCAATAGTCTTTCTTTCCACGTCAATTTCCATCATTTCACAATTCTGCTGCATATGTTCCCAGAAGCGCTCAATTGGAATATCAAGAAGCTGGTTGATTATACTAAGATTCATCGCACCATGCCCTGACACAAGAATATTTTTCCCTTCCTTAAGCTGTGGAATTAGAATTTCCTTAATAAACTCTCCAGTTCTTTTATACAATTCCTCAAAGCTTTCCGAACCTGCATCTGGAACATAGTCTGACGGTGCCTTAAACAGCTTGTACATCGGATGCTCTGGCTGGTGGAAAACACCTTTTGTTCCTTCATGCTCACCAAAGCACATTTCGATTAGTCTGTCATCTTTAACAATCTTCGTGTCTCTTCCTTCAAAAAGAATACAAGCCGTCTCATATGCCCTTCTAAGAGGCGATGTATAACAGATGTCAACTGCTATATCTTTGTATTTTAATGCCGCCTCTTTCGCCATATTTCTTCCATTTTCATTAAGAGGGATATCGGTTCTTCCCTGAAGCATATGCTCCACATTCCAGTCCGTCTGTCCATGTCTTATTATGTATAAATGTCCCATTTTCATCATTATTCCTTTCCTCATTAGTAAATACTAATTTATAATTTATCACCCAGCTGCCAGAATGCTATCACCCACGCATACTGCTTACATGACCAACAGCTGTCTCATGCGTATACTATTATCTCCCCAGCTGCCAGAATGCTATCGCACTCGCAGCTGCCACATTAAGAGAATCAACTCCATGTGACATCGGAATCATCACTGTATAGTCGCATCTATCTATTATTTCATCCGGCAGACCAAATGCCTCAGTTCCCATAATTATTGCAAGCTTTTCCTCCTGCATAAGCTGCTTGTCATCAATATTTACTGAATCCTCTTTTAATGCCATTGCGACCAGCTTAAACCCATTGGTATGAAGCATGTCTATTCCATCTGATTTCCAGTCCATTTTCTTATCAATATACGCCCATGGTATCTGGAAGACCGTTCCCATACTCACTCTTGCAGCCCTTCTGTAAAGCGGATTACTACAACCAGAAGTAAGAAGTACTGCATCCATATTAAGAGCCGCTGCCGAACGGAATATAGCCCCAAGATTAGTTGGATTCATCACTTCATCAAGCACAACAATTCTTCTTGCGCTCGTAATAAGCTCTGTGGCATTCTTCCCTTCACTTCGCCTGAATGCTCCAAGTGCTCCCCTCGTCATCGGATATCCTGTAAGCTTACTGATTACCTCTTTGGCCGCCACATAATGTGGCACATCAAACTCTTTTATCTTCTCAAGGAGTTCGTCTGGCACATTATCCTTTTCTGATAAAAAGGAGATTGGTTCATATCCAGCCGCAATAGCCCTCAATATCACATTAGGACTTTCTGCAATAAAAACACCTGGCTTAGGTTCAAAATAATGCAGCAGCCTGCTTTCATTCACCGATGTATACATATCAAGTTCTGGTATATTCATATCAAATACTTCTATCATAGCTGCTGTTCCTTTTTCCAAACTCTAAAATACAGATACACCGTATATCCTACCATCAGTACTGCCCCCAGTGCAAACGAAGTAGGATAAGTATAATACACACCTCTTATGTCATGAAAATACGGACGCACAAGTGCCATCCATATTACCCTGTACAGACAAAGTGCAAACAAAATTATAACCATTGGACCAACTGTATTGCCAGTTCCTCTTATCGCACCAGCAAATGAATGTATAAGACCAAGCAACAAATAAAATGGCGCCAGCGCCCATATACACATGACTCCGCTTTCTACCACCGAAGCATCCCTGCTGAACAATGAAATAATCTCTGTATCAAATCCAATCATCAGAACCGACATAAGCACTGTATACACTATATTGATCAATACAATGATAATAGCACCTTTCTTAGCCCTTTCGCGCTTACCAGCTCCAATATTCTGCCCCACAAAAGTTGTAGCTGCCAGCGAGAAACTAAGTATAGGCAAAATATCAAATCCATCAACTTTCATATAAGCAGTAAAACCAGCCGCAGCCTTTGTTCCATATGAATTGACACCAGACTGTATGAGCAGGTTTGAGAACGAAATAACGGCATTCTGTATTGCAGCAGGAAGTCCCATCTGCACGATTCTTTTCACATAATACCCCTGTAGAGTTATATCCTTTATTGACACCTTATAGTTTGTATTTACGTCGCAGAGATACTTTAGTATAAGAATACAGCAGATTGCCTGGCTTATAATAGTCGCCCATGCTGCACCAGCAATTCCCCACTTAAAAACACATACAAAAAGCAAATCAAGTGCAATATTAACCAGTGATGAGATCACAAGATACAGCAACGACCTTTTAGAATTGCCAACTGCATTAAGCACAGCGGCAAGCATATTATATATTACCTGAAAAATCATACCACCGAAAAATATCCTAAGATATGTCACAGAATCAGCCATCATATCTTCTGGTGTCTTTATCCACATAAGAAATGTCGGACAGAAAATAATTCCTATGATAGTTATGGCAATTCCAAGTACAATACCAATTCCAAGCATATTATGTATGACAGCATGCAGCATATCATCCTTCTTCGCACCATAATACTGAGAAATCAATATCCCAGCCCCCGATGAAGCTCCGAGATAAAATGCCAC
Organism: uncultured Agathobacter sp.; assembly: GCA_934359755.1. GTDB lineage: Bacteria > Bacillota > Clostridia > Lachnospirales > Lachnospiraceae > Roseburia. Next base: position 24,504 of record CAKRLV010000035.1, read on the forward strand.
AAGGAAAAAACTAATCTGTCCACTCGCCCCGACTGCCGCCAGTGCCCTATTACTTACGAAATTACCAACTATAAGAGAATCAAACGTATTATATAGCTGCTGCATAAAATTCCCTAATATGAGTGGAATTGAATATAAAATTATTGATTTTAAAATATTTCCCTCTGTCATGTCATTCTCCATGAATAATATATATGATATGAAGGTCAAAAGGTATCAGGTCCCTCATATTTGCTATTTTCGCTTTTTACAAATTCTTTATCGGTAAATCAAAAAAACCGGAAACCGTTGAAATCAACGTCTTCCGATCTTTCTTAATGAGACACGGGGGATTCGAACCCCCGACAACTTGATTAAAAGTCAAGTGCTCTACCAACTGAGCTAGTATCCCATATTTAATTAACTGGGCTAGTTGGATTCGAACCAACGAATGCAGGAATCAAAATCCTGTGCCTTACCGCTTGGCGATAGCCCATGAGTACAAACTCGTGCGCCATACGGCTCGCGCATATAAATGCACACGACACTCTTGTTGCCAAAAGCAACAGGGTGGATACAGGGATTCGAACCCTGGGCCTCCAGAGCCACAATCTGGCGCGCTAACCAACTGCGCTAT
>CAKRLV010000036.1 GCA_934359755.1 uncultured Agathobacter sp.
ATACTCACTGCATATACTATGTCGAGATTTACATTTAGGGCAAGAAAACCAATGATGAAAATCACAATGGTACTCGGTATGTTTCCGTCGTTTATGGGAATGATTGCGGTGTATCTGCTTATGACGCAGTTTAATCTGATTAATCATTTATGGGGACTTATTTTGATATATGCAGCAGGGGCACCTATGGGATACCTGACACAAAAAGGATTTTTTGACACTATTCCGAAGGCGATTGATGAGGCGGCAAGAATTGATGGCGCAACAAACTTTCAGGTGTTTACCAGGATAAATCTACCATTATCTAAGCCGATTATTGTGTATACAGCCCTTACATCTTTCACATGGCCGTGGAGTGATTTCATTCTGCCAAAGCTTCTTTTAAAAGAAAAAGACTTATACACGGTAGCGGTAGGACTGATGAGTTTAGATGAAACGGAGTTTGCAAGATTTGCAGCTGGAAGTGTATTTATAGCAGTTCCAATTGTTATTTTGTACTTTTTCCTTGTAAAAGATATGGTAAATGGTATGGCGCAGGGGGCTGTTAAGGGCTAGTATATCGTTTTCGAAATAACTACACCGAGTCCGAACAGTAACACTTTTTTTCATAAATACACGATAGATGTAAAAATATATTTGTTTTTTGCATGAATATGCAATATAATGAATTTAGAATGTTTTCTGGTACTAAAGGCACAATTGAAAGACTGGCAGATTTTAAGGCTTCTGTAGACTATATGTGCTGATGGGTATCAGCAGGATAAGGTATATATACAGGGAGGTACAGTGATTTATGAAAAGAAAGATTGTAAAACTCGCAGGTGTAGTGTTATTAATTTCAAGCTTCCTTTTATCGGGCTGTGGCAGCAGCACGCAGGTCGATGATTATGCGACAAATGAAGGAAGCAGTGGGGGACAGGAAAGCTCTCAGACCGCCGAGGAGACATCCGGTGGCAGTGGTGGAATACCGAAGGATGAGATTAAAGTAGGGGTAATTCATCTTTCAGATCCGGCAGAAGGCAGTGGATATGCATATACGCATGATCTCGGAATACAGGGAATGCAACAGAATCTGAACTTGTCGGATGATCAGATTGTGCGTAAGATTAACATATCTGACACTGACGAGGAAGCTACACGCACAGCTATCCAGGAGTGTATAGATGAAGGCTGCAATATTATATTTACCACAAGCTGGGGCTACATGGAGACTACAGCGGCTATGGCAGATGAATATCCAGATATCTACTTTTCACACGGAACCGGATATATGAGCAATGGCAAGAATTTCAATAACTATTTCGGAAGAATATATCAGGCACGTTATTTAAGTGGAATAGTCGCAGGAATGAATACGAAGTCAAATAAGATTGGTTATGTTGCGGCGATGGATTCGAGCAATTCAGAGGTAACAGGCGGTATTGATGCCTTTGCACTTGGAATTTATTCAGTTAATCAGAATGCAAAAGTATATGTGAAAGTTACTAATAGCTGGTTTGATCCTGATGGAGAAAAAGCAGCTGCAGAGACATTGCTTGATATGGGATGTGATGTGATTGCACAGCACTGTGACACAGAATATCCACAGACACTTGCGCAGGAAAAAGGTGTATACAGTATTGGATATAATTCAGATATGAGCAAGAATGCACCGGAAGCGTGTCTTTGCAGTGTAATCTGGAACTGGAGTGCATATTACACAGCAGCAGTGCAAAGTGTTATTGATGGAACATGGGATGGAAGCAATTACTATGGAGGAATGAACGAGAACCTTGTCGGACTGACAGCTTTAGCAGATTTCTGTGCTGATGGAACCAGTGAGAAAGTGGAGGAAGCTAAGGCTGCGATTCTTGCGGGTGAAAATGGTGTATTTGATGGTGTAATCGAGACAAATACAGGAGATACAGTAGGTGAAGATGGCAAGACTTTGGACGATTCGACGATTACTGGTGGAATAAACTGGTATTTTAAGACCGTCGAGGTCGTAGAGTAGGAGGGGAAGCTTATGAATCTAAAGAAAAAAATTCTTGCAATTACAATTGGACCTGTATTAATACTTGGAATTATTACCATATTGTATACCGTTACTATGGTCAAAAATTCCATGATGGATGAGACAAAGGATGCTTTAAAGGGAACAGCAGCAGCTACGCTCGCTGCATATGACCAGAATACAGGAGATTATCTTGAGACCAGCAATGGAGATATCTGGAAAGGAAGCTACAATATTTCCAAGTCTGAAAATCTTGTAGACCGAATCAAAGATAATACTGGAATGGATGTTACTTTTTTCTATGGTGACCAGCGAATCATGACATCTGCTGTAGATTCAAATGGAGACCGTGTACTCAATTCAAAAGCAGGAGATGTGATTGTCCAGAAGGTATTGCAGGGTGGTGAAGAATATTTCAGCAAGGCAGTATCTATAGAAGGAACCATAAATTATGGATATTTCATGCCTGTATATCAGAACGGTTCAAAGGATGACATAGTAGGTATGATATTCGTCGGAACCAATAAGCAGGAAAAAGATGCAGTTGTTATGGGGCTTATAAGGTCAATAGTTGTAGCTGTAGTAGTTGTCATGCTTATCTGTGTAATTGTAAGCACAAAGCTTGCAAGTAATATAAGCAAGAATATCGGAATAAGTATAAGCACTGTTGAGAAGATTGCCGCAGGTGACCTGAATGTACGTGTAAAACAGAAGCTGCTTGACAGCAAAGATGAAATCGGTGCACTGTCAAGAGTGACAATTACATTGCGAGATGCGATGAGACAGACAATCATAGAGATAAATCAGAATGTATCGAAGCTTTTAGATGCATCTGCTTTGTTAGGAACTGCGGCAGATAATACAAATGGAACAATGGATAAGGTAAGAGTAGCAGTAAACCGAATTGTAGAAAATTCTACAGAGCAGGCTGAAAGTTCAAAGAGTACATCAGAGCATATGGTTTTGATGGGTGAGAACATTACAGAGACTTCGGCAGAGGTAGAGGCGTTAAACAGCAATGCAGAATTCATGCACCAGTCAAGTGAGAAAGCAGCTGCTACATTAGCTAATCTGAGGAATATAAATAGTGAAGTTGAGCGTATCATTGGCGAGGTACAACAGCAGACAAATCGTACAAATGATTCGGTTCAGCAGATTCACAAGGCAACCGCATTTATCACATCTATAGCAGAAGAGACTAATCTTTTAAGTCTTAATGCATCTATAGAGGCAGCGAGAGCTGGTGAAAGTGGACGAGGATTTGCGGTAGTTGCAGAGCAGATTAAGAATCTGTCAGAGCAGTCAAATCAGTCAAGCGGTGAGATTGAGCAGACAGCTATGGTTTTAAGTGAAGATTCACAGAAGGCTGTAGAGATAATGCAGCAGATGCAGGATATTATAGCAAGCCAGAGTGAAAGCATGCAGGAGACACAGAATGTAGTAGAAGAGGTAGTAGATCAGATTGCCAACTCTATGCATAGTATTCAGCAGATAAAAGCCACAACTGAGAATCTTGCAAATGTAAGAAATGAAGTTCTGCAGGCAGTGGAGTCGCTTACAGACATTGCGCAGGATAGCTTGTCGGGAACAAAGGAAACATACGAAGACACTGAGGAAGTAGTAGATACATTCAAGCAGGTCTATGTCAGTGCAGAACAGCTTCGTGATATAGCAGACCAGCTGGCAGGAAGTGTAAAATACTTCCATGTAGAGTAAATGTGAAGGTAATACATTGATATAATGTGAAGCAAAAGTTGTATCGTTTTTTACAATACGAATCCAAAACTAAATGATAAAGTCTAATCAGTAAATGAGTTAGACAAAGGCGTCAACGACAATGTCGTTGGCGCTTTTTATTATAACGAAAAAAGTCAGGAGGACGAGATTATGGATAGGATTGAAAATCACCCAATACTTGGAGAGACACCGAAGAGAAAAAAAGTAACATTTAGCTATAATGGAAAATTATTAGAAGGATATGAAGGAGAGCCAATCGCCACAGCACTTAAAGCGGCAGGAGTCATGGCACACAGATATACAGCGAAGACACATGAGCCAAGAGGAGTCTTCTGTGCGATAGGCAGATGTACAGACTGTGTAATGATAGTAGATGGAAAACCAAACATCCGAACATGCATCACACCACTTGAAGCAGGCATGGTTGTCCAGACACAGTATGGAGTTTCTGCAACACCAGAGGAGTAAGAGTAAATAGAACGGATTGGAGAGATGAATTATGAAGATAGAACGATATGACATGATAGTAATTGGTGCAGGTCCAGCTGGTTTATCGGCAGCTATTGAAGCCGCAAAAAAAGGTTTAAAGCCAATCGTATTTGACGAGAACGCAAAGCCGGGCGGACAGCTTTTTAAACAGATTCATAAGTTCTTTGGTTCAAAAGAACATAAAGCAAAAGTAAGAGGATTTAAAATCGGTGAAGAACTTCTCGCTGAAGCGGAGAAATACGGAGTAGAAGTAATCTTAAATGCGACAGTAGTTGGTCTTTATCCAGAGAAAGAAGTCACAGTAAAAGTCGGAGACAAAGTAAAACACTACAAAGGTGATGCCGTTCTTGTTGCCACAGGTGCAAGTGAGAACATGGTAAATTTCGAAGGATGGACAAAGCCAGGTGTAATCGGAGCTGGAGCAGCACAGACAATGATGAATCTTCACCATATCAAACCAGGAAACAGAATCCTGATGCTTGGTTCAGGAAATGTTGGACTTGTTGTAAGCTATCAGCTCATGCAGGCAGGATGTGAAGTGGTAGCACTTGCTGATGCCGCACCAAGAGTTGGTGGATATGGAGTTCACGCCGCAAAGGTAGCAAGATGTGGAGTTCCATTTTATCTCTCACACACAATCGTCAGAGTAGAGGGAGACGATTATGTAACAGGTGTTGTGATTGGACAGGTCGGACCAGATTGGAAGATTATACCAGGAACAGAAAAGCATTTTGATGTTGATACAGTTTGTCTTGCAGTTGGATTATCTCCAATGTCACAGCTGTTAAAGCAGGCAGAAGTGCAGATGAATGATACAAAAGGCGGACACGTACCAGTGATAGATAAGTTCGGTGCCACAAGTGTTCCAGGAATTTACGCCGCAGGAGATGTATCTGGTATTGAGGAAGCAAGCTCAGCCATGATAGAAGGAAGAATGTCGGGAGCATCAATCGCATGCTATCTCGGATACATGACAGAGGAAGAAAGAGATGCAAGAATAGATGAATTAGAAGGTCAGCTTGATACATTAAGACAGGGAATGTTTGCACCAAAGAACAGAGGAAAGCTGGTAGAGAAGACAGAAGAAGGTATCGATGTTTCCATGAACCTTTTAAACAAGGGATATGTTGCGGATGATGAGATAGAGAGATTCCCAGGCGTAACACACCAGAAAGGAATTCATCCAGTAATAGAATGTACGCAGAACATTCCATGCAACCCTTGTCAGGATGCCTGCAAGATGGGATGCATCAGAATTGGAAAAAATATCACATCACTTCCTGCCATTGATCCAGAGAAGAAATGTGTAGGCTGCGGAATGTGTGTAGCATCATGTTCAGGACAATCAATTTTCCTTGTAGAAGAGGATGTAGAAGAGGGCTACGGAGAGGTTACAATGCCATATGAATTTCTCCCACTTCCAGAAGTTGGGGATAAGGGAATTGCACTTGGAAGAAACGGTCAGTATGTATGTGACGCTGAGGTGACAAAGATAAGAACCGCACCAGTATTTGATCATACATATCTGCTCACAATAAAAGTTCCGAATGACATGGTAATGAGAGCAAGATTTTATAAAAAAGAAGCAGACAGGAAAGACGCATAGGAGGTTGGATTATGGTTGATATTCAGGCAAAATTAAAAGAAATAGGACCTTTTGTGGAAGGACCAGATGATGACCTTCTGGTATGCAGATGTGAAGAGGTAACAAAAGGACAGATAAGAAAAGCTGTACATGAAGGTATTTTTACATTAGAGGAAATGCGAAGATACCTAAGAAGTGGAATGGGATTATGTCAGGGACAGACCTGTGGAAAATTAGTAAAAGGAATAATAGCAAGTGAACTAAAAGTATCTCCATCGGAGGTTGTGCCAGCAAGCTCAAGAGCACCAATGAGACCTATCGAGATGTGTATACTTGCAGAAGACGGAGGTGACTGTGATGAGTAATGTAGCAGATGTTGTAATTATCGGTGGTGGAGTAAATGGATGTGCAGCAGCATACTACCTTGCAAAAAGCGGCACAAAGTCAGTAATAGTACTTGAAGCGACAAACAGTATCGGACATGGCGGTTCATCAAGAAATGGTGGAGGTGTACGTCAGTCGGGACGAGATGTAAGAGAACTTCCATATGCAATGTACGGAATACAGAATATGTGGCCAACATTATCAGAAGAACTCGGAGTAGACACAGAATACACCCAGAAGGGAAATCTTCGAATGGGAAAGACACCAGAGCATATGAAAAAGCTTGAAAATCTCGCAACTTCAGCACAATCCGTAGGACTGGATGTTCGAATGATAGACCAGAAAGAAGTCAAAGAGATTTGTCCATATCTTTCCGATGATGTAATCGGAGCAAGCTGGTGTCCAACAGACGGACATGCAAACCCGCTCACTACAACTCTTGGATATTACAAGAGAGCGCTTGAGATGGGAGTAAAATTCTACACAGAAGCACCAGTAAAATGCCTGCAGAAAGTAAAGGGAAAAGTAAGAAAAGTAATTTTAAATGATGGAACTGTATTTGAAGGTGAGACAATTATCCTTGTTGCAGGATATGAAAGCAGGGCAATTGCCAGAACAATTGGAGTAGATGTTCCAATGACAAGACTGATAGATGAATGTCTCGTAACAGAGATGCAGCCTCATATGATAGATGTAATGTTTGGATGTGCATCAGCTGATTTCTATGGACACCAGACAAAGCATGGTTCATTTGTATTTGGTTCAGATTCAGGCTGGGAGAGCGTTGACGAGATGGTAGACCCAACAACCAATATAGCAGATCCATCTAAGATGATTACAAATTCAATGACACTTTCGGCAAGCTGCCGTGCAATTCAGGGATACATACCGGCACTCCGCGATGCCAAGATAGTAAGAAGCTGGTGTGGATGGCTTGATGATTCCTTTGATGGAGTTCCATTCTTAAGCCCGGTTGATGAAGCACCAGGACTTATTCTTGCATGTGGATTTACAGGACACGGATTTGGTACAGCTCCAGCTGTAGGACTAATGCTGAGCCAGATGGTGCATGGAGAGAAGACGGTTGTGGATATTAGCGCACTTCGGTATGACAGATTTAAACCATGTAGATAGTATCGATTTTTACAATACAAATTACCTTATTAGATATAAAATCTCAATATAAAGAAATTAAAAAAGATATGCTTTTTTAAATAAAGCATATGGACTAAAAATGTTAAATATGTTAATATACATACATGACAAAGGCGTCAACAGATATTTCTGTTGGCGCCTTTTTTGGTGATTTTTGTAGCACATCAGATATGGCAGATTTCTCCGACATGTGTGTAGAAGTATTAGCTATCAAGTAGTCAGAACATATCAGCAATGTATATGTTGATACAATTCGATACATGAAATGGAGGAGAAAAAGATGAGTGCAAAAATTGATTTTCTATATTTAAGCGAGCCAGATATGATTAAAGCTGGTGTCAAGGACATGGGAAAATGTGTCGAGGTTATGGAAGACATGATGGTTACCCTGAAAAAAGGAGATTATGTGATGGGTGGCGAAAATCATAACTCACATGGCTGTATGGTTACTTTTCCAGATAACCCGGAATTTGAGGGAATGCCAAAGAATGGCGAGGACAGACGTTTCATGGCAATGCCAGCATACCTGGGAGGCAATTTCAAGATGGCAGGAATGAAATGGTATGGCTCAAATACCGAGAACAAGCAAAAAGGCCTTCCACGTTCAATCCTTATGATGATGCTTAATGACAAGGATACAGGAGCACCACTTGCACTTATGTCAGCAAACCTCTTAAGCGCATACAGAACAGGAGCAATCCCGGGAGTTGGAGCGAAGTATCTTGCAAGAAAGGATTCAAAGGTAGTATCAATAGTTGGACCTGGAGTAATGGGCAAGACATCACTCGCCGCATTTGCAAGTGTGTGTCCTTTGATTGACACAGTAAAAATTAAAGGCCGTGGACAGAGATCAATTGATTCATTTGTAGAATTTGTTAAAGCTGAATATCCACAGATTAAGAACATAATCGTATGTGACACAATGGAAGAAGCGATAAGGGACAGCGATATTATCAGTACAACAACATGTGTTGGTGACAAAGAAGCCTTGTTCCCATACATCGATGAAGAATGGATTAAAGAAGGCGCACTCATCTGTATGCCATCAGCAGCCAGATTCAATGAAAGCTTCTATCTTGACAAAAATACAAAGCTTGTTGTTGATAATTATAAGCTTTATGAGGCATGGGCTGAGGAGTATCCATATCCAAGCTATGACCCGGTACAGGTAGTAGGATGCAAATTTATGGATCTTTTACATGATAAGAAAATCACCAGAGATGAAATAATAGATATCACGGATGTCATAACTGGAAAATTAACAGGAAGAGACAATGACAAACAAAGAATTATTTACTCAGTAGGTGGAATGCCTGTAGAGGACATTGCATGGGGTGAAACGGTTTATAAAAAAGCACTCGAACTTGGAATCGGAGTAAAACTTCACCTTTGGGATGCACCTGAATTATTCTAGTTATGATTCCGCAAAAGGGGATTAACTATGACAAAAGAGAACACCATTATAAATCCACGTCAGCCATATGTAGAACTGGGCGTGGATGAATTAAGAAAAATTGATTGTCCAAAGCTTGGAGTGTCCCATTTCTATGAGTTTTCTCTGGGACAGGGAAGACAGCATGAAGTCAAGGCTGTTCCAGATGGAAGTATTGATTTACTTTTCAATATAGGGGCAGACAAGGTCACTACATATATAAGTGGGACAGTCTTTGGAGTAAAGGAGTGGGAGCTTGGCGAAGCAGACTTGTGCTTTGGAGTGCGCTTCCAGCCAGGACAGGGTGTTCTGCCAAAGGATTTATCCATGGATATGCTCGTAGATGATGATATAGAGATAGATGGCAATATATTTGGGGCAGATATTACAGACAGAATTGCAGCGGCAAAAGATATAAGACAGCGAAGAGAAATATTTATGGAAGCCTATGAAAATCTCATATATGGACGGCCTGACTTGTCAGATAAAGAGAAAATAAACGAATATCTGGTCAGCAGAATCACACGTTCAAAAGGTCATATCAATATGAGCGAACTTGAAGAAGAGACAAATTATTCTGCCTGTTATCTGCGCAGAGTATTCAAAAATTATCACAGTATATCGCCAAAGCAATTTGCACAGTATGTGCGTTTTCAATCTTTACTCGAAAAGATGAAAAATGACGAAGTGCGATATGATGAGCTTGCGCTGGATTGTGGCTACTATGATGAAGCCCACATGATGAAGGAATTCAGAAATTACGCAGGCATGACACTGGAAAAATATAAAAAGTTGCAGGGAGGAAATGCACATGAGCAAGATATCAAAGATTGAAGTAATAACAGGAATGTCGAAGCTTACAAATCTCATACAGGAACTCAGCAAGGTTGGTGTAAGAGGTGTAACCGTTATGCAGGTGCTTGGCTGTGGTGTTGAAATGGGAACCCAGGAATATGAGGTTGAGATAAACGAAGTGATGGAACTTCTTCCAAAACAGCAGATAAATATAGTAGTCGAGTCAGGCAAAGTAGATAAGATTCTCGACATAATAAAGAAGGAACTCTACACAGGACACATCGGTGATGGCAAGATTTTTGTATATGATATCGATAATGTAATAAGAGTTCGTACAGGTGATGAAGGTATAGAAGCACTCTAAATATAGGGTAATCAGTTAGAAAAGAAGGAGTTGCTTATGGACGAAAAGAAATTAGGTTTAGGAAATGTAGTATCAATTTCAGTTGGACTTGTAGTAGCAACAAGCTGCCTGGTATCACTCGGAGAAGGCGCAGGTACGCTGGGAGTTACTTTTATACTTGCGATGGGAATTGCCATGCTTCTTAATATGACAACCATTGCATCATTGTCAGAGCTAAATGCACTGATGCCTGACACAACAGGAGGATTGGCGCAGTATACACTTGCAGCACTTGGACCTTTTCCGACACTTATATCGATGGTCGGCGGCTATATCATCTGCAATACCATGTCATGTGGAGTAGAGGCATCCATTTTCTCATTTTCGCTGGCAGATGTAGTGGGAAATGGTATACCCAGCTTCGTGTATACACTTATCATGACAATAATTATTTTGCTTGCGAACCTGCGCGGTGTAGATATGTTTGCAAAAATTCAGGATATTGTGGCCTTTTTGCTCGTAGGTTCACTTGTAGCAATGGGATTTATCGGAATGATTGGAATGGGAACTGGTGTCAAAATCGACCAGCCATGCGTGCTAAACGCTGACTTCAAAGATATCGCAGCTATGACAGCGGTTGCATTCTGGTTATTTATCGGAGCCGAGTATGCGATACCAATTTCTAAAGAGGTTAAAAATGCAAAGAGGAATGTACCTCTTGGAATGATGATTGGTCTGTTTCTCATTTTTATCATGCAGTCAGTCATGGTACTTGGATTTCACAATTATGTAGAGTGGGGTGAACTGGCAGATTCGGCAGCACCACATCTACTCTATGGATATGCGGTTCTTGGAAAAGCAGGAAAGATATGGATGATGCTTGTAGGCGCGCTTGCTGTCATAAGTACACAGAATTCAACAGTTAACTCACTTGCAGTCATCTGTCAGGGAATGGCAAAAATGAATATGCTTCCTAAGATTTTTGCAAAAACAAATAAGCATAATGTGCCATGGTTTGGACAGGTATTTGTGAGTGCGTTGATACTTTTGTTTGGATACTTAAGCGATAGCTCAGCAGATATGATTTCATTCCTCATTCTGGTAGGTTCAGTGTTCTGGATGATTTCATACATATTTGCCCATGTTGATTTGTTGATTTTCAGAAAACGTCTGCCAAAAGCACCTAGAAATTTCAAGGTGCCATGCGGAGCATTGTTTCCAACAATCGGAATAATCGGAACAGTATATATGATCATTAATATTTCAAGCGACCCACATGAGAGACTTATGATATGGCTTCTCACAGGTGGATGTTTCATAGTTCTTGGTATATATTCAGCCATCTGGATTAAGTTCAAGATGAAGATGAAAGTATTCAAGAGTATCCCGCTTGAGAAAGTAATGGCGATGGAAAATGACCTTTACTATTATGTCAGAAAAAGTAAGGGCATATGGAAATAAAGGATGTATAAATTAAGGAGTGTGCGCAAGCACGCTCCTTTTGTAGTGCAGGAAATGCCGCATTCAATTTGAAGCAACATTTGCTCAAAATATCAGCCGCTTTGGGGCTTTAGAGAAAAGTGATATAAGGTTTGGTAAAAAGTTTGGTTTTTGGGTAGTCGAAGGTTTGCTATACAAATGAATGGCGCAAAAGTATAATAAAATACATAAAGTTTGATGGAAAATGGGGAGGCGAATGAAACATATAATGAATTATCAAAACTCAGAAGAAATGCTTTGTACTTTGGAAATGGCAGACAAAGAAGGTCATCTGCCAGAGGTCATTATGGAATCATTTGTAGAGAAGCCTTTTACCATGTTGGACCTTTGGATATGTCGGGAGTACTTTTACCGATTGGAGAAAGATTCCCTGTTAAAGTACCCGGTACTGGTGACGCATATAGCGTTGATTTGTGCCATGGATGGAAAGCTTGATCAGGCAAAGGAATACATAAGTTTATTGGGAGAAACGCCCAGACACCTTAAGTTTGACTCACTTGGTCTGATGGATGTCTTTCGTATCAAAACGGAAATGGTTATGCCTTATATCAATGATGCTATGTTTTTTCGGATTGTATTCTTTTTGATAGAAAGAGAAGATCTGATGCCGATAAAAAATCTTACCCTTTCTGCCTGTAGACCAAGTATTTTGAACGGATTTCGTGATTTTACAAGATATGGTAAATACTTAGAACGCAATAAGGACAGGATCACCGAGGCGGCAGTCAGGCTGTATGGCAGTGTCGGTAAGAAGGTATACGAGATTTCATCTGCGGAATGGTATTATCAGAAAAATGACTGTTTCCATGCCCTGATTCTTGTCACAGGAACCATTCCTTTAATCGAGCAGGAAAAAGATATGCGTTGTCTTTTCGTGGCACTTGCTCTGCAGATGAAGATTCTCATGGTAAATGGACAGGCGAGAGCAGCACATCCTCTGGTGCAAAAAATTCGGGAGAAGATTGAAACAACAGGATGGGATGAATTAACCTCGAGTCTCGAAGCCATGGAGTGCCTTGCGGCATGCTACGATGGGCGCCTTGCGGATGTAACAGACTGGTTAGTGGAAAAGGCACCAGATGAAAATAAGGGCATTTATATGATGGATATGTACGCATGGCTTGTGAAGATACGCTGTTATATCCAGACGGGGAAATATATGGCCGCTTATGTATTAGTGGAACAGCTTATTTCTCTTCTTACCCCGGTAAAGCGTTACATGGATCTGTGTGAATGTTATATGTTGTCTGCCATCATTTATTATAAGGCAGATAAGAAGCAGCTGATGTGTGAACAACTTTCTAAATCACTAGCATTAGCAAAGAAATTCGGCTATTTAAGGCTTCTTGCAGATGAAGGTAACTGTATGGTGCAGATGCTAAGTATCTATCAGAAAGAATATGGTCAGGATGTATTCACTGAGCAGGTAAAGGAACTTGCAGGATCCGTAGGAAGATATTTTCCTGATTATTTGAAATCACCGATGGAATATTATGAGCCATTGACCAAGACAGAACAGGAAGTATTACGTCTTATGGGACAGGGCATGGGTAATGACGAGATTGCCAGTCGGTTAGAGAAAAAGACAGGAACCATAAAGTTTCATAGCAATAACATCTTTCGCAAACTGCAGGTTTCAAACCGGAAGAAAGCGGTGGAGCGGGCGCAGGAAATCGGACTGTTATAAAGCAAATTGATAAAGGGATACTGGTTTTTATGTTACATAGAAATTACAAAAAAGAAAGGAAAAGGTTAGTATATGAAGAAACAAGTGTTTTTAAGGAATAGAAAGCGGCTATTAAGCTTTGTTCTGGCTGTGATAATGGTATGTATGCTTATGCCGATTGCAGATGGGGCGAGAGTGTATGCGGCAGAAGGGGATGTAACAGATGGAACATATGTGAATATGCCCAAAAGCGGTACAGAAACTGTTACACTGGGAAGAGATGTCAAGGATTTCAAAGTATATGATGACGGTGGGATAGATGGGAATTATAGCTATAACTGTGACGGATATCTGTTGATTCAGGCTCCCGAAGGCTATGTACTGAGGCTTACAGGTAATATGAAAACTGAGGAGACATATGATATACTGACCATATATGACGGTAGCAACACATCATCTGATAAGCTGATTGATAAATTATCAGGAATAAAAAGTGTAGATGTTGTCAGCAGTGGTAGCAGTATGCTGATTCACTTTTATTCTGATGAATCAACAAACGGTTCAGGCTTTGATTTCACAGTAAATCTTTTACATAAGGTAGAGTTTACTTATGGTTATAGCGTTATAGCAACTGAATACACGACTGAGGGGGGAACAGTATCTCTTCCTTCTGTGGAGACAATTCTTGGTGATGATTATGTCAGTGGTACAGATTATTCAATTACATATACTTATGGCGACAATCAGAGTTTTACCGCAGATACACCTGTAACTGATAATATGACTGTTGAGTGCAAAATCGAAGGAATCTGTTCTGTGACATTAACAAATGGCGAAAAAGTAGTGACGGAGTTTGTGCAATCTGGGAATACCTATACTTTTCCGACAATATCGGAACTGCTGGACATGCTTGGAGAAATAGATTATGCAGGTGCATATTTATATACATTAATCTATACGGATAGTGATGGTCGTGAAATTACTGACGGTTCGGTTGTCGTTGAGAGTGATATGGTTGTGAACTGGACGTATACATATAAACTGATCATGCAAGGGGATGGGTCACCAAATAATCCATATCAGATTGGGAACGTCGGTCAGCTCTACTGGTTCGCAGGACTGGTAGACGGAATACTTAAGGATGGTACAACACAAAATATAGCGGCAAACGCAGTTCTTACGGCAGATATTACCGTAAATGAAAGCGTTCTTGATGCAGAGGGAAATCTAGCAAGTAATACAGGGGATTTTATAATCTGGACACCGATTGGCAAAAACGCATCATATACATTAAAGTCATACACAGGTTCTTTTGACGGAAATGGACATATCATTAGTGGTTTGTATGCCCCAAGTGATAGTGATTTCTGCGGATTTTTTGGAAAATGTAATGGCACAATCAAAAATCTTGGTATAACAGATAGTTTCTTTGGTGGACGGGGATTTCACGGTGCAACCTTTGTTGGATCGGGCGAGAAGTATTGTGTTATAGAAAACTGTTTCAGCACCTCTGTAATAAGTGGAGATATGTATTGCGGTGGCATTGCTGGAGATACTCAAGGGACAATCAGAAACTGTTATTTTGCAGGAAGAATTAGTGCAAGCTCTTTTTTTTCAAGTGCAATTGCAAGTGATCACTATAATCAAGGCACACTGAGCAACTGCTATTATTTGGACACCTGTGGCTTAACATCAACGAGAGCTACATCAAAAACAGCACAGGAATTTGCAAGCGGCGAGGTGGCTTATCGCTTGCAGGGAGAACAGGCAGAACCAGTCTGGGGACAGAATCTTGCAGAAGATAGTAAGCAGGCTTATCCTGTATTTTTTGGAACACCAGTATATAAAGTGGGTACATATCAGGGATGTGAAGGAAATCCAGGAGATGCAACATACTTTTATTCCAATACAAACGAAAATGTATATGCATCCCATATTGATGATGGAAGCATAAAGGGAAGTGCTCCATATGATAATAAATGCGATGTGTGTGGTAGAAATGCGCACCATTTTGTAGACGGAATCTGTGATGTAGATGGGTGTGGCTATCATGAAGGAGTCATCGTGAATGAAACATATCCTACAGAGATTGTTTATGGTGATGAAGCAATTATTCCGAGTGCCGATGAATTTGCAATTAAAAGCGGAGCAACACCAACGTTTACATGGTATCAGGGGGATGTGACAAGCGGTGAACTTCCAACTGATGGTGATGAGGCTTTCCTTGGCGATAATATACCGACGGACGCTGGAGACTATACTCTGGTAGTGAATGCAGCCGGTACAAAATTAAATGATGAGACTGGCACTGTTTATACTGCAGCAGAACTGCGTATTAAGGTTACGATTGTAAAGGCGGATGCAACTGTTACGGGTGTTCCTGTTGCTGCGGCAAACTTAACCTATGATCAAGGCAATGCGATTACATTAATTGATGATTCGAATGTTTCTTATATAGGTGGAATGGAGTTGCAGTATGCATTAGGTGCTGATGGAACATATAGTACTTCACTGCCGACCGCAACAGATGCAGGCACCTATGATGTTTATTATAAAGTAGTTGGTGATGGGAATCACAATGACACAACACCTGTTAAGATTGAGGTAACAGTAAAAAGGGCAGATTCATCCATTGTATTTACTGGATATACACCGGGAAGAGAATACAACAGGAAACCTCTTGATAATCCGACAGCAGAGCAGCTTACATTAACAGGAGCAGAATATAGTGATGTAACATTTACATGGTATAAGGATAGCGTGACTGAAGAAAATAAACTGACAGAAGCGCCAACCGATGCAGGTGATTATTATGTTGTGGCTTCAATTCCACAATCAACCAATTATAATGCATCCAGCAGAGAAAGTGAGAAGATTACAATTTCCCGAACAACACCGAAATACACGACACCAACAGATGTAAAAGCAATCTGCGGTAATATGTTATCAAAAGTTGAACTTCCTGCGGGATTTTCGTGGACAGATACGGATGTTGCGCTGGAGGCAGGTGATTTAGAAGCAGGAGCACAGGTTACAAAGAAAGCAAAATATGTTCCTGCAGATATAACAAACTATAAGGAAGTAACGGATATTGAAATATCAATTCAGGTTACGCATGATTTAAGTGCGACACAGCTTGAAGGAAACGAAGGAGCCGAAAAACATATTTCAAAGTGTAGTGCATGTGGAAATAGTTTTAATGAAACTGCATGTTCTGGAGGAACGGCAACCTGTACAGACAGGGCAGTCTGCTCGGTATGTAACAAGCCTTACGGAACTGTGGATGCAGATAATCATTCATTTACGAAATATGTATCAGAGCATGATGCAACCTGTGTTGTAAACGGACATGAGACAGCAGCCTGTGATTATGGCTGTGGAAAAAAGAATACGAAAATAGCGGAGAATTCCTTATTAGGTCATAGTTATATAGAAACATTTAACTGGACAGAGGATGGCTTAGCATGCACCGTCACATTTACCTGTGACAGAGAAGGATGTACCGAAGATACAGAGGGACACAGTGTTTCTTACGATTGTACGGTTACATCAAATGTAAAGATACCTGCAACCTGTACGGCAAAAGGAACAACAACCTATACAGCAGCTTATACATATAACGGTAAGACTTATACAGATACCAAAGATGTAGAGGATATTGCAAAGGTCGATCATACCTTTGGTGAGTGGGTCGTGACAAAGCAGGCAACTGAGGATGAAAAAGGGGAAAAAGAAAAGAGTTGCAGTTGTGGATATAAGATAACAGCAGAAATAGAAAAACTTGCCCACACCATTCATGTAAAGGATGAAGGTACAAGAGTTGAGCCGACCTGTGAGGAAAATGGTTCAATCACCTATAAGTGCAAAAAGTGCGGCGAGGTCATCGAAGTGGTTGTACTTGATGCTGTCGGACATAACTGGGACAACGGAAAAGTTACAAAAGAAGCAACGAAAACTGCGGAAGGCATAAAGACGTATACATGTACCGTCTGTGGTAAAACAAAGACCCAGTCAATCCCTAAGAAGAAAGCAGGAGAGGAAAAGCAACTTAAAAAAGGCGATGTGGTAACGGATGACAAGAGGGCTGCCAGGGTTAAAGTGGCAGATGTAAAAAAGAAGGAAGTAGAATACAAAGAACCTGTTAATAAGAAAGCAAAGACCGTTACAATTCCTGCCACCGTGAAGATTAATGGAACCACATATAAAGTAACAAAGATTTCTGATAATGCATTTAAGGGCAACAAAATTGTAACAAGGATTACTGTGGGAAAAAACGTTAAGTCAATTGGTAAAAATGTATTTAGCGGTACAACAAAGCTTAAGACGATTACCCTTAAGACGACGAAGCTGACCCAAAAGACAGTTTCCAAGAATGCGTTTAAGGGAATTTCAAAATCTACAACTATTAAAGTGCCAAAGAAGAAACTCAGCGCTTATAAGAAGTTATTTAAGAGCAAAGGTTTATCTTCCAAGGTTAAGGTAAAAGGCTATTAAATATAATACCTCCAAAGTAGACAAGGTAAATGACCAAAATCTGCTTGGGAGGTATTTCTGTTTTCATGCAGAAATTGTGTCGTTCATGTAGAAATTGTGTCGTTCATGTAAATGTTGTAGACATTATATAGACATTATATAGACATTATACAGACATTATGTAGACATTATGTCAAAAGTAGTTTAGACTAAAGAAGTAATCAACATTAAAATATTAAGAGGAATTATGAAATTGGAAAATGAAAAGAGAGTGCTGGTTGGCGGGATATGTGATGATGAACAATATGTGCATGATGAAGTCGAGAAGATTCTTGCTGACTATGAGGCGGATAATGATGTAAAGATAGAGCTCAAACATTATGACATGGCAGAGACTTTACTCGAAGAGAGAGATGATCTGGATTTTCTTTTTCTTGATATAGAGATGCCTGGAATAGATGGAATAGCTGCGGGAATGAAGCTGAGAAACTGGAATTATGATTACAAAATTATAATGCTGACTATGAGAACTGATAAATTTGCAGAAGCATTTAAAATACAGGCATTTCGTTTTATATCCAAGCCGATAGATAAGGATGCAGTGTATGAAGCCATAGACAAGGTTATAGAAGATATGGTGACATTAGATAAAGTAAAAGTATACAGAAATGGAGTCGCTTTTGAAATATCACAAAAGGATATATTGTATATTGGAGCGGAACACTCTGTCACGATAGTAGTAACTGATAAAGCGGAATTCAGAAGTGAGCTGTCTCTGGCAAAGTGGATAGATATACTATACGACAAAATGTTTTTCAAATGCCATAAATCATTTATAGTCAATATGAGCAAGATAGAGAGCATAAAAAATAACACTTTAATATTGATGAATGGAAACAAGGTATTGATTTCAAGGCGATTGAAGTCGGATTTTATGAAAGCATATATGATGTTCGATACGAAATGGAGATAAATCAGAGTGGGAGAGTTTATTAATAATATAAATAATTTGATAGAGTACGTATCTTTCTTCTATGTCTTCTTTAGAAGGGACTTTCGAAAACATACCAGATATTCATCAGTATTTGTTTATGCCTTTCTTATAGCAGGTGGAGCGTTTGTGTCATCAGACTTATGCAAAGTAAAAACTATAGGTCCATTATCTATTTTTTTGATTATAGTGTTTGTTTTCTTATGGGAAACCTTAGATGTAACTGTTGTAGAAACTGTTGTCTGGGGAATTGGGCAATGGTTAATATTGACGCTGGTTGAAATGGTATTTTACGTGGTTATACATCCGATTGTGGAAAATGAAAGTATGACAACAAGTATTATTTCATTACTGATAACAGTACTATGTTGGTTAGTATATGTAATTACAAGAAATAACACTAATGTCCAAAAGTTCAAATTGCCAATACGAATATGGTGTATCATGGATGGAATATTGTTTGTATTAACATTTATGATGATATTTTTTCTGACAATAATTCAATCTCAAGTAACAAATGAGAAGACTGTAAGATTGGGGAGTGCAGTGCTTGAGCTTGGTAGTGTTGGAATCTGTGTGCTGTTGTTTTGGTTGATGTATTCATATAATAATATAAATGAATTGAAAATCAAGAATGAGATAACCGAAAAAATTAGTGCCCAGCAGAAGGAATACTTCGAGCAATTGTTAAGCAGAGAGGAAGAGACGAGAAAATTCAGACATGACATAATGAATGATTTATTGCAGATGAAGTATTATTGTGAGCAGAAAAAATATGAGAATTTAGAGACATACATAAATAATTCATTTGGAATAATTAATAGCATAAGTCAAAAGAATTATGATGTTGGAAATGATATAGTCAACGTAATATTGAATTATTATCTTATTCCTGTAAGAGATAAGTACAAAGTGGAAATAAAAGGCGGCATGCCAGCTAAATTATCAATTGATGAAAGAGAACTGTGCATACTAATGGCTAACATAATAAAAAATGCAACAGAAGCAGTTGAAAAGACACAGAATGGATATATATATGTCAATTTGAATACGGGAGAACATTATATAAGCATTGAAGTCAAGAATAGTTATGATGGTCAAGTAGTGTTTGATAAAAAAGGAATGCCTGTCACCTCTAAGTCGGATAAAAATAATCACGGATTTGGCGTTGCGAATATATCAGATATAGTGAAGAAAAATGGAGGGCGGTATAATTTTGCGACAGAAAAAGACGTTTTTGTGACAAATATTTTTCTAAAGAATGACCGTTTAGAGCTAAAGAGTGCCGTTCAGAGGTGAAGGGGTTGAATTGAATAGGGATGTGCGATAGACTACCGAGTGTCGAACACGGTAGTCTATTTTTAACTATAAAGGAGTGAAAAAATGATTATATTAGCAGATATTTCTAATTGGATAAAATGGGAATTATTATACACCTAATATTGTAGAATGTAATATGATGAATTTGAAACTTCAAATTAATAATTATATATAATTAAAAATATAGAAGCTGAATAATGCGTAGAGAAATATAGGAGGTTTATATGGAAGAGAATGTACTCAGCATACGAAATGTTTCAAAAAAGTATGGAAATAAATTTGCTAATGACAATATTAATATTGATATAAAAAGTGGAATGTTTGGTCTTCTAGGCCCAAATGGTGCGGGAAAAACTACACTAATGAAAATGATTGCAACCATTACAAGACCTACATCAGGTGAAATAATTCTGGATGGACAGTTAATGAATAATGATGAAGAGACTAGAGCGAAAATAGGATATTTGCCTCAGGAATTTGAAATGTACAAGAATATGACAGCCTATGAGACATTAGATTATTTAGCTATATTATCGGGAATTAGAAATCGTAAAGATTTGATAAACGAAACACTTAAAAAAGTTAATATGTATAAAGAGCGAAATACAAAATTTGGTGCTATGTCAGGTGGAATGAAGAGAAGAATTGGAATTGCACAGGCAATCATTCATGATCCGCGTGTTATTATAGTTGATGAACCAACTGCGGGGCTGGATCCAGAGGAGAGAATAAGATTTAGAAATATGTTATGTGAAATAGCAAAAGATAAAATAGTAATTCTTTCTACACATATTGTTGGAGATATAGAAGCAACCTGTAATGACATAGCAATATTAAATAAGGGAAAGATTGAATTTAAAGGGACTATTGAAGAGATATTGCATATGGTTCAGGGAAAGGTATATAAATTATCTGTTCCAATGAATGAGGTGGATAAGATTAAGAGTCAATATTTGGTGAGTTCTGTAAAGTTTTTGGGAAACAAGGCTGAAGTTAAGATACTAGCAGATAAGATTGATAATGCAAATGTAAAAGCTGTTGAAGCGGATATTGAAGATGCATATTTATATCTAATGAATGTTAGTGAAAGAGGGCGAAAAGAATGCTAGTCAGAGTTTTATTGCAGGAAATGAAAAAAATATTGAAGAGTTATATGTATTGGGGGATTCTAATTATTATAATAATATTTGTAGTTGTACAGACAGATATTAGTGATCTTGTTCATTTAACCACTAAGCCTGAAATGAACTTAAGCTATTATGGAATGGTGTATTCAGATAAACCTGATGAAATAATGAAAAATGTTATTTCAAATCTTGTGGAAGAAACTTCAAATAATCTGTATGTTACATATCCAGCAGGATTTTATAAGGCTGTTTCTTTGTCAGAAGAAGAGCAAAAAAAGATAATTGCAATTATAGAGCAACTTACAAAACAGGACTTTGAAATACTTAGCAAGCACGTAACAGAATACTATAGTTCAAAGGATGAGGAAGTAAGCCAAAAGATTTTAATGGGAATAAATAATGTCATAGATGTAGATAAGAGTGTAGACTATGAAGACTTTAAAACTGAAATGAATAAGGTAGGAGCAATAATTGGAAAAGGTTCATATTATGAAATTTCAGAAGGTTATTCAGTGCCGAAAGAAGCAAGTTATGAGGATGCTTTATCAGAATACGAACAGCTGTGCAAAAAAGATAAAATAACTGGTGCAGTTATGAGATATTTATGCGATTATGTAGGAATTATTGTAGGATTATTAAGTGTATTTTTTACTGTATTTATTTGGATGCGAGATGAAAATATATCAATAAGAGAGGTTATTTATTCAAAAAAAATTAACTCATGGAAACTTTTAAGTGCTAAATATTTAGCGCTTGTTTTGTTAATGTTTATTCCAATATTGTTAATAGCATTATGCATTGAAGTTATAAGCATTTTTGAATTACAAATACTTTTAAAACAAGTAAATATATGGGCGTTTGCAAGTTATACATTTACTTGGATTTTACCTGAAATTATGTTTATTGTCGCAATTACATTGCTATTATGTGAAATGTTTGGAAAGATTGTAGCTGTTGCGGGAATGATTTTTGTAGTATTAGCACATATTTTAGTTCCAAAGTCATTGATTGGAGATTTCGGATATAAACTTATAATTAGGTGGAACAATATTGGATTGTATGATTTGTTTGTAAAACAATTAAATTCATACTACACGAATAGAATTATATTTTTTATTTTGTCAATTATATTCGTGATTGCTTGGATATATGTGTATGATAAAGGAAGAATATATAGAAAGGGAATAAATAATTATGCTTAGACTCAATGAACTTAAGTATTATATAAAAAATACATTTATTTGGCATTTACTATTATTATTTGTGTTTTGCGGATTGTCTATGCTTATTGTAAGTTTTAGAAATTTGTCGCCGACGGATAGTGCAGCGGTTATGGAACAATACTTAATTTTTATTGGAATAATTTTATTTGCTCCAATTGTTTGGCCGGAATGTGATAAGAAAATATGGGATCTGGTGTCCTGCAAAAAGTATGATAGTTGCATCAGCATAGTTATAAGAGTTGTTTTGTCATGCATACTTGTCATTAGTATTGTACTTATATATGAGTTTATATTGTTCAATGGGCATTGCAAGTTTAATTTTTTAAAATTATTTTTAGGATCAACTGCAGAACAAATTTTTATTGGAAGTATAGCATTTTTCTTTTCTGCGTTATTAAATAATATAATAGTGGGGTATATGGTGCCAATATTATATTATTTAATGAATTTAGGTGGAATTGATTTTGGCGTTTTCGCTCTATTTCAAATGAAAAAAGGAATGTATTCTTTTTGGCCAATGATGCTGATTGTAGGACTCTTACTAATTTTATTGGGAAGTATTATTAGAAATAAAATAACATTTTATGTTGTGAAATAAACTTATAAAAATATGGGCATTTCATAAAGCTAGTATTAAATTTTTACTAGAAAAACGTATAGAGAAATTGTGTCGTTCATGTAAGTTTTGTAGACATTATGTCAAAGGTAGTTTAGACTAAAAAGATAATTTAGGTTAAAAAATTAAGAGGAATATGAAATTGGAAAATGACAAAGAACTTTGGATATGAAGAATGCTCATTGGATGTATCAGAAAAGAAAAGATTTCTTGAAAAAGCAATTAGCAACGAGAGATACACTGTGGCAAAGTTAAGAGGTAAAATTAAATATATAGAATCCGAATTTTGGGTAGTAATGGTGTTGTGGATGATTTTAATTATACTTACAATAGATTTTTTTACAAATTTTCTGGATTTTATTATAATTGTTAAGCTAATAACTGGAAATTTATATTTGAAGATTGCTTATATAATAGGGTATGTATATTTATGGGGATACACAGTTAGGAAAACCAGAAAAAATGTTCCTGAATATATTAGTTGCCAGAAGGCGAGAAAGGATAAAATGAGTCGTGGCGAAAATCCTGTAGATGAGCTTTCTAAACATGAGAGACGGCTTGAAGAACTAAATAGAGAACTAGAGAATATAAAGGCGAGGGATTAGTAATAATTATAAGTGCTGTATGGAACATATCTAATATCAATAAGAGAAATCTTATTAATATTAGATATAAAGAGTAAAAATTAGGGAATTGTTGCAGATAATAAGGTTCAAATAGAATTATAAACTAGAAATATTTAGACCGTATATTATATACGGTAGAGGATGAGATTATGATACTTAAAGTAGATAATATATATAACTCAAACTTCGCACATTAAAATGTGCCTATGCACCTTGAAAATTCAATAATAACTGGCATAAAAATAGCATGAA
>CAKRLV010000037.1 GCA_934359755.1 uncultured Agathobacter sp.
AAAAATTTGACATAAAAAAAGCAGGTTTTATGCGGCCTGCGATAACTTTTTTTAATATTTAACTGTCAAACTCCCGTGTCAATGACGAAAAGAAAATAATACTTTTACATGTAGTAATCAAAACCATATACAGATATTTTAAAAATATATAGCGCGCATTTATAAAAATTTAAAGTTTCCCTTGCGATAATGAAAAAATACGTTATAATAGTTTAGAAATTGAAGTGGAGTTTCTCAACTAAGGAGAAGGATATGAATATCAATGATGCAAAGATACTAATATGTGATGATTCAGCTCTGGCAAGAAGTCAGGTTAAGGATGTAATAGGGATGATTGGTACACCGACATTCTTAGAGGCGGCAGATGGAGATATTGCTGTGGAGCTTGTAAAAGAAGAAAAACCGGATATGATTTTTTTAGATTTGATTATGCCGAAACTGGATGGGACAGAGACTTTAAGACAGATTATGGAGATAAATGACAAGTCGAAGGTTGTTATTGTCTCGTCGATAGGAACTCAGGATACGTTGATTCAGACACTAAAGCTTGGTGCCAAAGAATTCATACAGAAGCCTTTTTCAGAATTACAGATACTTAATGCATTGAATCAGTGCCTTTCAGTATAGCATTGGTTTAATACAGATTACGGCAGATATTTAATCGGAAATTCCAAATGGAGTTTCCGATTTTTTCGCCCCAAAATCGGGTTTGAAACAGACAATATATTCATAGGAGGAATTAGCATGTATAGAAAGTTTAAAGAAAAATATATTGGTGATGCAGCGTTTTATAAGAAAGTGCTTATGATTGTTGTCCCTATGATAATTCAGAATCTGGTTACGAATTTTGTGAGTCTTTTGGATAATATCATGGTTGGTCAGGTCGGTACGGAACAGATGTCAGGTGTTGCCATAGTCAACCAGCTGATGTTTGTCTATTATATTGCAATATTTGGAGCAGTATCGGGGGCTGGTATTTTTGGAACACAGTTCTATGGAAAGGGAGATTATAAAGGACAGCGGCACGCATTCAGATTTAAAATGTATGCCTGCATAGTGTTTGCGCTAGTCACAATAGTTTTGTTTATCACGGCGGGAACACCACTCATATCACTGTATTTAAATGATACAGGTGGTGTGGGAGATATACAAAAGGCACTTGAATTCGGACAGGGATATCTTAGGATAATGATTATAGGAATAATCCCGTTTGCAATTGGTCAGGCATATATAAGCACTGTAAGGGAAACTGGTGAGACATTTGTTCCGATGCTTGCAAGTATAGCGGCAGTATTTATTAATTTGGTGCTTGATTATATGCTTATTTTTGGAAAGTTTGGAGCACCAGAGCTTGGTGTTGAAGGTGCGGCAGCTGCGACTGTTGTTGCGAGATTTGTGGAACTTATGATAGTTGTCATATGGACTCATGTTAACAGCAGCAGAAATCAGTTCATAATAGGAGCATACAAAAGTTTTGAAATACCAGCAGATATATTGTTTGCAATAATCAAAAAGGGAACACCGCTTATGCTGAATGAATTTCTTTGGGCGGCAGGGATGGCAACAATCTCACAGTGCTATGCGGTAAGAGGACTTGATGTAGTCGCCGCACAGAATATATCCTCGACGATAGCCAATCTGTTCAATACAGTGTATATCCAGATGGGCGGAAGCATAGCCGTAATTGTGGGACAGCATCTTGGTGCAGGAAGAATAAAAGAGGCAAAAGAGGAAGATACGAAGATGATATTTTTCTCTGTAAGTACATGCGTAGTTATGGCGGTGATAATGATTTGTTTCGGCGGACTTTTCCCTGAAATATACAACACGCAGGAAGATATCAAGGCATTGGCAAATAGTTTTATTGTTATATCGGCTCTTGTAATGCCTGTCTGCTGTTTTTCACACTGCTCATATTTTACTATCAGATCAGGTGGAAAGACGATGGTTACATTTCTGTTTGACAGTGTGTATACGTGGGTCCTTGTGATACCAGTTGCAACTATCCTTGCCAAATATACAGCACTTCCTATGGTAACTGTATTCTTTTTAGTACAGTTTATGGAGATTTTTAAAGCAACAATTGGATTATTTATGGTAAAAAGCGGTATTTGGTTGCAAAACATAACTTGCCAAGGCTAAGTACGTATGCTATAATGCTTAAATGACTGTGGTGTCGCAGTATGCCATTAGGGCAGTGAACGACATTTTAAGATAAACAGATTAGCCGAAGGCAAAGTCCCGGTAATCAATGAACGAGACATTCAGATATATTTAAGGAGGATAACGTAAGTAATGAGTGTACAGGTTGAGAAATTAGAGCACAACATGGCGAAACTTACAATTGAAGTTTCTGCTGAGGAATTAGAGAAAGCATTAGACTCTGCATATAATAAGCAGAAGAAGAACATTAATGTTCCTGGTTTCCGTAAAGGAAAAGTTCCAAGAGCTATGATAGAGAAGATGTATGGTGCAGGAGTTTTCTATGAAGATGCTGCTAACGAGCTTATGCAGAAATCTTATCCTGAAGCAATTGATGAGAGCAAAATTGATATCGTATCTCGTCCTACTGTAGATGTAGTTCAGATCGAGAAAGGAAAGCCTTTTATTTACACAGCTGAAGTTGCAGTTAAGCCAGAGGTTGAGCTTGGAAAATATAAAGGAGTTACTGTTACAAAGATTGACACATCAGTATCTGATGATGAAGTAGCAGAAGCTTTAGAGCAGGAAAGAAATAAGAACGCAAGAGATATTTCAGTTACAGACAGAGCCGTTCAGGAAGGCGATACAGCAGTAATCGACTTCGAGGGATTTGTTGATGGTGTAGCTTTTGATGGTGGCAAAGGACAGAATCATCCATTGGAGATTGGTTCTCATTCATTTATTGATACATTCGAAGATCAGCTTGTAGGAAAGAATGTTGGTGAAGAGGTAGAAGTTAACGTTACTTTCCCAGAGCAGTATCAGGCAGCTGACCTTGCAGGAAAGCCAGCAATGTTCAATGTTAAGATTAATGAGATCAAAGCTAAAGAACTTCCAGAACTTGATGATGAGTTTGCACAGGATGTTTCAGAGTTCGATACATTAGCTGACTACAAAGAAGATCTCAAGAAGAAATTAGTTGAGAAGAAAGAAGTAGAAGCTAAGAAGACAAAAGAGGATGAAGCTATCCAGAAGATTATTGATAAGTCAAAGATGGATCTTCCAGAGGCTATGATTCAGACTCAGTGCGAGACAATGATTGATGAGTTCGCACAGAGAATCGCACAGAGCGGATTGACAATGGAGCAGTATTTACAGTTCTCAGGAATGACAGTTGATCAGCTCAAGGAGCAGGTTCGTCCAGAGGCTACATCACGTATTCAGAGCAGTCTTGTACTTGAGAAGATCGCTCAGGAAGAGAATATCGAGATCACAGACGAAGAAGTAGATGCAGAAATCGAGAAGATGGCTGCAGCTTATGGAATGGAAGCTGATAAGTTAAAAGAGTACATGGGCGATGCAGAGAAGAAGTCTATGAAGAATGATCTTGCAATCACAAAGGCTGTAGACTTTATCATGGAGAATGTTAAAGAGAGAGCTAAAGCTAAGTCTAAGAAAGAAAAAGAAGCTGAAGCTGCTACAGAATAATAAGAGTAATATACAGATTCTACCTGCAGATAATTTGTGGGTAGAATTTTTTAAATATACATGAACTTTTTTCTGTATGTTTAAAAAATCTACACAGAATAGCAGAATATAATACAGGAGGCAATTAATATGAGTTTAGTACCTTATGTCATTGAACAAACGAGCAGAGGCGAGAGAAATTATGATATTTACTCAAGACTTTTAAAAGATAGAATTATTTTTCTTGGCGAAGAAGTTAATGAGACAACAGGAAGTCTTGTTGTGGCTCAGTTACTTTTCTTAGAGTCAGAGGATCCAAATAAGGATATTCATCTTTATATTAACTCACCAGGAGGTATGGTTACAGCTGGTCTTGCAATCTATGATACAATGCAGTACATCAAATGTGATGTTTCTACCATATGTATGGGAATGGCTGCAAGTATGGGAGCATTCCTTCTTGCTGGTGGTGCCAAGGGAAAGAGATATGCATTGCCTAATTCAGAGATTATGATTCATCAGCCATCAGGCGGAGCTAAGGGTCAGGCAACTGAAATTGAGATTGCAGCTGAGAATATCTTAAAGACTAAGAAAAGACTTAATGAGATTCTTGCAGCGAACACAGGTAAGCCATATGATGTAGTGGCTGCGGATACAGAGAGAGATCATTACCTGACAGCACAGGAAGCTGTTGAGTATGGTCTTATTGATAGTGTAATTGAACACAGATAAGATTTTATGCTAAAGAATCAGGTGATTTTCATCTGGTTCTTTTGGTGACTTATCACATGATTTGAACATAGAAGGAGATTTAATAAAATGGCAGGAAAAAATGATGGAAGAATTCGCTGTTCATTTTGTGGAAAAGCGCAGGAACAGGTAAACAGACTTATTTCCGGACCAAATGGTGCTTTTATTTGCGATGAGTGTATTGATATTTGTGCCGAGATTCTTGAAGAGGAGGCTATGGAAGGCGATCAGGATACACATTCAGCTAAAGAAGATATCAATCTGCTTAAGCCGGAAGAACTTAAGGCTTTTCTTGATGATTATGTAATTGGACAGGATCAGGCTAAGAAGGTTCTTTCAGTCGCAGTATACAATCATTACAAGAGAGTTCTTGCTGGAAAAGATTTAGATGTTGAACTTCAGAAGAGTAATATTCTTATGCTTGGACCAACTGGTTCCGGTAAGACACTTCTTGCCCAGACACTTGCAAGAGTAATCAATGTTCCATTTGCAATAGCAGATGCTACTACACTTACAGAGGCAGGATATGTTGGTGAGGATGTTGAGAATATACTGCTTAAGCTTATTCAGGCAGCAGATTATGATGTAGAGCGTGCAGAACATGGAATAGTATATATTGATGAGATTGACAAGATTACAAAGAAATCTGAGAACGTATCTATCACAAGAGATGTATCAGGTGAGGGTGTACAGCAGGCACTTCTTAAGATATTAGAAGGAACTGTAGCATCTGTTCCACCACAGGGAGGAAGAAAGCATCCACAACAGGAACTTATTCCTATCGATACTACTAATATCCTCTTTATTTGCGGCGGCGCATTTGATGGACTTGAGAAGATAGTGGAAAGCAGAATGGATACTTCATCAATTGGATTTAATTCAGAAGTAAAGAGTAAGAACGATATGAATGTAGGAGAGACATTTAAGAGAGCTCTTCCACAGGATTTTGTTAAGTTTGGTCTTATTCCAGAATTCATTGGACGTGTGCCAATTACAGTATCGCTTGATTCACTTGATAAGCATGCATTGATAAGAATATTGCAGGAGCCTAAGAACTCACTTGTTAAGCAGTACAAGGCACTTTTTGAACTTGATGGTGTAGGTCTGGAATTTGACGACAGTGCAATAGAAGCTATTGCTGACAAGGCACTTGAGCGCAAGACAGGAGCCAGAGGTCTTAGAGCAATTATGGAAAGTGTTATGCTTGATATGATGTACACAATCCCATCAGATGAGAGCATAAGCAGATGTGTGATTGACAAGGATACAGTAGAGAAGAATCTTACGATTGAAGATATTACAGCCAGAATAGAAGATAAAGAAAGCGAGCAGGAGAATCTTGCATCGTAGACATGATGATTAATCGTAACCATTCTAAAGGTTGCGATTATCATATAAACTAGAATTAGCAGGTAGACATGGAAGAATTAACATTAACTATGCCAGCGGTAGCGCTTCGAGGAATGACGATACTGCCTGGAATGATTGCTCATTTTGATGTGAGCAGGAAGAAATCACTTCGTGCAATCGAAGAGTCGATGAACAATGACCAGAGGATTTTTCTTGTTACACAAAGAGATGTAGAGAAGGATAACCCTAATATACACGACCTATATAATATAGGAATCGTTGCTGATATTAAGCAGCTTATTAAGCTTGAAGATGGTGTAGTAAGGCTTCTGATTGAGGGCACAGACAGAGCAAAAGCTTTAGCATTCAGGGAGGATAGAGATTATCTTCAGGCTGATGTGGAAGTTTGTCAGATGACAGGTATGGAAGAATTATCAGAGCCTGCGATTGAGGCAATGTGCGAGAGTGTTAAGGAAACGTTTGTCAGGTATGCAAGTGTGAACGGGCATATTGGCAAAGAGACTATCAGGCAGACTGAAGAGATTACAAAGCTTGATGAACTTATAGACTATGTTGGCAATAATATACCAGTCAGATTTGCAGATAAGCAGAAGATTCTTGAAGCTATTGATATCTCTCAGCGCTATGAGACACTTCTTACATTACTTTTTTCACAGATGGAGATTCTTGCTATCAAGAGAGAATTTCAGGAAAAAGTTAAGGTTCGTGTTGATAAGAACCAGAAAAAATATATTCTTCGTGAACAGATGGAAGTTATCCGCGAGGAATTAGGTGAAGATGAAGAATCAGAGGCAGACGAATTTCTAAAAGAACTAGAGAAGCTTGATGCACCAGATAAAGTCAAAGAGAAAATCGAAAAAGAGATAAAACGTTTCAGAAATATTCAGGGAAGTTCATCGGAGAGTGCGGTAAGCCGTGGATATATAGAAGTTTTACTGTCGATGCCGTGGAATAAGAGTTCTGTTGACAATACAAATCTCGACGATGCACAGAAGATATTAGAGGATGAACATTACGGACTTGAGAAAGTTAAAGAAAGAATCCTTGAATTCTTAGCTGTCAGAAATCTGACAAGCAAGGGTGAGAGTCCGATTATCTGTCTGGTAGGACCGCCAGGAACTGGTAAGACAAGTATTGCCCGCTCAATAGCAGAGGCGCTTGATAAGAAATATGTGCGGATATGTCTCGGTGGTGTCAGAGATGAAGCTGAGATAAGAGGTCATAGACGTACATATGTAGGTGCTATGCCGGGAAGAATTGTAAACGGACTAAGAAGTGCCGGAGTGAATAATCCTCTTATGCTTTTAGATGAAGTGGATAAAGTGAGCAGTGATTACAAGGGTGATACATCTGCAGCATTGCTTGAAGTTCTTGATAGTGAGCAGAATAATAAATTCAGGGATCATTATCTTGAGATACCGGTTGATTTGTCGGAAGTTTTATTTATAGCAACAGCCAACTCAGCACAGGATATTCCAAAGCCATTGTTAGACCGTATGGAGATTATTGAAGTTACAAGCTATACGGAGAATGAGAAGTTCCACATCGCAAAGGAACACCTTGTGAAGAAACAGCTTAAGAGGAATGGCCTTAAGAAAAGCCAGCTTTCTATCAACGATGCTGCACTTTTGCGTATTATACATTCATATACAAGAGAAGCCGGTGTGCGTGATTTAGAGCGTAAGATTGGACAGATCTGTAGAAAAGCCGCAAGAGATATTTATCAGAATGGCACAGAGTCTGTGAAGGTCAAGAAGTCTAATCTGTCAGATTTCCTGGGCAAAGAGAAGTATTCAGATGATACGAAAAATGACAGGGATGAAGTCGGAATAGTACGAGGTCTTGCATGGACGAGTGTTGGTGGCGTGACTTTAGAGATAGAGGTGAACATCATGCCTGGAAAAGGTGAATTCCTTTTGACAGGAAAGCTTGGGGATGTGATGAAAGAGTCTGCGCAGGCAGGAATAAGCTACATCAGATCAATAAGCGATAGATATAATGTGGATGAGGATTTCTTTTCAAAGCACGATATTCATATACATATTCCAGAGGGGGCGGTTCCAAAGGATGGCCCATCAGCAGGAATTACTATGGCGACAGCAATGCTTTCAGCTATCATAGACAGACCAGTCAGAGCAGATATCGCAATGACAGGAGAGATTACTTTAAGAGGAAGAGTTCTTCCGATTGGAGGACTGAAGGAGAAGCTTTTAGCTGCAAAGAATGCAGGTATGAAGACTGTCTGCATACCATTTGAAAATAAAAAAGATTTAGAAGAAATATCTCAGGAGATTATTGCTGGTATGGAAATAATCCCAGTGAAGTATTTTGATGAAGTGATAAAAGCTGCATTTGTAAACTAGCAGCAGAAACTTTAAGATAAGCGGAAGTAATGCTTCCGCTTATTTGGTATCAGAAGAGCATTTGGAATATTATTCATAGAATGAATTAATGGAGGATATATGGTTATAAGGAGCGTAAATCTGGAAACAGTATGTGGCATAACAAGCGAGTTCCCAGAGAATGAACATTTTGAAGTTGCGTTTGCAGGCAAGTCAAATGTAGGTAAATCATCACTTATAAATGGACTTGTGAACAGAAAGGCTCTTGCCAGAACATCTTCGCAGCCGGGAAAGACGCAGACGATTAATTTCTATAATATCAATGAATCAATGTATCTTGTCGACCTGCCAGGATATGGTTATGCAAAGGCGAATGAAGAGATAAAGGCAAAATGGGGGCAGATGATAGAGCGCTATCTTCATACATCGGAGAAGCTGCAGGCTGTTTTTTTACTTATAGATATTCGTCATGACCCATCAGACAATGATAAGCTCATGTATGAGTGGATGACTCAACAGGGATTTGCACCTATAATAATTGCAACCAAATCGGACAAACTAAAACGAGGCCAGATTAATGAACATGTAAGAGCAATCGAAAAAGGACTTGATGTATTGCCTGATACAGTGATAATTCCGTTTTCGGCAGAGACAAAGGAAGGCAAGGATGAAATCTGGACATTAATTGAATCACTTGTATATACACCAGAAGAGTTGGAAAGAATGGCAGCTGAGCAGGAGAAGAAAGCAAATAAGAAAGCGGATAAACATAAAGATGCCGCAGATACTGGCAGAAAAGCAAGGTGGAAATCTACTGATAAGGCAGTTGCGAAGAAAACAGCGAAGAAGAAAATGAAGAAAAAAGAAGCAAATCAGGCAGCGGCTAAGAAAGAAAGGCAGAGAAGAAATAGAGAACGTTATGCGAAATAAATATGTTTTTGTACTTGTTATGTTACTGTGTATATCACTTGTAAGTGCTGGATTTACAGGGATATACCTCGCAAAAAATAATCAGATGGATAATGATTCTGATATCACTATTGTGACATCGTTCTATCCCATGTATATTGCAACAATGAATGTCACAGATGGAATAGATGGGATAAAACTTGAGAATCTCAGCGAGCCTCAGACAGGATGTCTTCATGATTTTCAGCTGACACCAGAGGATATGAAACTTTTGTCTAAGGCGGATGTATTTATAGTAAATGGTGGTGGAATCGAGACATTTATGAAAGATGTCGCAGCTGCATATCCGAATTTGAAGATTATAGAAGCGTGTGAAAATTTAGATTTACTTGGTGAAGAAAGTGATTCAGAAAGCGACCATGAAGAAGAGCATGACCATGAAGAAGAATACGTACATGAAGAAAATCACGACCATGAAGAAGAGCACGACCATGAAGAAGAGCACGACCATGGAGAAGAACACAACCATGGAGATGTGAATGCACACGCATGGATGAGTGTTGAATTATACAGACAACAGGTATTAAATATTGCAGATGAACTTGCAAAGGTGGATGCAGGAAATGCGCAGGCTTATGCAGATAATGCAAAGAATTATGACGGAGAACTTGCAAAATTACAGGAAGAACAACAGAAAATCTTCAATTATACGAATAATCAGAATATTGTAACTTTGCATGAAGCCTTTAAATATATAGCAAAGGATTACTCTATGAATGTCTGCGCTGATATGGATCTGGATGAAGAGAGACAGATTAGTGCGGGAGAAGTAGCAGGAATCATCTCATCAATTAAAGAAGAAAATGTATCGTTTGTACTTGCAGAAGAACTGTATGCTAAGGATATTGCAAAAGTTATCGAGAGCGAGACGGATGCGGAAGTTATTTTCATAGATCCTCTCAATCGTGGAGAATATAAGGCAGACAGCTATATAGAGAATATGAGTAAGAATATAGAACTTCTTAAGGCTGCTTTTGCCGGGAAGGAGTAACAATGAAAAAGATAATGCAGGCATGTGGATTTCACTGTATCAAGATAAATAATCTTGGGGTGAAATTTGGCGAGCAGGTAGTACTTGATGATGTGAATCTTCATATACATTGTGGTTCACTCAATGCCATAATCGGGAAAAATGGTGCAGGTAAGTCAACACTTATAAAGGCAATTCTTGGAGAAATACCTCACACAGGAAATATAGAATTTAAAGACACCAAAGACGGACATATGCAGAAACTTAAGATTGGATATGTGCCACAGTCCATAAATATAGAAAAAAACACACCGGTAAGTGTATATGATTTAATAGCAAGCTACCAGTTTAACTATCCGGTTTTTTTACCAAAGAGCAAGAAGATAGAGGCAAAGATTAAAGAGACGCTTCGTGTATTTGAGGCTGAACATCTAATCGATAAGCAGGTTTGCAAATTGTCAGGAGGGCAGTTACAGCGTGTGCTTTTGTCTATGGCGATAATGGATGAGCCGAATCTGTTACTGCTTGATGAACCAGTGTCTGGAATTGACCAGAAAGGTATGGAGCTTTTCTATAAGACGATGGATTACCTTAAGAGCCATTTTGACCTCGCTATTATATTGATATCCCATGACCTTGATTATGTGGCAAAGTATGCCAACAAAGTGATTCTTCTTGATAAGACAATAGTTAAACAGGGAAGCGTCAAGGAAGTTTTTAACAGTCCTGAATTTGATAAGACTTTTTATTATGGTGAAGAAAAATGGATAAGAGAGGAGGAGAGCGACAATGATTAGTTATGAATTCATGAGGAATGCGTTAGTTGCAGTTCTCATAATTACTCCTCTTTTTGCATTGATGGGAACAATGATAGTTAATAAGAAAATGGCATATTTCTCGGATGCGCTTGGTCACTCGGCTCTGACGGGAATTGCGGTTGGAATCGTGTGCGGAATGCAGGATACCACTATTTCGATGGTGATATTTGCAATCATATTTGCGTTATTACTCAATAAGATTGGAAGCATGAATATGGCATCAACAGATACTATAATCTCTGTTTTTTCGTCATGCTCCGTGGCAATAGGTCTTGCTATTTTGTCAAAAGGCGGTAATTTCAGTAAATATTCAAGTATCCTTGTTGGAGATATTTTAAGTATAACAAGGAGAGAAATTGCATATCTTTTTATTATATTTGCGGTAACAATAATATTCTGGGTATGGGGATTTAACTATCTTAATGCGATTTGCATACACAAATCGGTTGCAAAGAGCAAGAATATACCAGTAAAGCTGATGGACAATATGTTTGCGATTCTTGTCGCACTTGTTGTTATGCTTTCTATCAAATGGGTAGGGATATTGATAATAAATGCGCTGCTTATTCTGCCGGCTGCATCTGCAAGGAATATATCGGTAAATATGAGAGAGTATCACTTTTTCTCAATTGTGTTCTCTATGTTTTCTGGTATCGTAGGTCTGTTTGTATCGTACTATACTAATGTGGCATCTGGACCTATGATTGTAATAATTGCATCGTCGATTTATTTTATAACATTTATGTATGGAAGAAAATTTGCTCTTTAAGACGTTTAATGTTATAATTCGTGTATACAAAAAACAGAGGTAGTACAATATGGATGAGATATCATTAAAGGCGCTTGCCAAGATAAATCTGGGACTTGATGTAGTCCGAAGAAGAGATGATGGATACCATGAAGTTCGTATGGTAATGCAGACCATTAATTTATATGACAGGCTTGTTATTAAGAAGACCAAAGAGCCAGGCATCACGATACAGACAAATATATCGTTTCTGCCAGTGAATGAGAACAACCTTATATATAAGGCTGGAAAGCTTCTGGTGGATGAGTTTGGAATAAAAGAAGGAATATCTGTCAAGCTGAGTAAAAGGATTCCAATTGCTGCAGGGATGGCGGGAGGAAGTACAGATGCGGCTGCTATGCTGTATGGAATGAACAGACTTTTTAAGCTCGGACTGTCCAGGGAAGAACTGATGGAAAGAGGCGTAAATATTGGCGCTGATGTTCCATATTGTATAATGAGGGGAACCGCTCTTGCAGAAGGTATTGGTGAGGAGCTTACGCAACTTCCACCGATGGTGAAATGTCCTGTGCTTATTGCCAAGCCGGGTATTTCAGTATCGACTAAGTTTGTCTATCAAAATCTTAAGCTCAATGAGAACACCATTCATCCCGATATTGATAAGCTGGTGGATGATATAGGAAGGAAAGAATTGGATAGTATAGCAGCTGATATGGGGAATCTGCTTGAGACTGTCACGATACCGAACTATCCTGTTATTTCAGAAATCAAGCAGCAGATGATGAAGTCGGGGGCTGTCAATTCTATGATGAGTGGAAGTGGACCGACTGTATTTGGTCTTTTTGCAGATGAGAAGACTGCCAGGAAGGCTTATACCGACATGAAAGAGGCAGGACTTGCTAAGCAGATTTATTTGACAACGATTTATAACAATAGCAGGAATTAGAGGAGAAGTACTTATGACAGATAATCTTACACTGAATATGGATGCTTTTTTGCCGCTTAGGGATGTTGTGTTTAACACACTCAGGGAGGCGATACTTAAAGGGGAACTTCAGCCAGGAGAGAGACTTATGGAGCTGCAGCTTGCAGCAAAGCTTGGTGTCAGCAGAACTCCTATCAGAGAAGCCATAAGAATGCTTGAGCAGGAGGGACTTGCAGTGACTATCCCAAGAAAAGGGGCGGAAGTTGCTAAGATGACGCTCCAGGATATGGAAGATGTTCTTGAAGTGAGAGAGGCTCTTGATGAGCTTGCTGCAAGGATTGCATGTACGAAGATGAACGAGCAGCAGATGAATGAACTTGTCAGAATTAAGGACACATTCGAGAAGAACACAGACTGTGATGATGTGAAGGTGATAGCGGAAGCAGATGAGAAATTCCATGATATTATTTACGAATCAACAGACAATGCAAAGCTTGTATCATTGCTTAATAATTTGAGAGAACAGATTTACAGATACCGGGTAGAATATCTCAAGAACAAAGAAAATTATCCATTACTTATTCAGGAGCATGAAGAGATAGTGGCAGCGCTTAAAGCACATGATAAGGACAAGGTGACAAAGGCTATGCACAAGCATGTGGCAAATCAGGCTGTTGCTGTTAAGCAGGTGATTCAGCGGCAGGATGAAGAGAACAAGGAAGCCGAATCAAAATAGCGGATAGCGAACTTATACCTATTTAGGAAAACACGAATAAAATACAAATTCTGGAACATACTAAGAACAGTCAATGGACTGTTCTTTTTTTGCATTACAGGAAAATCTGTTTTCTATAAAGCAGGATGCTATGCCCAGGATGTGAGGAATGTTATGAATATAGAAAAAAATATAGAAAAAAACATAGAACAGTACAAGAAAAGCTTCAGCAATTGTGCGGATATTAAGATGATAGATATGTACCTTGGTGCAGAGAAAAAATGTCACTGTTTCATCGCATATATAGAAGTTGTACTCGAAAATACAGCATTTGAGAAGAATGCGGTAGGAAGATTCATTAAAGCACTTGAAGATATTCCGAATGAGAAAATGTCGGATTACCTTGATGAAAATGCAATGGGAATATCTGACATCACATACATGAACACGATTGAAGATACTATAAATGGCATGCTTACAGGCGATGCAATCATGTTTTTTGATGGTTATGACAAGGCAATAAAGATTGCAGATAAGGGATATCCTGGCATGAGCGTCCAGGAATCTGATTCGGAAAAAGTGATACGTGGTTCCAATGAAAGTTTTAATGAGTCTGTGAAGATTAACACGGCACTTATAAGAAAAAGACTAAGGACAAATCTGGTCAAGGTAAAAGAACATATACATGGAGTAAGAAGCAAGACAAATGTAAATATAGTGTATATGGAAGGAATAGCTTACGATGGACTGGTTGATGAAATTGAAAAGAGGCTTGATGAGTATGAGATTGACGGGGTGTTAGACAGCGGAGTGGTTGAACAGCTTGCGGAGAAAAAGTGGTATTCGCCATTCCCGGAATTTCAGACAACCAGAAGGCCAGACAGAGCTGCAATGGCAATATTAGAAGGACGTGTCGTTGTATTATCTGATAATTCACCGATAGCCCTCATACTTCCAACGGATTTGAATTCATTCCTGAAGACAGCGGATGATTATTATAATAGGTTTGAGGTAGCCACTTTTGCAAGAATCATAAGATATGCAGCCGCTTTTTTGGCACTGACACTTCCGGGGCTGTATCTTGCGGTAACTAATTTTCATACACAGATATTGCCGACATCACTGCTTTTATCATTCTGGCAGAACAGAATGGGAGTACCATTTCCGGAAGTGGTCGAGGTCATACTTATGGAATTGTCATTTGAACTGCTGCGTGAGGCTGGGATACGCCTGCCAGGAGCTATGGGTAATACGATTGGGATAGTCGGTGGATTGATAATCGGACAGGCTGCGGTAGATGCAAATCTTGTTAGTCCTATCGTGGTGATTGTGGTTGCATTTACAGCTCTTTGCTCATTTGCCATTCCCAACGAGGAGTTTGCATTTTCATTCAGACTGTTGAAATTCTTTATGATAATAATGTCGGCATGGCTTGGATATTTTGGATTTCTGATGGGATTATTTGTGATACTCATACATCTTTCGAGATTAAAGAGCTTTGGAATACCATATCTTATGCCATTTGTTGGTGCAGATCTCAATGATTATAACGATGAGAGAGACAGTATTGTGAGATATTCATTCAGAAAAATGACTCAGAGACCGATTTATGCCAGAAGAAACCAAAGAACGAAACTAAAAAAGAAAGAGTAAAAAATGTTTTCACAAAATGGACAGATATCAATAAGACAGACATACAGATTGCTTTTTTTTGATCTGGTAGGAGTGGGAACTCTATTGCTTCCCAAAATGCTTGCCAATCTGTGCAAAGGCGCAGGAATATGGAGCATTATCATAGGTGCGCTGCTTGCATATGGATATCTGATAATTGTTGACTGTGCGATAAAACGGATGAAGACGGATCTTTTGTCATATATAAAAAAACATAGGATAGTGCTGGCAATTCTGGGGATAAATGCGATAGTTGCAGCTGGAATGTGTGCATATGTATTTACAGATCTGGTCAGGAGTAATTTAGTGCCAGAAGAATCTTTTGAGACAGTGCTTATTTTAATTCTCATAGTGTCAGCATATGCAGTATCGGGAGGCATAGAGTGCAGGGCACGTGTATACGAAATATTATTCTGGTTTGTGATTATTCCGCTTTTTTTTATGCTTTTTTTCGCAGCTGGAGATTTGAAGATGCCATATCTGACACAGATGTTCAATCTCGAAGAGACCGTTGGAATAATAAAGGGAAGTTATCTGGTATTTATTTCTTTTTGCACATTATTCTATCTGTTGATGTTCCCGGCCTTTGTTTCACCAAAGAATGTCAGACACCTCAAAAAGGCTGGAACTGTAGCTCTTATACTTGCATCCATGATACTTTTTGTGACGTATATGGTGCTGGTTGGCAGCTTCGGTGGAGATGCCCTTTCATATATGAAATATCCGGCAGTCACGCTTATGAGCACCGTAAAAATGGATGGAATGTTCTTAAAAAGAACGGATGCGTTTATGCTGGGAATATGGTTTTTCACACTGTATGCCCTTTTAAACATCAATTTGTTTTACGGAATAGAAAAGCTTAAAAAAATAGTAGGAAAAGGTGGCAGGAAAAGATATGTTGCTATAGTTGCAGCATTGGTCTATGTGGTGGCAGAGTTTTTTGAATATGGAGATGGTATGATGGAAAAATATTTAAAATTTTTAAGCGTAATTGGAGTTCCGATACTTGTAATTATACCAATTGCGATAATATTTGCAGGATGTAATTCAACAGAATTGGAGGATAGATGTTTTCCTATGCTTGCAGCAGTAGATAAGGGAGAAAGTCTTGTTGACTTTTCGTATGTATTTCCCGAATTGGGATTTAAAGAGGAAAAAGAACCACAGAAATTGTATATAAATAACGGTGGAGTAGGAGTGGATTTTAAAGAGGCCAGAAGTGACTGCGAATCAGGGCTGGTCAAAAAAGCTGATGGAAATCATCTCAAAATATTACTGCTCGGCGAGAAATTTTATGAAGATAAGCAGGCATATACCAACATGCTCAAAAATCTCCAGAGTGAGGAGAGTTTTCCACGTAATGCCTATGTGTGTATTGCTTCGGATGTGGAGGATATAAAGGATAGTGGAGAGGAACTCTCGGAAGATGTCGGCACATATCTGGAGCAGCTTCTCGAGAAAAAGCAAAGGGAACACGGACTTACGCTTGTGACGATTGGGGATTTAATTGATGAGAATGACAATGATACAATCACATACCAGATACCTTATGTGAAAGTGGATAATGATAAAATAGTTATTCAGCGAAGCTGATTCTAATGCGCTTGCGGCTTGCAGCTGTGAAGGTACCAGGCAGTTACGAAAATAAAAAAATGAATAAATAATAAAAAGCAGTCAATACTCTTTTATGTGAAAGGAGTATTGATTGTTATGAAAAAAATATTAGTTTTTTTATTAGGATTGATTATAATTTTAACACTTACAGGAATGGGAAGCGTACATAGAGAAGATACATTGCAGCCTGAAATTGCGAAAAAAATCCTGAGATTTCACGTGCTTGCAAACAGTGATTCTGACGAAGACCAGAGTGTTAAATTAAAGGTGAGAGATGGTGTGGGATGCTATGTGGAGAAGCTGCTGGCAGATTCAAAAAGCCGCAAACAGACAGAGGAAATACTAAATGAAAATATAGATCAGATAATAGCAGTTGCCAATGATATTTTAAAGCAAAATGGTATGGAGTATGAGGCAGGTGCAAGTATAGTTTCGACGGACTTTCCGGTAAAACAATATGGCGAATATACATTTCCAGAAGGCAGGTACAGGGCACTGCAGATTCGGCTGGGAAAAGCTAAGGGACATAACTGGTGGTGTGTACTTTATCCAAATCTCTGTTTCCGCGGAACGATGTATGAAAATGTAGACGAAGAATCAGATGAATTGCTCCGCGAAGTGCTTTCGCCAGATGAATACAAGGATGTTGTGGATTCAGGAAATTTTGTATTAAAGCTTAAAATCCTTGAATATTTGCCTTTTACAAGTTAGAATGGATATAAATGTCTGTGCACAATAGAAATATAATATATGCAGTTTTATGCCACAGACATAAGAGAGGTGAACGAATGACAAAGGATATTCTTATTTCAATAAGTGGATTACAGGTATCACCTGAGAATGAGTCTGACACAGTAGAAGTTATTTCGCCAGGAGAATATTATTATAGGAATGATAAGCATTTTGTGGTATATGAAGAGGCAACAGATGGACAGACACAGACAGTTAAGAATATGGTCAAGATATCGGATGAATGTGTAGAGGTCACAAAAAAGGGACCGGCAAGTATTCATATGATATTTGAAAAAAATAAAAAGAATGTCACATATTACTACACACCATTTGGAAATCTGCAGATTGGAATTGACACAAGAAGTATAAATATTGAAGAGAATGAGGATAGCATTAAAGTAAATGTAGAGTACACCCTCGATATAAACAGTCAGCACGCAGCAGATTGTAATATCGCAATTGAGATACGCGAAAAAGGAAATAAAGGCTTTAGGCTTGTATAAAAATACCGCAGGATGAAACCTGCGGTATTTATCTCTTATTTGTTCTTTTTGTTTGCCTTTGCTTCTTTTTCTGCCTTAAGCTCAGCGTTAGCTTTATTGTAGCGAGCCTGAAGTTTTGCGCGGAAACCTTTCTTCTTGACTGGTTTCTCGATAGGACCACGAAGTCCTCTGACGCTTGTGATGTAAAGACCACTTACTGTTGCTTTAACTTCTTTCTTAACAGGAATCTCATCAAATATCTGCTCGTCTGCAATAAGAGTCATAACTCTAGGGCCAACCTTTGCCTTGACGATTGGAAGCTTTGAACGACGCATAAGCTTCGGCGTCTGCTCGATTACCTGCTGAGGAAGTCCTGCATCTTTCATCGGCATTCGCTTCTTGTCGATGATAAGCATTGTTACGCTCTGTGCTGTTGCAGCAATCTGCTCGTCCTGCTGTTCTTTCTTCGCCTGGGCTTTACGACCGAGAATATAAAGTGCGACAGCTCCTGCTATTAAAAGAACCAGAATTACAATCAATACTATTTGCCATATATGCACGATGTGTGTCCTCCTAAATTTACTGAAAATATTTTATTACTGTTCACAACTAACAGTATGAACAGCAATGATTACAGCTCATTTAAAATGCCTCTGCGAGGCAGGGCTATAATCACTAAATAATTAACACTATGGCGCATAACCTGACAGCGCTGTGTCAAGCTTGCGTCTGAACAGTAACAATATTTTAACATTGATTTTCTCAAAAATCAACGTTCGGATTGTATTTTACAGTATTTTGTGATATGTTAATAAAGTTGAGTAAAGCCCAAGAGGCGACAAGGAAGGAAATGAAGATGAAGAAAAGAATAGTAATTGCTCTTCTCGTTGCTATGATGTCAGTATCGGTGACAGCATGTGGCAATGGTAGTAAAGACGCAACAGAAGCAACAGAACAGGCTGCCAGCACCAAGAGAAGCGGTGAATTTGATTTGGATCTTTCTAAGCTTGTAAGTGATATACCAGATTATTCCAAGCTTGAACTCGATATTGATTCAGAGTATGAAGTTACAGATGATGCGATAAATGAATATCTTACCAATGCAATCCTGCAGTTTGGTGGAGATGCATATAAAGAGAACAAAGACAAGGATGTCGTAGAGAAGACAGACTATGTGAAGGTTGACTACACAGGATATAAGGATGATAAGGCATTTGACAATGGTTCCGCTAAAGATGTACTTATCGATGTAGAGAATAATAAGCAGGTTGGACAGACTACAGGATTTATTGATGGATTCTCAGAAGGGCTTGTTGGGGCGAAAGTAGGAGATACAATAAAGTGTCCTGTTACTTTCCCAGAAAACTACAGTGCAAATACTGATCTCGCTGGTCAGAAAGTGGTATTTGAGTTTGTAATCAAGGGCATTTATACAAAAGATCCTGTTACAGTTGATGATTTGACTGACAAAGAGGTTAATAAGATTTTTAGTGAGGCGAAGGTTACGACTAAAGAGGAACTTAAGAAGCAGCTTAAATCAGACCTTGATAACACTCTTTACAATAAAGAAGTTGAACAGGCAAAGAAATATATGATTGAGAATGCCAAAGTAGAGATTCCAGACGATTATTTCAATGCACGTTACTCAGAGTATATTAAGTCTCTTGAGGACGAGTATTCATCAGCTACACAGACTCTCAAAGAGGTTGTTGAGTCGAGTGGTTCAGGCATGACTTATGATGACTATGTGAAGCTTTGGAAAGAGAATCTCACAAACCAGATTAAAGTAGAGCTTGTATTTGGAAGAATTGCTGAACTTGAAGATGTCAAGATGGATGATGATGAATTTTCACAGTATATTTCATATGTGATAAGCCAGAGCAATGGTTCATTTGCAGATGAGAAAGCTG
The DNA here is from genome assembly GCA_934359755.1 of uncultured Agathobacter sp. GTDB lineage: Bacteria > Bacillota > Clostridia > Lachnospirales > Lachnospiraceae > Roseburia. The sequence goes on from CAKRLV010000037.1 coordinate 19,627, forward strand.
TATATGAGTACTTCGGTGCAGGCAATGAAGCAGAAGGTAAAGAATATATGCAGAGACAGTACCTTGTTAATAAGGCTGTTGATATTGTCGCTGCGAATGTTACACCTAAGTTTGTAGATTCAAGTGAGGATACATCTTCTGATGCTACAGAAGCACCAGAAGGAACTGAAACAAAATAATATTTATATATCAACAGGGGAAAGATTATGGATTTAATAAACATTAGAGAGATTTTTCATAACAGAGAAAAATACGAGAACACACAGGTTAAGATTGGTGGCTGGGTAAGAAGCAATCGTAATTCCAAGAACTTTGGATTTATCGTAGTAAATGACGGAACATTCTTCGAGCCTATCCAGATTGTATATGGCAATGGACTTGAGAACTATGAAGAGGTTGGCAAGATTAATGTAGGAGCTGCCATCATTGTAACAGGACAGCTTGTTCCAACACCAGAAGCAAAGCAGCCATTTGAGATTCAGGCCGAGAAGATTGAGATAGAAGGTGCATCTACACCAGATTATCCTCTCCAGAAGAAGAGACATACATTTGAGTATCTTCGTACAATTTCACATCTTAGACCTAGAACAAATACTTTTGAGGCAGTGTTCAGAGTACGTTCATTATGTGCTTATGCTATCCATAAGTTTTTCCAGGAAAGAGATTTCGTATATGTACACACTCCAATTATCACAGGAAGCGATTGCGAAGGCGCAGGAGAGATGTTTCAGGTTACAACACTTGATATGAATAATCTTCCTATGAATGATGAGGATAAAGTTGATTTTAGTAAGGATTTCTTCAATAAGCCAACAAACCTCACAGTATCAGGACAGCTTAATTGTGAGACATATGCTATGGCATTTAAGAATGTATATACATTTGGACCTACATTCAGAGCTGAGAATTCAAACACTACACGTCATGCAGCAGAGTTCTGGATGATTGAGCCTGAGATCGCGTTCGCGGATCTTGATGATGATATGATGCTTGCAGAGAGCATGCTTAAATATGTTATCAATTATGTAATTGAGAATGCTCCGGAAGAGATGGCATTTTTCAATAATTTTGTAGATAAGGGACTTCTTGACAGACTCGAGAATGTCGTAAGTAATGACTTTGCCCGTGTGACATATACAGAGGCAATTGATATCCTTACTAAGAATAATGATAAGTTCGATTTCAAGGTATCATGGGGATGCGACCTTCAGACAGAGCATGAGAGATATCTCACAGAGGAAGTATTTAAGAGACCTGTATTCGTTACTGATTATCCAAAGGAAATCAAGGCATTCTATATGAAGCTAAATGAGGATGGAAAGACAGTTGCAGCAGTTGACTGTCTGGTTCCTGGAATCGGAGAGATTATCGGAGGAAGCCAGAGAGAAGATGATTACGACAAGCTCCTTGCAAGAATCACAGAGCTTGGACTTAATGAGGAAGATTACAAATTCTACCTCGACCTTAGAAAATACGGAACAGCACGTCATGCTGGATTTGGACTTGGATTTGAGCGTTGCGTGATGTACCTTACAGGAATGGCAAATATCCGTGATGTAATTCCATTCCCAAGAACAGTTAATAACTGTGAATTATAATTAAGAATTAATAAGACCTCCCATTCATACAATATATTAGTATGTCTGGGAGGTTTTTTTATGGATAATTTTATTTATTGTTTAAAGATAGTAAGAAATGTCATATTCATGTGGAGTATTTCTCTAGGATTTCTGATGTTGATGACATTTATCTCATACAAGCTGAGGTTAAGTACTGCGATTATATACGTGATGATTGTTGCGGCTTATATCTTGGGCGGGATAACAGGGGGACTTTTCTCATGTAGTATATGGGCTGCACTCTGGTCGGGGACTTTATTTATAGCAAGCATAAAATGTGTAGAGGGAATATGCGGAAAAGGGGATATATATCATCAGAATTTTGTGATATATATTCTTATAATTGTTGCCACTACATTTGGTTATTACATAAAAAAATAATAGTTTGGAGCAAAAACTGGTCGTCTGTCGCGAATTTCGTGTCGTCTGTCGGAAAAACGGTTGTGGGGAAGAAAAATATGATATACTAATGAAAATTTGAAGAGATGAGGAGAGTAGTTATGAGTGAAAGCTTGTACATTAACTTAGCAAATTTTAAAGAAAGTTTATAGTAAAACATATAAATTATATTGTGAAATGATAAAGATTGCAAGCAAATAAAGAGGCAGATATGAAAAAGAACATAATATGTATATTAGCAATTTTATTATTGAGTGGATGCGAGCTTAATAAGGAGATAAATATGACTTCAAAATATAATATAGAAAGTGAGAAGGTACATGAGAGTAGCATTCTCGATTTGATAAGTGAAGATAAGAATGGTGACGGAAAAAGTGTATATTGGGATGGAAAATCGGCAAGTTTCGAGGATGATGAGTTTGATTCGACAGAAATAAATGATGGAAGGAATAGTGTTTCTGGAGAAAAAGTATATACAGCTGATGAATTGATTGAGTGCAGATATCCTGATGAATTTGAAATGAAAGAAATATCAGAGCAGGCGCGTGATGAATGTCATCTGATAAGTGGGGATGACGAGATTTTCTTTAGACAGATAAATTATGATAAGGCAGTAGTAGAATATGATAATGATGTAGATTATATAGAACTTGATAAGAGCCAATTGTCGGAACATCAAACCAAATATTTTACTTCATATAAACTTTATTTTGGCACTAAAGAACTTGATGGAGTGGATAAGGCTGGATATGTATTAATATTTGATAGTAATTTAGATGATAGAGATTATGTTATAGAATGTTTTGGTCTGGGAAACATGGATGTGTTAAAGGAAAAAGCTTTCTATGTGATGAATAGATTTGAAGTATTGTTTTGTTAAATAACGAGGGAAGAAAATGGGAATACAAGAATATATTAAAAATGGACTGGTGCAAAAATCAATATCGAGAAAAATTGTGTTGGCAGGGGCAGTTGTGCTTGCGACCACACAATTGCTGACAGGATGTAGCGGGATTTTTCGGTTAGGAAAATCTGACCAGCAAAATGAATTAATGTTAGGGTGTCAGGTGAAAAGTGTTACTGACAATATAGGAACATACACAGATGTCTGTGATAATAATAAGAGCATATTTTATTATGAAGAACATGCTATATATATGGTAGACAAAGATTTTAACGATATATCAGAGGCTAAAAAAATAGTATCAAAGGTGAGTTTTGATCCCAAATTCATATGTGCAACAGATAAGCTGGTGATGTATGCGACTTCAACTGATGCACTGTATGTAGTAGATTTAAGTGATTTTAGTACGAAAGAGTATTTCAAAGATGGCAGTTTTGATTATGGTTTTTCAAGGAACAATGAAGCTTTTGTGAAATTATATGAAACTGATGATATATATAAGATTGAAGTGGACAAAGAGCCAGAACTAGTATCCATTGATGTCACAGAATATGGTTTTGCCAGAAATTTAAATGATGGAATTAACTTCAGAATTGGGGACATGCAATTTTCAACGAATGGAGGATGGTATGGAATAAATGGTGAATTAGGAACAGAGTGGAAGGAAGTATTAAAAATCAGAAAACCATTGGCGATAAATAAGTCAACTATAGTTGCTGATGATGAAGGAGCATATCTTTTATATCAGTATGGAGAAAAGTATCAGGCAGCAGCTGTTAATCCAAGATATGGATATATGGGAAGGACTGCATTGTTTCATTTTGATAAAGAGGATGAGACAACAGAACTCATTTATGCAAATAAAAAAGGTGAACAGATAGGTGCATATTCAGTTGAGGACAAGAAAGTATATGTACTTAGAAATGATGGGATATATGCAATTGATTTTGAGGGAAAACAGGAGAAGAAAGTATATAACATCAAAGTAGATACTGAAAATTGGGCAGAAGAAAATAATTTTTCAAATGGTACATT
>CAKRLV010000038.1 GCA_934359755.1 uncultured Agathobacter sp.
GACAAATAGCATAAAGAAATATATAGGGCAGGGACTGCCCAAATTAACGCCTGTGGAGATAGTAGGTTACGAGGTCGCTGAAGCAGGAAGCCCATGGGCTTAAGACAATGGGTAGTTCACAATATAGGTAGATGTGCTACAATAAATACATGTTGTTGCAACACATAGAATGTGTAGGGCAGCATTTGGCATGGAAGACGTTACATTATTACAGAGGAGGAAATGATATGGCACGGAAATGCAGCGTAGAGAGAGCTGAATTAAAAGCTGGCGGATTTGCGACAGCGAAGAAAAATATCACGATTCAGTATCAGGGAAGAGAAAGAAATGAAGAGAATTTGCTTGCTCTAATTAAAAGAGATGCTCTGCAAAAGGGAATCGATAATGATGAGATAGAAGTGGTTGATGTATACATTAAGCCAGAAGAGCAGAGTGTATTTTATGTAATTAACAAGACGATAGAAGGCAGTATAGCATTTTAAATGGAGGAATTGTTATGAAGGTATTTGTAGTGGCAAATCAAAAAGGTGGAATCGGCAAGACGACTACTGCGACGAATCTGGCAGGTATTCTGTCAAAGAGAGCTAAGACTTTGCTCATTGATGCTGACCCACAGGGCAACAGCACCAGTACATATCAGGCGCAGGTCAAGGATGTTGCGACATTGTATGACGTTATGATTGATTCGGATAAGCTCCCAATCGATGAAGCTATCCAGCATATGGAAAATGGCGATATTGTTGCATCCGATCCACTTTTATCAAAAGCCGAGAAGATGTTAGATGGAGATGTAGAGGGATTCTACAGACTTAAGGATGCATTAGATGAACTTGATGGATATGAATATGTTGTGATTGACACTGCACCATCACTGAATGTTATTATGTACAATTGTCTCATTGCAGCGGATGAAGTCATAATTCCACTTACAGCTGACGCTTACGCAAGACAGGGAATAAGTCAGCTTAATGATACAATTATGGCAGTAAAAAGAAGACAGAATCCTTCACTTAAGGTTGCCGGACTTTTGCTTGTCAAGTATGCAGGACGTTCGAATCTCGAGAGAACCACAAGAGAGGAAATCAGCGAGCAGGCTAAGCAGATGGGAACAAAGCTGTTTGATACAGCAATCCGTGAGTGCGTAAAGACAAAAGAAGCACAGGAGAAGAAGAAGCTTCTGATAGATTATGCTCCTAAATGTAATACAATGATAGATTACATGGAGTTTGTTGAAGAACTGTTATAATTAACAGAATTATTAAAATAAGGAGAGTTTAGATGGGCAATACGAATATAGTTTATGATTTAATAAGACAGGGACAGAGTATATTTCAAATATCATTTAGCTTAGTTTTATTAGCTATAATCATTATTTCAAAGTGGAAGCTTTTTGCGAAAGCAAATGAACCGGGATGGGCGGCAATAATTCCATTTTATAATAATTATGTGTTATTTAAGATTGCTGGTAAAAAGATATTGTTCTGGTTATATCTGATATTAGAAATTTTACTTTTAGTATGCTATGTATTCATGTTTATTACTTTTATAGTTTTAATTGGAGCGGGGATTACAGGCCGCGCTACAGCCGGAGGATGGGGAAATGCAGTTGTCTTAGCCATATTTATTGAGCTAGGAGTGCTTTTTCTTTCTGCAATCGGATGTTTTATAATTATGGCTATTATTTCAAATTCATTAGCCAGGAATTTCGGTAAGGGTATAGGATTTACACTTGGACTTCTTTTCTTCCCATATGTTTTATATCCTATTATGGCGTTTGACAACGGAATTGTGTACCTTCCAAATATGCAGACATATGGACAGTACGGAAATCAGTATGGTCAGGCAAACGGAAACCAGTACGGAGCGCAGTATGGAAATCAGTATGGTCAGATGAACGGAAACCAGTACGGAGCACAGTATGGAAATCAGTATGGTCAGATGAACGGAAACCAGTACGGAGCGCAGTATGGTCAGATGAACGGAAACCAGTACGGAACACAGTACGGAAACTATAACCAGGCTAATGGAACACAGTATGGAAACTATAACCAGGCTGATGAAAATCAGTACAACCAGGCGAACGGAAATCAGTATGGTGGACAGAATGTGAATCAGAATAATGATTTACAACAGTAGAGCGCAGCATTGTAACAAAGTGAAATTGTAAAGAATCAAAAAGGTACTTAACAGTTACAAGAATGGAGTTTTAATCTATGATAGACATTCAGAATATTGATGATTCTATATTTCAGGCATTTTTTGCATTCATAATGTATTTTCCGACTTTTGTCATAGTTTTAATAGCTCAGGCAATAGCAAAGTGGAATGTGTTTAAGAAAGCAAACGAGCCAGGCTGGGCGGCATTTGTGCCAATATATAATAAATATATTAGTTATAAGATTGCGGGCAGAAATAAATTGTTCTGGGCATGGCTGGGATTAAGTTTAGCAGCGAAAGTCGTATATGTTGCTGTGATTATCAATTTTGTACAGCTTATAGATTATACGCATGTATATAAATATGATGAAGCCTCTCATATACTTCAGACTGAAGCACAATTGGTTATAGGAGTGATAATTATATGGGCTGTGATGTTTGCATTTAACACAGTAATGTATATATCATTTGCACAGAATTTTAGCAGGGGAACATTATTTGGTATTGGACTTGCAATTTCCCCTATAATTTTCATGTTTGTAATTGTATTTAGTAGTAAGAGTCAATACATTAATAAGCAGAGTGATTATGATAATTATCCTAATCGATATGGGGATTCATATAATCTGAATTATAAATAGAAAATAACTGCCATAAAAATAGCAAATATAAAAATAGCAAATATAAAAATAGCAAATATAAAAATAGCAAATATAAAAATAGAAAATATATAAAAAAATTTACATAGAAATGCTCAGGCCATGTAAGGTCTGAGCATTTTTATAAGTTTTGCGAGTTATTTTGTTATAACTTTAGCGAATTTCTTCTTTCCACGTTTTACTATAAGTCCGTCACCTGCAAACGCCTCTTTGCTGTATTTGGTGGAGATGTCAGTAACTTTCTCATCTGCGACAGATACACCGCCCTGCTGGATATTACGACGTGCATCACCGCGGGATTCACAAAGACCTGCTTTTACAAGAACAGAGATAATATCTAAATCGCCATCTGCAAAGTCATCATCGCTAAGTTCAACTGTAGGCATATTTGCATGGTTTCCACCGCCTGCAAAAAGTGCATGTGAAGCTTCGCGGGCTTTTGCAGCTTCTTCCTCTCCGTGAACAAGTTTTGTGAGCTCAAATGCAAGAATTTCCTTAGCTTCGTTGAGCTGGGCACCTTCCCATTTGTCCATTTTTTCAATCTCCTCGAGTGGAAGGAATGTAAGCATACGGATGCACTTAAGAACATCAGAGTCTGCAACATTTCTCCAGTACTGGAAGAAATCGAATGGAGAAGTCTTCTCAGCGTCAAGCCATACAGCACCTGACTGTGTCTTACCCATTTTCTTTCCTTCTGAGTTGAGAAGAAGATTGATTGTCATTGCATAAGCGTCTTTGCCAAGTTTACGACGGATAAGTTCTGTACCACCAAGCATGTTGCTCCACTGGTCATCACCACCGAACTGCATATTACAGCCGTAATCCTGGAAAAGTTTAAAGAAGTCGTATGACTGCATAATCATGTAGTTGAACTCAAGGAAGGAAAGTCCTTTTTCCATACGCTGTTTGTAACACTCAGCAGTAAGCATTCTGTTTACAGAAAAGTGTGGTCCGATATCACGGAGAACTTCTACATAGTTAAGATCCATGAGCCAGTCTGCGTTGTTAACAAGGATTGCCTTGTCCTCAGAAAAGTCGATAAAACGGCTCATTTGTTTCTTGAAGCATTCAACATTGTGATTGATTGTTTCTGTTGTCATCATCTGACGCATGTCGGAACGTCCTGATGGGTCACCAATTTGTGCTGTACCACCGCCAATAAGGACAACTGGTTTGTTTCCAGCCATCTGAAGTCTCTTCATGAGACAAAGTGCCATGAAATGTCCTACGTGAAGACTGTCTGCAGTAGGGTCAAATCCGATATAGAAAGTTGCTTTTCCGTTATTGATAAGTTCTTTAATTTCTTTTTCATCTGTCACCTGTGCGATAAGACCGCGGGCAACTAATTCATCATAAATAGTCATTGTATTTCCTCCTAAAATATAAAAATCCCCTCATCCTATAAGGACGAGGGGGATATCTCGTGTTACCACCTTATTTTGCAAACCACTCACATGGAATTGCCTTAGCATGTCTCCGACAAGACACCAGCGATTATAACGTTCGCCACTACGTTGCAGCCTACTGGCAGTAATAGATGCGTTCAGTGCAAAGCTCAAAGATGTATTCCATAATTGCTTCCCATGCGTCTCTCATCAACCGACAACTTTCTGTTCGTTCTGCAAAAATGTACTTTTTCTTATCATCGCTTTTAATGCTTCAATTAGCATATATTATAACGATGCAAATATAAAATTGTCAATAACAATTTAGGCTATATCTTTAAGCCTTTTAAGTAACAGTATTAAATTTTATTCACCAAACTGATCCATATCAAATAATGCCTGCTCTAATGTAGCCAAGTCATTTTCATCAGGTGTATACAATTTATCTTTGATTGAAATTGTGATATCCATAGTCTGTGTATCGCCATACTCTGGGGAAGCAAGCTCATCTTTGAGGCAGTCAGCGAGTGTCTGGAATACAGCGTCATAAACCTCCTGCTGAGATTCAAACTTAGATGCATCAATATCCTCAAGCTTCTTTGTGTATGTTGTATAAGCATTCTTGAATACTTTAAGTGTCTTGTATTCTACAGTAACCTCATAAGAACCATCACTCTGCTTCTTAGCTTCACCAACTTTGTAATCAGCAGCTTTGAAAAGATCAGCAAATATACCTCTGAAGTTTTCTTTAACATCATCTGAGAGTTTGACATTAGCTCCTGTCATGAATGAGTCGAGCTCCTGATCAAGTCCATCTTCGTATAACTTATCAGCTTCTTCTTTAGTTGCAATTTTCTGATCTACAAAACCAGTAGGGTCGTTCTTGTAAGTGTTATCAAGAACTGCCTTTAAATAAGCTGATGCATCAAAAGATGAACATCCCGCAACCATGCCGATAACGAAAACGGCACACAACAATAATGCTACTTTTTTCATTTGTTTCATTTGTTTCATAACTTTTCTCTCTTTCCTTAAATATAAGATTTATATTGTAACTATGTGAATTTACCACATGTCATTTATTATGTCAAATTTTTTGGATAAATTCACAAAAGATTGTATCTTGTTTACAAAATATGACAATATAGACATAAAAAATTGTATGAAATTAAGTACATTAAAAAGAATTGACAAATTTTCTCACCTTTAGTAAGGTTATAAAAATGATAGTCGTGAGGGAGTAGTTCGCGTAAAAATTAGAAGACGTGATTTGTCAACAGTCCCGGTCGTATGACCTGGCAAATCTTAAAGAATGAGACTCATGTATACCTTTTTAGTATGAAGAGTACTAGTGGAGGTATACGTGGGTCTTTTTTATACAAAATAATAAAAAGGAGATATTAAAATGGAAAAATTTATAGGAGAGGCACCACTGATTCTGGTCATGGTGCTGCTAGTAGTGGGATTTGTTCTACTTATTAAGGGAGCAGATTTCTTCGTAGAGGGAAGTTCAAGCGTTGCTAAGAGATTTAATGTACCATCTATAATAATAGGTTTGACAATTGTTGCGATGGGAACATCTTTACCAGAGACATCAGTCAGTGTTACTGCATCAATTAGTGGCAATAATACACTTGCTGTCAGCAATGTAGTAGGTTCGAATATTTTTAACCTCATGGTGGTGATTGGCGTATGTGCAATTATGACACCAGTGATGGTGGCAAGGGAGACAATAACTACAGATATTCCTTTTTCCGCATTTTGTGCTGTGATTCTTGCAGTACTTGGTATATGGGGATTCATGGATGATTCGTCTATGATACTTGGTCATATTGATGGAATTGTTTTTCTTATTTTATTTGCAGTTTATATCGTAATTTTAATAAGGAGAACATTGGAAGCAAGAAAAGAAGGTAAGGAAGTAGAAGTCGAGGGTGGTTCTGATGAAGACATTCACATAATATCTATTCCTAAAAGTATCATATTCATAATCGGCGGTGGTGCTGCAATTGCATTTGGAGGAGATTTGACAGTACAGACAGCCAGCCGTATCGCAATAGATTTTGGAATGAGTCAGACACTTGTCGGACTTACAATTGTTGCACTTGGAACTTCCCTTCCTGAGCTTGTTACATCTATTGTAGCTGCAAGAAAGAATGAAGTAGGAATGGCACTTGGAAATGCTATTGGTTCGAATGTATTCAATATATTGATGGTTCTTGGAATTGCATCAGCGATAAGTCCAATCGCATTCATGACAGAAAACATTATAGATATTGTAGTATTGCTGGTATTTTCACTGATAGTGTGGCTGTTTGCAGCTACAAAGCAGCAGCTTAGCAAGCTTGAGGGAGCAATAATGATAGCGCTGTATGTGGGATATTCAGTTTATATTTTTATGAGATAAAAGTATATGTAGTGGGAATATTTTTTGATAAATAATTCAGACTATATTTATTGAGAGTACGTATGTGATAAGAGAGGTATAATCTATGTTATTCCTAAAAGTTTTGTTAACAGAATTTATAGCTGAAATGGGTGATAAGACACAGCTTATGCTTGTCGCCATGACTTCCAAATTTAAGATAAGAGATATTATTCTCGGAACGGCAGCCGCAATTCTGGTGCTTAATGGTCTTGCTGTTTTAGCGGGAGGTCTTGTCGGTTCGCTGATTCCAGATTGGATAATTAAAATAATAGCAGCATTTGCTTTTTTGTATTTTGCAATTACATCGCTTACAGAGGATGATGAGGAAGAAGAGGAAAGTGCAAATAATAAGATAAAGATTGCGCCTATAGCTGTTTTTTGTACTTTTTTCGTAGCAGAGCTTGGTGATAAGACACAGCTTACAGCTATTGCATTTGGCGCAAATGAAGGACTCAGTTCGGCACTGATTGTGTGGATTGGGTGCTCAATCGGATTGTTTGCGGCTGATATAATAGGAATGCTTTTAGGCTATCTGCTTAAGAGTAAAATGCCAGAAGGATTTTTGCATTTGCTTGCATTTGCAATATTTGCAGTTTTTGGAATACTTACTTTCCGACAGGGAATTTTGTTGTACAATCCACAGGCAAAGACTGTGGCAGTTGTTTCAACTATTGTAGTTGGTATGATGTTTGTGATTTTGTGCGGAATTGTTTTTTTGAAAAATAAAAAACAAAAGAGAAATTAAGGTTTTCCTTTAGTACTTTGGTGTTGAATTTTGGCGGTATGGGTGTTAACATATAATATAGCTACATGTATTGCAGGGGGATTTGACTATGAAGTATATTAGAACACCACTTAAAGTGGATGTAATAAAATATGAGCCAGATAAAGGCATTGAGGATGGTTTAGAATTATTTTCTGATGTTATTACGAAGAACAATGTGGATTGTAATAATCTTGTTCAAATTGAGAAGGATGGGCGGCTTGTGTGTCCATACATATATACGAGACGTGGCAGGACATTCATAAAAGAGAATGACTATATTATTATAGAAGAAGATGGCACGAAGCTTGTGTGTGGCGGGGACAAGGTTGACAAGCGCTATGCATTAATAGAATAACAGATGAATACGCATTGCTGCAAGGTGATGCGTTTTTACTTTACAATCAATAAAGCTTACGATTCAGAACATTTAATATATGTGATGATTCAGAGGCGGGCGATATATTATAGAAAGTGAGGAATTAATATGGGATTTGATTTGACCAGACTTAGAGACGAGCTTGTATCAGCAGGAAAAGAGGTCGGTGAAAAGGTAAGTGACGCATCTACAGTTGCCAAAAAGAAGATAGATATTCTTTCAAAAGAGGATGTACTTGAGAAGCAGTTTGCCGAACTTGGAAGAGAATATTATTACCAGAATAAAGAGAAGGATGAAGAGAAAAGTGATCTTTTTGCAGAAATAGCGGCAACAGAGGCTGAAATTCAGAAACTTAAAGATGAGATTCTTAAGATACAGGGTTCGGCAGAATGTCCATCATGTGGAACAAAGCAAAGCAGTGACCACTCATTCTGTACTAACTGCGGTTCTTCGATGACACAGACAGAGGAAGCCGCACAGGAGGAAGCAGCACAGAACGAAGCAGCCGAACAGACAGAGGAAGCAGTACAGAACGAAGCAGCCGAAAAGACAGAGGAAAAGGAAAATAATGACAATGTGTTTGAAGATTAAGTATAAAAAAATAATTAGTTTAGTATTGGCAGTTACATTAATTCTGACATTGAATATACAGCCGGTTCAGGCGCAAAATACAGTGACAGCTCCAGCGGAACTGGCATCACATCATGCATACACAGTCATAGATGCAAGAACAGGAGAGACGATTGTAAGTGACCAGAAGGACAAGAAAGTCTATCCGGCAAGTACTACTAAGCTTATGACAGCAATTGTTGTGCTGGAGAATGCTTCGACGAACAAGAGCATAAAAGTAACACCAGGTATGATAAAGGCGGTTAAATCAGGTTGCAGCAGCTATGGAATCAAAGCAGGTGAACGCTATAAAGTAGGAACATTGCTTAACATGCTTCTTATCTGTTCAGCCGGCGATGCCGCAATATGTCTGGCAGTGGGAGTGTTTGGCTCTGTGGATAAATGTGTTGCCGCAATGAACAGGAAGTGTGAAACTCTTGGACTGTCTGGCACATCATTTGATAACCCGATAGGACTTGACATAGGAAATGGTTATAAAAAAACCTACACCACTGCAAGTGATATGGCACAGATAACGCGTTATGCGATGAGCAAGGCACCGATTAAAACAATTGTTGCGAGAAAGCGGTTTGTCGTTCACCAGACCAATGGCAGAAAAGGAAAGACAATAAAGAGTACTAACCATTTTTACAGTGATGTATCATATTCTCGAAATATGTATACAATCATAGGAACAAAGACTGGAACCACCAAGGCGGCAGGTGCTGTATTTACGGCAACGGCAGTTGATAAAAGTGGCAGAGAAGTAATCTGCGTGTATATGGGAAAATCATCCACTAAGGATACATTTAATGACATAAGAAAATTACTAGACACTGTATACACTGCACAGGAAAATGACAAAATATCATTGTCAACAGGACAGCAGGAGATATGCGTCGAGTCGCAGCAGTTAGAAAAAGAATTCGAGCAGAATGAGACTTTTAATCTGAACGTAACCATAAAAGACAAAGACTCATTAGCAGAACTTGGCTCAAATGCAGGCATGATAACATATACAAGTACGGATGAGTCTGTAGCGACAGTTGATGAATCAGGAAATGTTACTATGGTCGGCGAAGGAACAGCGGATATACAGATAAGCGTATCAAGGACTGCATATCATAGGGCTGCCAGAAAGACAGTTACATTGTCACTTACGCAGATGATGGAAGATGCAGAAGATGCAGCGGCATAATTGCATTTACTGCCTGGACGCAAGCTTGACACTGCGCTGTCAAGCTATGCGCCATGGTGTTAATTATTGAGTGATTGCAGAAATATATTGATTTTTCAGCAAAAACTACATATAATAAACAAAACATTATAAATAATATTAAAACAAACACATTGAAGAAGAGAGTACATTTATGTAATTTTTACAGAGAATTTCCTATGGCGTTTTGCCAGGCTGAGAGGGAGAGAATGGAAGTAGATGGAAGATGGCTTTGGAGTGGCAGTGCTGAACTGGCTTTATCATTGATAAGCGGATAAGTGCTGACGGGAGCACCCGTTATAGTGGAAGATGTCTATGGCATCTGTTGAGGCTGATACTGTGAGGTGTCAGTGAAAGAAGTGGTAACGCGGCATAATAGCTCGCCTTCATTGTGGAAGGCGGGCTTTTTTTGAGGTTTATGAACGTGCTTAAGAAAGTTCATATACGAAAAAGGAGGAACATATGAGCAATAAAGGAAAATATTATTTAACAACAGCGATAGCGTATACATCAGGAAAGCCACATATTGGCAACACATACGAGATAATTCTCGCAGATGCTATATGCAGATATAAGAGATTAGAAGGATACGACGTATATTTCCAGACAGGAACAGACGAGCATGGACAGAAGATTCAGGAAAAAGCAGAAGCAGCAGGAATCACACCAAAGCAGTATGTAGACGAGATTTCAACAGAAGTCAAAAGAATCTGGGATCTTGTGAACTCATCATATGACAACTTTGTCAGAACAACAGATGAAGACCATGAGAAATGCGTTAAGAAGATTTTCAAGAAGCTTTATGACCAGGGAGATATCTATAAAGGATCATATGAAGGCCTTTACTGCACACCTTGTGAGTCATTCTGGACAGAGTCACAGCTTGTAGATGGAAAATGTCCTGACTGTGGACGTGAGGTTAAGCCAGCAAAAGAGGAAGCATATTTCTTCAAGATGAGCAAATATGCAGACAGACTTATTGATTATATCAATACGCACCCGGAGTTTATCCAGCCGGTAAGCCGTAAGAATGAGATGATGAACAACTTCCTGCTTCCAGGACTTCAGGATCTTTGTGTATCACGTACATCATTCAGCTGGGGTATTCCAGTAGATTTCGATCCAAAGCATGTAGTATATGTATGGCTTGATGCGCTCACCAACTATATCACTAAGATTGGTTATGACCCAGATGGTTCAAGTGACTTATTCAAGAAGAACTGGCCAGCTGACTTGCATCTTATTGGAAAGGATATTGTGCGTTTCCACACAATTTACTGGCCTATTTTCCTTATGGCACTCGACCTTCCACTGCCTAAGCAGGTATTCGGACATCCATGGCTGCTCCAGGGTGGAGAGAAGATGAGTAAATCAAAAGGTAATGTAATCTACGCAGATGATATGGTAGATCTCTTCGGTGTAGACGCAACACGTTATTTCGTTCTTCATGAGATGCCTTTTGAAAATGATGGAATCATTACATGGGATCTTGTAATTGAGCGATTCAATTCAGAGCTTGCAAATGTACTTGGAAACCTTGTAAACAGAACAGTTTCAATGACTAACAAGTACTTTGATGGAATCGTAAAAAGTACGGGTGTAACTGGCGATGAGGCGCAGACTGCTATAGATGCTGATTTAAAGGCACAGGTTACAGGAACAAGAGATAAAATCGCAAAGAAGATGGAAAGCCTTCGTGTGGCAGACGCAATCACAGAAGTATTTGCGTTATTCCGTCGCTGCAATAAATATATTGATGAGACAACACCATGGGTACTTGCAAAGGATGAGGCACAGCAGGACAGACTTGCAGAGGTTCTTTACAACCTGACAGAGTCAATTACTATTGGTGCAAGCCTCTTACATCCATTCCTTCCAGAGACAGCAGAGAAAATCGTAGCTCAGCTTAATACAACACTCAGAGATTTTGATGATCTCGATAAGTTTGGACTCTACGAGAATGGAACAAAGGTTACTGACGCACCAGAGATTCTTTTCGGACGTCTTAAAGCAGAAGATGTAATGCCTAAGGTAGAGGAAATTCAGGCAAAGCAGAAAGCAGAGTATGAAGATGAGCAGCGTAAGTTAGGTTTATTACCAGAGAACAATGACTCAGAAGAAGTAATCGATATAGAAGCAAAGCCAGAGATTACATTCGATGATTTCGGAAAGATGCAGTTCCAGGTTGGTGAAATTGTAGCTTGTGAAGCTGTTGCAAAGTCAAAGAAATTACTTTGTTCACAGGTAAAAATCGGAAGCCAGACAAAGCAGATTGTATCAGGAATCAGAAAGTATTACTCGCCAGAAGAGATGGTTGGCAAGAAAGTAATGGTACTTGTGAACTTAAAACCAGCTAAATTAGCAGGAGTGCTTTCAGAAGGAATGCTTTTATGTGCAGAGGATGCAGAAGGAAATCTTGCACTTCTTACACCAGAGAAACCAATGCCAGCAGGAGCAGAAATCGCGTAACTGCGTAAAATATAAAGATTGGGGGACAATATGTTTAGTATTGAGAAATTTGTAAAGACTTTTTTGAATATCGACGAGACTGATGAAGATATTACTGAAACACCAGATATTGTCTCTACAAGAAAGTATATTGATCCACCCAATCGTACATATGAGATAAGCCAGAGACTACAGCAAAGAGACAGTGAATTTCTCGCAGAAAATATGCTTTCTTACACAGAACTGCTCTTTAGGGAAATTCATAAGGCGGTATCTCTGCGTGAATTAGAGCCAATTCGTAATCTGGTTTCAAAGAGGCTGTACGATGTATTAGAGGATTTGATTTCAGATGAAAAAGTAGATGCAATCGAAGAATACAGATTCGATAGTGTTGTAAAGAAAAATTACCTTACATCTTACAGGGTGGATGACAAATATCAGTATGAATATTTGTCAGTATGTATAATTATGAACATGCCGTCAAGTGAAATTGATTATATCAACAGGCTTACATTCAGGCGTGAGGTGGACAAAAGTGCAAGAATGGGACTTCCGATTACGAGAGCAATCTGCTGTCCGAACTGTGGAGCAGCACTTGACAGCATAGTTTCGACTAAGTGCGCGTACTGTCAGAGCTTGATAGAGCCTGCAAAATATGATTGGGAATTGTTGGATTTTGAGATTATTAAAAGGTAAAAAGTATGGAATATTTTGATGTTGTTGACGAAAACGGAAAGCCGACAGGTGAAATAGTAGAAAGAAAAGAAGCTCACGCAAAGGGAATCAAGCATCGCACTTCTCATGTGTGGATTATGCGCAAAAAGGATAATAAAATGCAGATACTTTTGCAGAAGAGATGCGAAAGCAAGGATTCTTTTCCAGGATGCTATGATATTTCAAGTGCAGGGCATATTCATCACGGAGACGACTTTAGAACATCTGCCATTCGCGAATTGAAAGAGGAACTTGGTGTGGATATCGCACCGGAAAAGCTTATTGACTGTGGATTAATCCGCATACATTTTGATGAAGTTTTCTATGGTAAGGAATTTATCGACAATCAGGTATCGCAGGTATATCTGTTGTGGCTCGACAAAGAAGAAAGCGAATTTGTAGTGCAGAAAGAGGAGATAGATTCTGTAATTTGGATGGATTTTGATGAATGTAAGAAGGCAGTTAGAGAGAATACTATTCCAAATTGTATTATTTTAGATGAACTTAAGATGCTGGAGGAACATTTCTGAGATGATATTTGAGACACATGCGCATTATGACGATTCCCGGTTTGATGAAGACCGGGATTTAGTCATTGAGAAAGTAATAAATAGTGGAGTCAGCCCGATTATTAATGTAGGTGCGTCAATCGAATCTACGAAGACTACATTGGAGCTGGCACACGCCAACAAACTGATATATGCAGCAGTTGGAGTACACCCAAGTGATATATCAGATTTGAATGAAGAGACATTTGCGTGGCTAAAGGAACAGTGTGGACAGGAAAAGGTAGTGGCAGTCGGAGAAATCGGACTTGATTATTACTGGGATAAAGAGGCGGATGTACAAAAGAACCAGAGAATATGGTTTAAGCGTCAGATGGAGCTTGCCAGAGAAACTAATCTGCCCGTTATTATACATTCAAGAGATGCGGCAGCAGATACCATGCAGATATTGAAGGAATTTGACGCAGATGGAAAATCTAAGATAGCAGGCGTAGTCCATTGTTATTCATATTCAAAGGAGATGGCGCTTGAATTTATAAAAATGGGTTATTATATTGGAGTTGGAGGTGTGGTTACTTTCAAGAATGCCAAAAAGCTGGTCGAGACAGTAGAAGCAATTCCAATGGAGAGAATACTTCTTGAGACAGACTGTCCATATATGGCACCAGAGCCAAACAGAGGAACCAGAAACGACTCATCCAACATTATTTATGTAATCAATAAGATTGCGCAGATAAAGAACATGGAACCAGATGAAGTTGAGAAAATAGCGGAAAGCAATGCCTATAATCTTTTTTCAAAAGTAGATAGGAATAAAGTTTTGGCATAGATTTTAAGTGTGGATATGTGCCTGAGCGCATATAAGACAGGTATAAATTATATGCAAATGATGCAGACAATTGAAGGTGTGGAAGGAGATAATATGGCAGTACTTGGAAATCCAAAGAATACCATAGCGGTGCTACAGAAATACAATTTTAATTTTCAAAAGAAATTTGGACAGAATTTCCTTATAAATGAAGCTGTTCTTGAGGAAATAATAGAAGAAGCTGGTGTGACAGAAGAGGATTTTGTTTTGGAAATCGGACCTGGAATTGGAACGATGACACAGTATTTATGCGAGGCTGCAAGGCAGGTAGTGGCAGTGGAGATAGATACTAATCTCATTCCTATTTTAAAAGACACCTTGAAGGAATATGACAATGTAGAAGTTCTCAACGAGGATATTCTTAAAGTGGATATAAATGCGCTTGCTGATAAATACAATTCAGGAAAGCCGATTAAGGTAGTCGCAAATCTGCCATACTATATCACAACACCAATCATTATGGGGCTTTTTGAGAGCCATGTACCAATTGACAGCATCACAATCATGGTACAAAAAGAAGTTGCAGACAGAATGCAGGTTGGACCTGGAACAAAAGAATATGGTGCCCTGTCTTTGGCTGTGCAGTATTATGCGAAGCCAGAGATTGTAGTGAATGTACCGCCAAGCTGCTTTATGCCACAGCCGAAAGTGGGAAGCGCAGTTATTAAGTTGACAAGACATGAAAAAGCACCAGTGGATGTGGATAACGAGAAGCTTATGTTTCAGGTTATACGTGCATCTTTCAATCAAAGAAGAAAGACGCTTGCAAATGGTCTGAATAATTTTCCTGCGATAAATCTTTCAAAGGAAGATATTCAGGAGTGCATTACACAGCTTGGTGTTCCAGTGACAGTAAGAGGAGAGGCATTGACGCTAGAGCAGTTCGCACAGCTTAGCAATATAATTGGAAGCCGATTGAATAAAAAATAAAAAACAGGCAACACTATTATCATAGAAATATGATAATGGAGGTGTGCCTATGAAGAAACAATATATTGCGGCAATTGCCTGTCTGATGGCGGGAGCTATAGGGTTTATAGGAGTTTATGTGAATAATGCAGGGGCAAAAAAGCAGCAGGATGTGGCAAAAAATGTTGAATCTGCTGTAGAGAGTCCGAAGACTGCAGAGACTTCAAATGTCGTAAAGCCTAAGCCACAGATTGTCGAGCCCAAAGTTGTAGAAGAGGAAAAGGAAGAAAAAGAAGAAGAGACTCAGGCAAAGGAAGAGGAGCAGCCTGTTGAAGATGCTGTTGCAGAGATTTCCCTTCATTTTGCAGCGGATAGTGCAGTCAGTCCAATGAAAGGGGAAGTGATTTTGCCATATAGCATGGACAAAACACTTTACTTTCCAACATTAGATCAGTATAAGTATAATCCAGCCGTTATAGTGCAGGGAGAAGTTGATGACAAGGTTTGCTTTATCGCAAAGGGTAACATAACAAATATTGAGAAGAATGAAGAGACGGGCTGTACAGTGACGCAGGATTTAGGGGACGGATATACAGCAATTTACGGTCAGCTGAAGGATCTGACAGTGAAGGTCGGAGATTCAGTTGAAGGAGGAGAGATAGCAGGATATATAGCTGAACCAACGAAATATTATTCTGTTGAAGGAAGCAATTTATATTTTCAGATGCTAAAAGATGGAAAGTCTGTAGACCCAACGGAATATATTAAGTAGAGGCATTTTAAATGGGCTGTAATTGTTGCTGGTCATACTGTTAGGTGTGAACAGTACACACATCAGGTGAAATAATTCAAGAGCGCCTAAGCGTTCTTGAATTGTTCACATTTATACAATATAATATGATTAAAGGGTCGAAAACTATCATCGATACATGCGTGCAATTCGATGTATACATTAGTGACCCGCACCACACCGAGAAGTAGTGATTTTAGAGGGAGAGCCGAATGGAATTGAAAGGCTATAATGAAATAGTACAACAATGGATAGATGGTGTATTATCGAATATTAGTACAGATGCTGAGATTACGCTTAAATACTGTAATGATATAGTTGATTATGGTTCAAAGATAAATGATTCAAAGCTCATAGGATTTGGGTATTTTCATATAGCACAGGTTTATTATAGTCTTAATGATGGAAACAAATTCTTCGAATACATAATTAAGAGCCTGTCTTTTTTGGAGAAAGCGGGTCAGTGGGAATACATAGCCAGAGCGTACAATCTGCTTGGAATCACAGCAGTTCATAGAGGAAATGCACCAATTGCCTTTGATTATTATTTGAATGGAATTGCATATTGTCAGAAATATGACCTTCCAGATGTGGAGGTCATTTTGAATACAAATTGTGGAGTGCTCAACATGCATACAGGATGTTATGATGATGCACTTGAATTTTTTCATAAAGCATTTGATTATATGCATGACAGAATTAATGAACCCAATTACCATAGTTATATGATATGCATTTATCAGAATATAGCAACATGCAATGTCGAGTGCGGAAAATATGGTGATGTGGACGAGATATTTAAGAAAATTAATAAAGTCCATTGGTCATATGCGGATTATATAGACAGACTTGGGATTCTTTGTGCGGAGACATATTATTATCACAAGACAGGACAGACACAGTTAAGGGACGACTGTATAGCACAGATTGATTGTGGAATATCAGAGAATATAGCGATTATGGATATGTTTGATGATTTTTATAGATACAGTGAGATACTGTTAGAATGTGATAAAGACGATGAACTCTGGCATTTTATAGAGATAATAGAGCCAATGATAAAGAGTTTCAACATCACATATATGCAGATGATGGAGATTTCTTTGAAGATTAAATACTATAAGAAGAATAAGAAATATGCGGAGTATTTACAGGCGGCAGGTCTTTACTATGAGATGTCGGAGAAGCAGCGTAAGGAGATGCAGAGCATGATTCGCAATGCATTGCAGATTCGAAGGAGGCTTGAGACTGCTGATAGAATCAGAAGAGAAGTGGAGGAACAGAATCAGATACTTGAACACCGCTCAGAGCACGATTCACTTACAAAGCTGCCGAATAGGTTCAAGCTGGATGATTTTGCCAATAAGGCATTTGGCAAGGCAAAAGAGATGAGACTTCCATTTGCAATCGAGATATTTGATATTGACTACTTTAAGGAGTTCAACGATAATTACGGACATCAGGAGGGTGATGTATGCCTTGCTAAGGTGGCTGGGGTTATCAATGACATGATAGATAAATATGGAATATTTGGGGCAAGATATGGTGGAGATGAATTTGTTGTAATTTATGAGAATATCTCTATGGAACAGGCGGAGAAGTTCGCAGATGAACTGAAGAAGAGAATAATGGAACTTGGTATAGAGCATAAATTTTCAAAAGCTCTGCCTATCGTGACGATTTCACAGGGTATCTGCCATGGATATCCGAAGGAAGATGAGAAAGTATGGGATTATTTGCATGTAGCAGATGAGATGCTGTACCGCATGAAGAAAAAGACAAGAAATGATTATTGTGTAGGAAAATATTAATCAAACCTTAATATGTTACCCTATAGTTAATTCATATTTAATTCGCTACAATGTATCTATGATGATCATAAATACTTGTAGCGATTTTTTGACTACAAAACCCGGGAGGAAACTATGTACAACGTATTAGTATGTGACGATGAAAAAGATATTGTATCTGCCCTTAGAATTTATCTTACAAGTGAGGGCTATCAGGTATATGAGGCTTATAACGGCAAAGAAGCAATCGAGGTAATTAAGCAGAAGGAAGTTCATCTTGTGCTCATGGATATCATGATGCCAGAGATGGATGGAATATCTGCAATGGTAAAAATAAGAGATATTTCTAATGTGCCAGTTATCCTTTTGACAGCAAAAGGCGAAGATACTGACAAAATCCTCGGTCTGACAGTTGGTGCAGACGATTACATAACAAAGCCATTTAATCCAGTAGAGCTTCAGGCAAGAGTGAAATCACAGATCAGAAGATATATGCTGCTTGGCAGTGGAAATGGTGCAGCAGTAAGTGGAAAGCTTACTGTAGGTTCAATTGAGCTTGATGATAAGTCTAAAGAGGTAACTGTGGACGGAGAATTGATTAACCTCACCAGGACCGAGTACGATATTTTAAAACTCCTGATGGAACATGTAGGAGAGGTCTTTTCGCCTAATCAGATATATGAGAGGGTTTGGAAAGACGATCCATTTGGAACAGAAAATACGGTAGCTGTACATATACGACACTTGAGAGAAAAGGTAGAGATAGATCCGGCCAACCCACGTTACGTGAAGGTAATATGGGGGCGTGGATACAAGATGGAAGGTGAATAGTATATGCAGGATGTTGAAAACATCAAAGGTGCAGAAAGCATTAAAGGTGCGGAAGATATTGGAAATATGAAGAATACCAGAAATACAGAAAATTACAGAGAAATGGAAATCGACAGAATAAAATATTCAGGAATTATAAAATTCATCGCAACTATTGTACTAACATGCAGTATATGTGGTTTCATCGGAATGCTCTCGCTATCGGCAGTTTATACTGAAACTGGCAAAGATGACGGAATATATGAATATGCATATGACTGTATCACACAGAATTACGTGCACGCTGTCCTTACAACGTTGGTAGAATCGCATGAAGAGAAGACAAAAGCCATAGATAATCTGCTTGATGGAAGTGGACTTTCAGTTGCTGTTTTTGAGTCGGATACGAATGATATTGATAAGGTTGATGTCAGTGATGAGAAGAAATATGTATATGGCAATCCTAAAGATTTAATAAAGGATTATAAATATTTCTATTGGGCACCCAAAGGAACGTCGTACAGTTACAATATTAATTCTCTGTTGGAAGTACTTCTTCAGAGAACATACAGCTATGAGACGAATATAATTGATGAGGATGAAGAAAATCAGAAAACAGTATACTATATTGTACTTGTTGATGGACCATTTGAGGGTTCTATCACCAGCAAAGATAATATGTTTATTCAGACAAAGCAGCTTGTAAATGGTATCTCGTTCTGGGGAAAAAATGCCATGATCTATGAAGTAATCAGTTTTATTTTTATGATAATAAGTGGTTCATACATGGTTTCGGCAGTAGGACACAAGCCGGGATATAAGGAGATATATCTGAGATTTGTCGACAGAGTTCCATTTGAAATTTACAGCGTGGCAATTTTTACGGTCGAAGCTATAGTAATATATATGTTGTATTTATTAATTTGGGAAGGAATAGTAACTGACTTTGTACAACTTATTATATTAGGACTTCAGATAGCATTTATAATTGCATTTTTAGGGGTAGCATATATTGGAACATTTATAACAAGAATAAAAGCAAAAAAATTCTGGAGATATACACTTTTATACTATATGTTTGCGCCATTAAGAAAAATAGTATGGTATCGTAGGGAAGACAAATCACTTTTCAGAACAGTGACATGGCGTATGATACTTTGTATTTTTGTTCTTTTTGTGACATTCATATTCTGTTGGATTGAATCGCAAATTCTGTACACAGGATTTCCTATAGTAGTGTGGGTGCTTGTGGTATTAGCACTTGTGCCAGCAGGAGTATATATGCTTACATTCCAGATGAATGAGATAAAACAGGGTGTAGACAGACTTGCCAGTGGTGATGTGGACCATCCGATCAAAGTAGAAAAGCTAAATGGCAGCTTTAAAACCCATGCTGAAAAGCTAAATGAGATTGGAAATGGAATAGAGCTCGCAGTAAATGAAAAGATGAAGAGCGAGCGTTTAAAGACAGAACTTATTACAAATGTCTCTCATGATATTAAGACACCACTTACATCGATAATCAATTATGTTGACCTTATGAAAAAGGAAAGCATCGATAATCAAACTGTTTTAGAGTATATGGAAGTACTAGACAGACAGTCTTCAAGACTCAAAAAACTTATAGAGGATCTTATAGAGGCATCTAAAGCATCAACAGGAAATCTTGCGGTCAATTTCGAGGAATGTGATATCGCAGTAATTTTAAGTCAGGCAGTTGGTGAATTTGAAGATAAGATGACAGCAAGGGAACTTACAGCAGTTGTAAGCTATCCAGAATATTCGATTAGTGTTAAGGCAGATGGAAGACATCTGTGGAGGGTATTTGATAATCTTCTTAATAATATCTGCAAATATGCACAGCCTGGAACAAGGGTTTACATTGATGTAGCACAGAGAGGATCAATAGTTGAGATTATTTTTAAGAACATATCATCATCACAGCTTAATATATCAAGCGATGAGCTGATGGAGCGATTTGTAAGAGGAGACAGTTCGAGAAATACAGAAGGAAGCGGACTGGGGCTTTCCATTGCTAACAGCCTTATGGAACTTATGAATGGAAAGATGACGCTGGATGTTGATGGGGATTTGTTTAAGGTTACATTAGCATTTGATGCGGAGTAAATTCTTGTTTATATCTAAACTTTTCTGGCAAGTATTTTAATATTTTTAGAAGATAGAAGGTAGTGGAATATAGTGGAAAGGATAAGTTACTGTTAGGTGTGAACAGTAATAAGGATAATGTAAAATAGTGAAAAAATAGTGTAATTTTAATGAAAAAATTAGCGCTCTCGTGATATAATATACATGTCAGGAGGGCGCTTTTTTATGATTAAAGCTACTTTGTCAAATGAGATATTAATGTATATAACAAAGATAGATAAAAATAGGTATAAGGTATCAGAAGTTTCGTTGCCAGTTACTGTAGAAAGTAAGTTGCGAAAAAATTCAAAGAAGAAAAGTTCCTATGCATCTACTAAAATTGAGGGAAATCCTTTATCAGAGAAGCAGGTGGATGAGGTTATAGATAGTGATGAACGGAAACACTATCTTAAACCGGAGCAGGAGGTTCGTAATTATTTCCTGGCATTGAATTATCTGGAAGAGAAGGCGGCGAAGAAGGAGCAGTTTTCTAAGAAACTGATATTAGATGTACAGAAGTATGTTGAAAAGGGAGCCTCAAAAGAAAAAATAGGACTTCGAGGACCGATGCCGCCAGGAGTATTATTTGCTGTATATGATTCACAAACAGGGAATCCTGATTATATTCCTCCGGAATACATTGATATACCTAATTTGTTGGATGAATTGGTAGAATATGTGAATACGACAGATGATCATCCACTCATAATTGCAGCTGTAGTTCATTATCAGCTTGTAACTATTCATCCGTTTGAAGATGGAAATGGGCGAACAGCAAGGTTGCTCTCGGGATATATTTTAGATATAAACGGATATGGTTTTAACGGAATTGGCTCATTAGAAGAGTATTTTGCATATGATATTGATGAATACTATGAATCAATCCAGATGGGGCTGCCTGCACTGTATTATTCGGGACGGGATAATCCCCCGCATCCGGAAATCTGGATCAATTATTTCCTTCGCATGGTACTGCTGTATTCAAATAAGATTTGTGAATTGTCGGAGAGTTCAAACGGCAAAGAATTGGAAGGAAGCCTTTCGTATTTAAAAGGTAAAGAGAAAGAATTACTCTTGCTGCTCGTAAAGAACTACAAAAGAGAGTTCACGCCTATCGAAGTCAGCAAAGAGCTTAAAGTTACAAATAAGACGGTAATTAATCGACTTGCAACACTTGTAAAAAATGGATTTGTTGTTCCGAACATGGTTAAGGAGCGTATACGTTCCTATGAACTTTCTGCCTTTACAAAGCAGAATGAGAAGGAGATAAAAAAGCTTTTGAAGTGAGACAGGCGCATGATGGAAAATGAAGAGAGCCTGAGGTGTCTTCTTTTCTTCTTGAGCTTATTCACCGGCATTTCCTTCATCTTATTACTTTCTGCCATCTTAACTTAATCCTCCTTTTTCTGTACAAAAAAGTGTGCACTTATCTTATAAGTTGGACTTACGCTGATAAGCTACACACTCTTTCATGGCATTATAAAATTATGAAAAACGAGTAACAAAACTGGATTTACGCAATTTTGCTACTCGTTCAAAAGTTGTTATATTTTTATTTTGGGGAAAAGTCAAATTATTTTTATCTCGTTTTATACTCATCCCATTTTCCACCATATATGCAATTTTCAACATAAGCCATCATACGATTGTGTAAAAAAGCATATATAGATACAAAACTAAATCCACCGATGCCTCCGACTAAATAAACCGGGAAATTGTATTTTGCTAATGCAAGGGCAAATATCATCCATAGAATATATGCAGTTACTATTGTCATAACATGTTCTTTTAACCATTTCTTCTTAAAAAAAGCCTGCTTTTCTTTTAAGGTAAATGCACCTTCTTTAAGCGTTTCTTTAATATTCGTTTCTGCCATTTCTTTATATTCCTCCGTGGTCAGCTTTCTGCCACTCAGGAGCTCATTAATGGTCATGTCATACATTTTACTGAGTTCTTCCAACATTTCAACAGGTGGCATATAATTGCCCGTTTCCCATCGGGAAATTGTTTTGTTCGTTACTCCTAATTTTTCGCCTAACTCAGCTTGCGTTAAATGATGTTCCTTTCGAAGTTCTGCCAAAAAACTTCCCATCTTCACCATATCCATTCCTGTTGCCTCCATTTTTATGATAACTTAAGTATACCTTTAGAACCTCAAAAAGTCTTTACCATAAACAGCGAATCTATGTTTTTTCTTACTCTTGTCCTTCCAGAAATGCCTTTATCTTCTCACCATCTTCCGGTCGAATTTCTCCGTGAGAATTTCCATCAAAGGTAATATATTCGTAGGTCTTTCCTGCCTGCCGACTAAAAAATGTTCAAGTGCAAAGCATTTACACGTCTATGAGTGTTTACATAATTTACACGCTTCGCACATCACAACCTAAACCCGCTTTGCACTCACAGTCTAGCTGTCGGAGAGCATGTATGTGTTCCGAGGAAAACAAATACGGACTACACCGAGGCTACGCTGTGTAAAGCAAACACCATAGCAAATAGTGATACCCTATCCTCAATCAACCTCGGGGTTAACTCCGTATTTTTTTCAGAGGAATATCGTACATGCTATGCCGACATCCAAAATGTTCAAGTGCAAAGCAAATACAGTCCACAAGTGCGAAGCATTCAAATAATGTAAACAGGAATTTTGGCTAAACGGCCGTTTTTTTGGCTGAATGATAGTTTAAAACCGCGTA
>CAKRLV010000039.1 GCA_934359755.1 uncultured Agathobacter sp.
GCTGCCACGTCCCATATACTCAAAGGACTTCAAAAGCAGCTTGTCAAAATACCAGTTAATCAAATCATACTTGTCCAGAAAATTCCGGTAAAATGTCTGCCTGGTAATCTGGCATTTCTCTGTAAGCTGCTTCACTGTAATATTTTCAACTGGAGTTGTTTCCATACACTCCTTCATGGCGTGTGCCAGCCTGTATTTTGTTTTTTCGCCTTTTGACTGATTTAGCATATGCCTTATTTCCTTTTTATGCATTATAATTTATTGATGATTGGATAAGCCTTCTTCACTTCATAAATCGGAATATAATAACCGCTCCATAGTGGGTATGCCCGCATAAGCAGCCGCACCAAAGAGCGGTATATCATTAAAGTTATTTTCTGCATTCTGCTGGCGCGTTCCTTGTCCCCCTGTCCCAAAGTCAGCGAAACAAGTGCTGTTCCACCAGTTACAAACATAAATACTACAGTTCCTAAGATGATAAGAATCTGCATAATCAGATTAATTGCAGCAAATGGTGTCTTGTCTGCAAAATTGGGAATGCGTAGCATGTAGTAATCTGATTAATCATAAATGACTTTAACACTAATTATTTAGTGTGACCCCTCTGCTTGTTTATTCAAAATATATTTTGATATCACCAAATGCACATGATGCATTTATTTTAACATATGGCGCATCCATATCATTATTTCCACTTCCAATTACACTTACCTCAGCAAATGAAGCGTTTCTTACAATTTCAGCACGCCATGTTCTTGGTATATACACTACTGACTCACCAAATTTATTTTCTATATTTATAACAGCTCTTGCATTTTTCATTATCGCATTATTGAAATATACCACATTTTTTCCAAATATATTGTAAATATCAGCTTTCTCAAAGTCTGTGCTGTTTACATATCTTGTAGCATCATCAAAAGAGCTGTGGATTTCTACATATCCATTCTGCGTACTTTCTGATGAATGATTTCCATGAAATTCATCATACATGTGTTGAAAATCCGGCTTTTTCTTAAATATCATGTCAAATCCTATCGAAAGAAGTACTGCGACAAACAACAATGTCCATGGAGTAAGTTTGTCAAAATCTGTACCTGTAAAGCTGGCAATCTCATTATCAAACAGGCATCCTATAAGTGCTGCCGGTATAAAGATTTCAAAGAAATTTCTCTTGATAATTCCATTAATAATAAAGTAAACAAATACAAGACTAAGAAGTATAGACACAATCGGAATATCTATAAATAACCCCAGTCTGTTCACTACAACATATATAGCTAATAATATTAACAACAATCCCCATATTACATTTTTTCTGTTTTTCATTATTTTAACCTCTTTTCTTCCATTTTGTTCATGAGAGCTTTTATATACATCCTTGACACATATGCCTTTTTCATCGTTCCATTAAATTCAACTTCACTTGCACCGGTAATATTTTTACGAATTGATCTGATTTCCGACAAATTTATTATCGTTGATTTCGATACACGCATGAAGCTTCCCGGCAACAATTCTTCAAGCTCATACAACTTCTGCTTTGTTGAATATATCTGATCACAGGTATGTACTGCCACTACCTGTTCAGCCGTTTCCAGAAAAAGTATTTCTTCAAGTAGTATAAAGTATTCTTTTTCACCTCTCATCACATGAAGCTGCATCTTCTGATGAATTGCTTCTGATATCTGACGCTGAAGCGTTACTATCTCATCATTCAACGATTTACATCTGATTATTATTTCATCATCGACGATGCCTTCATCTATTTCCATCCTTATCTTCATTTTTTACTCCTTTATGTTCTAGAGTATAAAAAGAAAACCTCCTGATGTAAATACTTTTGCACCAAGAGGTTAATTATTCTATCTAAGAGGTTATATTTTATTTGTTAACGTACTCCGCCGCCTCCTCCGCCTGAGAAACCTGCTCCGCCACCAATTGATGAACTTCCCCCTGAAGATGAAAGCATTCCATTATTCATAGATTCATACACTGTATTTGAGCATGTATGCGAATAATGGCAAAATAAAATAAACGGAAAAATATTGTGTGAAAAATCATCACCATATTCCATCTTCAATCCATATTCAAATTCATCCACTACATTAAACAGACTTGAATATGGCAACAGCTCTTTCCATATGCACTGCTGTAAATTGCTATCAGTCTGATTGTCACCATATGTTTTCAGGTATTTGTAAATACCAATTGTCTGATTTAACTCACGTAATCCACACTCATTCAAATCATGGCGGGAGTGAAACGCTTTCTTTTTTATGCAATCATTGTCCTTAAGATATTTCTTGCCATCTTCCTCACTCTTTTCAAGGTATTTTGACAACTTGGAATAATGCTTCTCACAGTATTTTCTGAACTTCTTAGGCTTAAGAGTATCTTTGTCTTTTGCCGCGGCTTTTATTATATCAAAAAACTTACTGTCAAATTTATCTTCCAGAACCGCATCCCTTTTTATAATCATGGTACGCATGCCTTTATCTTCCTCATCGTCACTCTCATCTATCGAAATAGCATCTGACATCATCAGTCTCATCAGCCTGGCGCCTATTAACACCCCATCTTCACATATTCCAACTGATTTACCCAATACATAAGCAGCATTAATATTGCCTGCATTTGGTACTGCATAGAAATATGGTGCATCCTCAATCAGCTTTTCCTTTTCCTTTTTATCCTTTCTGTATACTAATACACCAACTATAATCAAAATCGCAATTGGTACTCCCAGCACCAAAATAATTAAAAGCACCTCATCCGTTCCTATATCCTCTGATCCAAACTCATCATCTATATATGAACTATCTTTAAGTGCCTTATCTACTGTATCCTTAAAAGACTCATCAACTGACATGGCTGGATGAATTAATCCCTTGTCCAAATCTATCATTAGTGTAATATTAGACTCATCCTCTAGCGGTTTATCTGTCTTTGCAACAATCTGACCATTAGAAAATATTATCTTTCCATCATATCCAAATCCCCATATTTTCGCATTAGAATCATTTAAACTATTGCCATTACTAAGATGTATATTTAGATTTACATTAGTCGGAAAGAACTCCATGTCAGCATTGACAAAACGATATAAACATCCATCATTATCTTTGTATGCTCTTATGAGATTCTCTAATTCATAAGTTATAGTGTAAGTATTGCTTCCATATTCAGAAATTCCCCAACACAATTCAACACCATCACTCACTTCATTAATTCCACATTTGTATGCCTTTTCATCAAAATCGGCATCTACGTCCCAGTCACCTATATTGCTGTATGTCTTATTAGAATCTGACACCCTCAAATTTTTAAACTTCAGGTAGCCACTATCTTTCTGATACAAGTAGAATTCTGTCCCCTCATCGACATTCGTTGTCCAATTCTGAGTGATAATAGCAGAACCATCATCCTGTATAGTAACATCGATATCCATCTGTTCTACTATTACTTCTGCACTAACCTTTTGTGGTGAAATGATGACTCCTGTTATAATCCCTGCTATTCCTGCCAAAATTGCAACTAATATTATTGCTGGAATCCTATATTTTTTATTTTCCATAATATCTCCCTCAAATCTTAGTATGTGAGTTACACTTATGCACTGTATCAGTGACTTTTAGCTAAATAACGTAGCCGATTAAGATTTATACAGGTTATTTGGCAAAATGTCAGTAATACAATACGTTGATAACATTGTAACATACGATAAGATGTACGTATTATTAATCTTACCTTATCATTTCATTAAATGTTCACAAAAAGCAGCGCTAGTTTGTATAATTGTTGCATAATTATATGTTTTTCAAAAATTTGTACTTACAATTATAAAATATGGTGCTATAATGTAAACGCTCCATAGTGGGTACACCCACATGTAATGCTTGTTCCCATCAGTCCGTTTTTCCTTTGATACCAAAACTGGAGTTTCATCTGCCTGAAGCACATGATAGTCATAAAGCTTCTGATGCAGATAATCATAAAAGATTGAGAGATATCTCTCCGCACACAAGGTCGTCCAGTGTGCCATGTCTGCCCGTTCAATGTTAAGCCCCATTCTCTGGAACTCCTGTTCCTGACGATAAAGAGGTGTTGCATTTACATACTTGGCATTCCATACGCCGGCAAGAAGCGAAGGTGATACCAGGCTTTTTCTTAACAGGTATGCCGGATGATCCGCTTTTTTGAAGTGATTATCCTTCTTGGATTTGTAGACACCTACATGATGTTCTTCTATTTCAACCTTCATAGGTGTGAAACTATAACGTCTGTAGATTTCATCTTCAAGTTCATACCAGCCATCTTCACCAAACTCGGCAATGAGTTCTTCTTCGGACATCTTGTGTTCCACCGGATTTACAGGGAGCCCCTGGATATCTTTTTCCCGTCTGCCTTTGGTTTTCCTGCCTCTTGGCCTGGTTTCATCTTCATCAACGTATTCATCGATCGAAGCAACTGCTTCTGCTTCGTTGAAGAAAACGATGTTGCCATCTACTTCCATGAAACAGATCTGATTCTCAGTATCCAGTTTCTCGGAAGATTTACCAAAACGGTTGTTGTTCAATACAGCTACCTGTTCCAATAGCAGCTGAAGCTTCCGGTCAATATCCTGAATCTGCGATTGCTGGACAAGAAACAGTTGAACAATCGTAGCCTTATCAAAGTTATTCAGTTGTTCTTCTGTATATTCCATCGCCATAAAAAACCTCTTTTCTACTAAGGTTAATTATAGCGGAAATAGACGGAAATGGCGAGTATCACTCATTTCAAAGTTCGGCAATACTGCCTATACATACAATCCTTCAATTCTACGTTTTCAGGCGCTGCAAATATGCCCCTTTTGAAATGGTGGGTATAAATTATAATTGCACAAAACCTGCATAATTCGCTTACAATGCAGAATAATGGCCTTGCAGATGATAAATGATGCACTGTTTACAATGACAAAATCATCGTTAAAAATTCTACGTATTGCACAATCATCATGCCATGTGAGTGAGTGGGTGGATCGACCTCTTGAACGGTTTTCTTAGGGGTGATCGTCAATCCTTCCATGAGCCAGCGAAACTGCTGGCTGGTGATTGCCTGTACCTCAGATTCATTCCTGGGCCATACGAACTTACCCTGTTCCAGACGTTTGTATAAAAGAAGAAATCCATCTTTCTCCCAGACCAGGCCTTTGATCCTGCCGGATTTTCGTCCGCAAAACAGATACAAAGTATCCGGTACATAAGGACTGTTATCCGTCTTAGCATCCACGATGGAAGCCAGGGTATCTATTCCGGCTCTCAAATCAGTGTATCCGCAAACAATATACACTCGTTTAAAACAAGTTGCATCATTCAACATGGGCAAGCACCCCAAGAACTTTCTTTAGAAGAGAATCTGATGTCTGCTTAGTAACACGAATGGTCATGCCGTTGGCAGATATATCCAGAAAGGACTCATCCATTAATGCGCTATTAGAATCAACTGTTGTCGAAACTGATTCCGTATGCATAAGTTCCATAGGGACTGCAATAATTTCATGTTCTACGGAGTCACTTGGAATAGAATCAAGGCAAGATTTTCTGATCTGCGCAAAGCGATAATAGTAATTCGCCTTGGT
This sequence comes from uncultured Agathobacter sp., assembly GCA_934359755.1. Classification (GTDB taxonomy): domain Bacteria; phylum Bacillota; class Clostridia; order Lachnospirales; family Lachnospiraceae; genus Roseburia. The sequence goes on from CAKRLV010000039.1 coordinate 5,624, forward strand.
GATGTTATTTGCCCGACACCATTCGTCTACGGACATGCCATTTGGACGATTCCGGCATTTCTGAACCATTGCAGCCCATTCACGAATGCGACAGTTGCGTGCTACTTGTGATATTTGAGATTTCATAAATTTAACCCTTCTGACTGTCTAAAAAGTTTAGGCTAAACTTTTTGGACTGGTATAAAATGTTAAGTCTATTTTCTCAAAAAATCATAAAGCATTCTATATACTTACTATGAAGCGTTTACGGTCTCTCCCCGAAACCTCATTACTATAATCATATTTATGATTTATATTGTATTTAATTTAGAAATTATAATATCCCTATATTCCAAATGATGCGGCATTCCATATCCTATTCCGCCATTCTCAGGTAATAAAAGTTTGAAATAACTTCCATTTTTCATGGTGATGTCACATTTTAAAGTCCCCAGCATTCCCTTCTTAATCTTTGTTGCTTCTATTTCTTCCAGCGGAAAACAACATCCTAATTCGCTATGCAAAACAGACTCTGTAAGTTCAGGAATATTTTGATTTCCATCATCCGCTTTTTGTTCAATGCTATACAAATATTTATTTTTTGCACATTGGGTTACAAGAAGTGAATGTTGTGTAATTCCAATATACACATCATATGTACTATATTTAGTCTTGTTGATTTCAACAATCTGTCCATTTTTTACTGGTTCAAGTGTATTGTCAATACTTATACAATTTCTGTATGTCAAATTCACACTTGTTTCATTTGCTATCGCATGAATACCAGCAAGTAACGTTTCTCCGACTGGTATGTATTTTTCAAATGCCCAACGCATATTTACTTCCTGAAAAATATCTGATTCCTTTATCGGTGCATTCTTTCTTCCTCTGATAATTCCTGGAAGTATATGCCCAAAAGCAATTATCAAAAAGAAAAGTCCCGTGAGATTTAGAATCTTTGCTACATTTGCCATCCCATCAGTGCCTGTGCCACGGTAAAAATATATCAGATATGCACATCCTCCAATACTGGCTGTCGCAAGCAATAAACAAATAATAAAACTGATTATTGCCTTTTTTCTTGCTTTTCGTATCTCTTTTTCCATTTTCATATTCTCCTGTTCATTTAAACTCATAACTAACTTCTTTTAATCTATTGATTATTTGCAAATATGGCAGTAACTTCTTTTAATATTCTATTTTCATATTCTAATTTTTGGATTTTACTTTTAAATTCTTTATACTCTTGAGTTACTACTCTACGCTCTGACTTCTTAATCCAGGTATACAATGTTCCTCTCGGAATACCATACTTATCACTTAATTCACTCACGCTCTTACCACGATAATATAAATCCGCAATTAATTGTTTGAATTCTTGTTCATATGACTTTCTTTTTTTATCCATTTTCATACTCCCGCATAGTGTCTTAACACTATAAACAGATTACAGTCACGTAAGCCAATTAGGTACTAAAATTGTTAAGACACATTTCTATATTTGCAAACTTAGTCAAGTATATTACAAATTCTCTTAAAAAGCAACCTTTAAAATGTTCCAATCAGCATTGAAAGGTAAATCCATTTTATATCCTGCCATTTTAAAAGAAATTTTTCATTTCAACACTTTTTCTTAAAATCCGATTGTTATCCACATTGTATGTCCGCAACTTCTCCTTATAGAAAAAAATGTGTATAAATTAAAAGTACTATAAATTTATTTAGTTTTACAGTCACGTAATTTGTTCAGGTACTAAAATGTACACCATTTACAAACGAAAGAACATTTAGTTTTACAGTCACGTAATTTGTTCAGGTACTAAAATATCAATGGCAAGCATGTATTGATAAAGCTGGTTTTACAGTCACGTAATTTGTTCAGGTACTAAAATAATCCTGGACATGCAGCCGAAAGACATATGTTTTACAGTCACGTAATTTGTTCAGGTACTAAAATAATCTCCAGTTATCTATAGTTCCGCATTCGTTTTACAGTCACGTAATTTGTTCAGGTACTAAAATTCATAGAACAGTTCACCCTCTTCAGTCTGTGTTTTACAGTCACGTAATTTGTTCAGGTACTAAAATTTGATTTACTTAAGGTAGAAACACTTTTCTGTTTTACAGTCACGTAATTTGTTCAGGTACTAAAATTTTGGTGGAAGCACAGGCACAAAAAAGTGGGTTTTACAGTCACGTAATTTGTTCAGGTACTAAAATGTGGTGTCAACGCTGCTAATATTCCTTGAGTTTTACAGTCACGTAATTTGTTCAGGTACTAAAATTTACAAGATCTCGATCAAGAAGCGTTCCATGTTTTACAGTCACGTAATTTGTTCAGGTACTAAAATAAATTGTTAAAATCATTTGCATTCTTGAACGTTTTACAGTCACGTAATTTGTTCAGGTACTAAAATTAACTTAATGATGCTGCTTAGTCTCTTCTTGTTTTACAGTCACGTAATTTGTTCAGGTACTAAAATTCGTAGCAACAGCCTTTCTAACCGGCTATGGTTTTACAGTCACGTAATTTGTTCAGGTACTAAAATATTGCGCTCTTGTATATGTTTGAGCGATGGGTTTTACAGTCACGTAATTTGTTCAGGTACTAAAATAGAATTTTGAGAGTGTACTTATATCCACTTGTTTTACAGTCACGTAATTTGTTCAGGTACTAAAATCTTGAATATGGTGATAAAAAGCGATTTACGTTTTACAGTCACGTAATTTGTTCAGGTACTAAAATTCGTATGCTCTATCCTTGATGCAATCTTTGGTTTTACAGTCACGTAATTTGTTCAGGTACTAAAATAAGTCGTTAAATTGTTCTACGTTTTTAAAGTTTTACAGTCACGTAATTTGTTCAGGTACTAAAATTGCTTTGAGATATGGTTTGCCTTGCGTCTCGTTTTACAGTCACGTAATTTGTTCAGGTACTAAAATACTTGGTCAACAGACTGTGTCACATTCGTTGTTTTACAGTCACGTAATTTGTTCAGGTACTAAAATATCAAATCATATTATCCCAAGACGTCTCTTTTTCAAACAAATCCAATATTCCAGTTTCTACATAAGTTATTCTATCACTAACTAAGCCTTTAGAAAAGCCAATTCTGGCAATTTCTCATCTTCTAATTTGTCTTGTATAAGCAATGATTCATTAATCAGTTTGCAAACTACGCTTTCCTCGATACTATATAAATATTCCTGCTGTCCTATTTTCTGAATAATCCTTGATACTATTTTCTGTATCTGTGAATCGGAGATATCCTTAACGCACGGATAATTGTCTCTCACAAATTCACATATATTCTGAAATGCTGGCATTTGAAAATCAATATCACCAAACACAGCTATTCCAGGACATAATCCATCATCACAGCAGACATATCCTTCAAGACTCGTGGAAAATAAAAAATAGATACCATATTTTCTTGCAATATTTTGTGCCATTTCTAATAGCTCAACATACTCCCTTTTATCTATCATGTGATCTATATTTTCAAATATTATCATCATACGCTTTGGACACACCGCCATAACTTCGTCTACCAAATTTAACAAAATGACTATTAAATCATTATTGCTTTTATCATTCAGATCTGTTTCATTTCTTCCTGAAACTTCTGACTTCTGAACCATATCCCAGACATCCGCCAGTGAGTATGATAGTTCTATATCCCCAAGATGTCCTATGTCATCATTAATCAATTGAAACATTTCTTCTACTTCTTCACTTACAGTACGCAGATGTAATTGCCAGTCAAATTTCTGCATCAAATTCTTTACGTATTCCATCATCAGACTCTGTTTTGACCATTTTATCATCTGAAGTACATCTGATATCTGTTTTATTGAAATAACGCTAAAATATTTTCTGCCAACAGACTTACCATCAATAAGAACATTATCTCTCCATTTATTTTTTCCCTCTGAATATTTGTATGTGCTAAAATATCTTCTAATAGATTCAAATATATAGCTCTTTTTTTGAATATTCTGTCCGCACAGTTGTGTTACTGGAATCAGCTCAAATTCATATATTTTTTCAAATTCTGTAATTCAATATTCATATAATAATCAACCTTTCTGTTCCAATCGCAGTCTCCGCTGTCTGCCTGCTTCCAACTAAAAGCTTCATATCATCATATTGTTTTTCTGTAACACAGAGAAGACGTACGTTTCCTTCGTGTGGAAGATTTTTCTTTATTCTGTTCTCAAGCCTGGTTGCATATTCCCGACTTGGACAAACTCTTACATATATCGAATATTGAATCATAATGAATCCCTGCTGTATCAATTCTTTTCTGAAAACTCTGTACGCCCGCCTTTGTTCTTCAGTCTCTACTGGCAAATCAAACATGCACAACATCCTCATAATCTTATACTTTTCCATACTCCTCTCCTATCAGCTCCGCTACATCTGGAAATACGATACTATCCACTCGCTCCATTATCAATGATGCATATTGCTCTATATAGTTCTCAATCATATTACAGACATACATTTTCTTATTTTTGTACAAAATTTTCATATTCAATACATTAACTAATTTACGTCTGTGCTCAGGCGTAAAATATGTATCATATTTCATGCTACTATAGGCGACAATATCAACAAGAGGTCGCAGTGGTTCCATCAAATCATCTACCAGATTAAATCTATTGTACTCACTTCTATGGTGTATTCCAATCTGTGTATTAAGTCCATACCCAACACATGCTCTGGCAATATATCCCCTTAGTACTGCATATCCATAATCAAGTCCACTATTTAGCAATATATCCTCATTCCCCCTCGAAAAGGAAGTTCCCATAAGCAGATTAAAATACACTTTCGCTGCATGTGCCTCCCTATTTGTTTTATCTGCATTTGTGATATCTTTTGAGAAATCAATTATCTTGTTTGTGCCATCATCATCCTCAGTCATTATCTGGTATGCCTTTGCCTGATTTTCAATCTTAACTCTTACTATTTCACTCCAGATATTTCCATAGTACTCTCTATCCTTTTCAATTTGATATCCGATTACTTTAGACGCTCGGCTGTGGTTGTCGTATGAACTATAAAATCCCGTTGGTAAATGCTGCTGATTACATAACATAAGCCCAATGCCCTGTTCTGATAATTGACACATAAGTCTCGTAGATAAATTAGATGTGAGATTGTCCATGACAATCATAGAAACATCATCAAGCGGTATCCATATGTCCTCTCCGCATCTGGTGATAATAAGATTATTTAACTTTACCTTTATAGTCACTTCATTTTCTATCAACACTACTCTAAAAGCCATATCTTCCCCCCAATACGAAAAAAAGGAGCACCCGTCGGTGCTCCTGATTTCGGCATAAAGCCTTGTTTTAGTAGATCTAAACAAATTACGTGACTGTAAAAAATTTGTTTTCTACAGTCAAATTGTATAATCAAAAGCTCCATTTGTCAATATCAATTAGCAAATTCTTGTAAATTTTTCTTCATCACATGCATATCTGTTTCCTAAGATATCCAGTCTGTATTTTCTGATTTTTTTAGTTTTTCCTAAGCCTATCAAATTTTGCTTTCCAAATTTTGGTCTGTCTATTGGTTTTGTCTCAATATAATTTCTTACCTTAGGCATTGTCCTTGATAAAAATCTCTCCACAAAAATTTCACCATTCTTCTCATACTCAATAATATCATTTTTATAAAAAGACAATTTGAACTTGTACCCCAACTGTTCCAAATCCATCCTTGACTGCCCAGGCTCAATCATCTTCTCGGCTACCAGAACTCTGGCATATGCATCCTCATCAATGACATTTACTCCATTTTCAACTTTAACATATGCCTGTTTTATTCCCACCAGATAATAAGATTCGTCAGCTTCCTTATAGTACACATCCATTCTATATGGCTCTAAACTTTCAAGCACAACTTTCTTACTGCCCTTCTCATGTCCATATTTATGCGATATGTCTAGACATTCTCCAATTTCGCCATCTTTATATTTTAATTTATCGATTCTTGGTCCATTATGTTTTTTTGAATATTTTCTTACTATATCCCCGGTTTCTTTCTCATACTCAACAAATGGATTTATCGCATCACTATAATCCTCACATATCTGAACAAGATTATCGAAAGTCTTTCGGTCATTAATATATACAAGAAGTTTTTCCTTATCACTTTCCTTTTTACTTAATGCCATCTTTTTGAATGTTGCAAAACCATCTTTTGTCCTGATATCTAATTTGTTTATCTTATATTTCTTTCCGTCATATTCCCGCGTTCCACGGATAGTCTGGTTACAGAGGTCTCTATTCACTTTGCTGATCTGATAATACCAAAATTTAACTTCTTTCTCAGCTCTTAAAACCTCACCTCTTATATTTGCCCATTTTCTTCCATAGAGATAATCCTTGTATATGTCATCTGACATATTCTCATTCCACATATCTTTTTTTAGAATCTCTCCTGTTTCAAAGTCAATGAATTCGCCTTGAAGCTTATGGTATGCTTCATAACCTAATTGTGAATATCCTATCAGCATCGCATCTACAGCATGATGTGAATTGCTCTCATCACGATTCTTATCCAGTTTCATATTGTCACGCATCTGATGAGTGAAACTTCCACGGATAACTTTTACTTTTGTTGGCGCCTCTTTCGCCTTAAAAAAGTTCTGCACAGTATTTAACACAACCCTGGATGCATAGCTTGTATCATTAATATTTCTATTGATAAAACCTTTTAATACCTCCATCTTTGTTATGTCTTCGCTATATAAAAGGTTCTGCATTTTTTTCTTAGGAATAGCATATTCTTTCTTATGTGACAACGCTATAACAGTTGCTTTAAACTGTTCATATGTCCATTCACCATTAGAATGTGTCAGATAAAAATATGGTGTCTGGTTTCCTTTTTTCTGATTTTCTGAACGATATACCAATACCTTGTTGCTTCTTGCATCATCAAATGAAATAGATCTTGGAATTATATGGTCTATTTCAAACAAATCAGGATTATTTATTATATCCGCGGGTTCAATGGTTCTTCCCGAATATAAACATTTTCCATCCTGCTCATTCCACAATTTAAGCTTGAGAACCAGCTGCTTCTGCGATGCAAAATTGGCCGGAGATAATTCTATACCATATGTACCAGCAAGCTTTGTCTCGATAAACTTCATTTCTGTCTCGTTTTTTTTCTGCGCTTTACGTATTTCCTCTTTTTGTTCATCAGAATTTCTGTCTCTTGGCATCTCAATTACAACAGAATCTAAAACTTTATATTTTCTTAGTACTGCATTTAAAATCTTAAATGAAATACGTACAGATCTACGAACTACTGGATTGAAAATCTTATCACCAACTGCATCAACTGGTATGTAATTAAGTCCCTCAAACTCTTCTGGTGTCCCCTTCGTAATCCCCATTTCCGTCAAAAGCGTCATCTGTTCTTTGGGCTGGACATACATCTCAGGTATCAACTCTTTCATTATCTTGAGCGAAAATGACTGCCATTTTCCAAACAATGATCCATTTGCTTTTCGCAGAGTAATCAGGCAATCCTTAACTTCATCAGACAAGTCAATCCATGATTTATTAAATGCATCTACCATAGCCTCTTTATCAGTATTGATAGTCATGATATATCCAATTTCATCCAACTCTTCTCTTGAAAAATCATCAATATTAATATCTATCTGTGCTAAAGTTTTGCGCATCTTATTATAGACATCAAACTTATGAAATATCTCTTTCCCAGCTTTGTCTACTCTTGCTCCACGAAAATCCTCAATCTTCTCGCCTGTGCATTTTTCAATAATTTTGCGCATATTAACTGTATTACTTGTCTTTATCTGCTTAACAATCTCGTGCTTTTCTGCCTCTTCTAACTTACGACCATTGATTGTGAGATTGTTTAAATCATTAAGTACATTATATTCCTGAGCCGTATAAGACGCTGCTGCCGCACGTAATTCATCTGGATATACGCTACATTTTCCAATTAATTTTTCAAATATATTGTCCTCTGTAATATATTCGCCGTCTTCACCGATTCTTGTCGTATATTTACCATAATCTGTTCTGGACTTTTCGTTTCCAGGTCCATCATAATACTTTCTTTTTCTGTTGAAAATAAAAATATATTCATCACATAATTCATCTGTCAATTCACTATGAAAAGTCCTCTGTGTCTCTAGTACCTTCTGGATTTCTTTTCTATATGCACTGATAGTAAATACATTGCTCAGATCCAATTGTTCTCCATCGTCATCTATAATCTGTGTCTGCCCCCTATATTTTCCAATGGTCTGTAATCTCTCCCTTTGAATTTCACATGGATAATTATTCTCAAGTGCTTTAGCGTTTGCTTTAAGTCCATTAGCATACGCACTTGAACCGGAAACAGTATCATCCTGTGCATCCTCAAGATATGAGATTCCACGATGCTTTAAGTAGCTATACAAAATAAGATACAATTCATCTAATGTAATCTCATCTCTCAACGCCTTTACCTTTAAGTTCACGATATCAGTCGATTCAAACTTTGGAATTTCAAGTCCATATTTCTCCCATAGTTTATTAAAATCATTAAGACGCGTCCTTTGACGTCTCTTTAATCGTCTTGACTGACGCATATTGCGTCTTAATTGATTCTCCGCTGCTGACGCCTCCGGAAAAAGATTCGATCCAGCCTCAAAAACAGTCTCTGATTCCCTATCAAGTACTGCCCATCCTACTGATGCAACTCCAATGTCCAATGCTAAAATGTATTTCATGTAAAAATCCTCCTATGTCCCTTTATCTTTCTTTATAGTAAGTTACTATATTTATCACAATAACTACATTATATACTATATTCATCCACAAGGAAAGAACTTTTTACGACATTTATAGCGCTTCTTACAATTCTATATAATCAACCCAAAAACCTGCTCCACTGTTGCCACCAGATTTCTTCTGGCAATTATCGCATCCATTGCTTCGTCAAGTGTTGATATATTGCGCACTATCGGGAAAAAAGCATCTATCCCATATTCATTACAAACAGCTGCATCCTTTTCAAACCTTTTTATATTTCAATCGCCACTTGTATCGAACATCAGTTTGTGTTATAATTATCTCAAGAGTTGCATATCATATAATTACTACTAAAAAGCATTTGACACTCTGTCATAGATGGCTTATACTTTTCGTAGTGAATGAGTTACGGAAACTTGAGAAGCCCGTAACCCGAGCGGCTCCTGCGGGGGCCGTTTTGTTATTTATGCAGAAAATTTTGGAGGTGTTTTATGGCTAACAATCTACAAAAGAAGCCTTTTCTAGATTATCAGGCTCAAATTAAACATTTAAAGCAAAAACAGTTAGTCATTAACGATGAAGTTTCTGCAACAACTGCTCTTGAAAAAATCAGTTACTATGGTCTTATCAACGGATACAAGGATATTTTTAAAGATCCTGCAACTAATAGCTTTTATCCCAGCACCACCTTCGATGATATCTATAATTTGTATTTGTTTGATGCAGAATTGAGAGATATATTCCTGAAATATATATTAATCTTTGAAAAGCATGTTAAATCATCCATTTCATATCATTTTAGCAATACATATGGTAATGGTATGGCTTTTTATCAAGATATCAACAATTATGACTATGGCAATAACCAGTCCGATGTACAGTATCTTTTTTGCAAAATGAATAGTAAGATTAATGGTCGGCATCCCTCTCCTCAGGTTGCTCATTATATGCATACTTATCAGGATGTACCTTTATGGGTTCTTACCACCGACCTTACCATTGGTGAAACCGCCAGCATGTATCGTTATTTAAAAGGACACTGCAAAACCCTTGTATGTAATGATTTCCACCATATCGGCAGAAATGAACTTGGTAAGATGCTTGTCATCCTCACTAAATACCGCAATATTTGTGCTCATGGCAATCGCTTATTTAACGCAAAAACCCAAGATTCCATTCCTGATCTCGTCGCACATAAGAAACTGCATATTCAGAAAGTGAATTCCAGATACCAACAAGGCAAATCCGATTTATTTGCTACGGTAATTTCATTGAAATATTTACTTGATGCTGCTGATTTCCGACAGTTTTATTATGAATTAAAGAAGAGCATCATAAAGTATAATCCATCTGATAAAACTATGGAATTGATGGGATTTCCTGCTAATTGGATGTCCATATTGAGAATAAAAGTTTATTAAATCACTTGCATCTATAGACGAATAATTCTATATAATCAGCCCAAAAACCTGTTCCACTGTTGCCACCAGATTTCTTCTGGCATTTATCGGATTCATTGCTTCATCTAGTGTTGATATGTTGCGCACTATCGGGAAAAAAGCATCTATCCCATATTCATTACAAACAGATGCATCCTCAGTAACACAGCCTGCAAATGCAATTACCTTTTTGCCATACTTCTTTGCTATTTGCGCAACACCGATTGGTGCCTTTCCCATCACTGTCTGCGCATCCAGTCTTCCCTCACCTGTTACCACAATGTCAGCTTCTTTTATATAATCTTCAAGCTTAGTCTCTTCGAGTACGATTTTTATTCCAGACTCGAGAATTGCATTCGTATATGAAAGAAAAGCAAATCCCAGTCCACCTGCTGCACCTGTTCCTGCCTGGTACATGTCGGCTTTTGAATACTTCTCCCGCGTAAGCTTTGCATAATCACCAAGCCACCTATCCATATCAGCAATCATAGAAGGTGTTGCCCCCTTCTGTGGTCCGAAAATATTACTGCATCCGTGCTCACCGCACAATGGATTTGTCACATCACATGCCACCTTGAAAGTACACTCTTTAAGTTCTGGTATCACATGTTCATCTGATATCTTCTTTATATCAGCCAGTCCTCTTGCGCCATGATCCACTTGCCTGTTTTCTGAATCAAGAAATTCATATCCCAAAGCCTGCAACATTCCTACTCCACCATCATTCGTGGCACTTCCGCCTATTCCTACTATGAAATTGCGGCAGCCTTTCTTTATTGCATCACAGATTATCTCTCCCACACCATATGTTGTTGTATTAAGAGGATTTCTATCATTTTCCTCAATCAATGTAATTCCTGCCGCTGCCGACATCTCTATAATTGCAGTGTTAGTTGCGTCTATAATTCCATACTCTGCCGAAACTTTCTCTCCTAGTGGGCCTGTCACTTCAACGGTCTCTATTCTTCCATTCATTCCAAGAGCAAGCGCCTTGACAGTCCCCTCCCCGCCATCAGCGAGTGGGCGAACTATCACCTCTATATCATCTACTACCTTTCTTTCTTCTACTACCTTTCTTTCTTCTACTACCTTTCTATCTTCTACTGTCTTTCTATCTTCTACTACCTTTCTATCTTCTACTACCTTTCTATCTTCTACTGTCTTTCTATCTTCTACTGCCTCTACACTGTTTACTTTTCTGATTTTATCCAGTCTGTTTTTTATTCCTTCCGCTATTGCTTCTCCTGCCTCCAGTGAACTCAGGCTTCCCTTAAATGAATCAATTGCTACTACAACCTTCATATTATCCTCTCCATCCAATATTTTCTCTATTACTCTACATTTTACTGCATATTATTTTCCGTATACAATAACAAAAGGCGCCTGTTTTATCAAGCGCCACTTCCTACATATATTTAATTTACATGTATTAATTTACATATGTCTTATCTTCAAAACTGATTCTGTAATATCTCCTGTAAATAAAAAGTGATGCTACCGCTGTAACTATCTCTGTGACCGGAAATGCGGCAAATACTCCATTTGCGCCTACTGCCCTGCTAAGTATATATGCTGCCGGAATTATGACAGCTACATACCTTAGAAATGACACAACAAGTGATGGTATTCCTCTTCCAAGTGCTTCCAACACTCCACAGCTAGTAACCGATACCGCTGAAAATACAAATCCTATGCAAATCGTCTTAAGTGCAACTACACCAATCTGTATCGTATCATTCTGCGATGTAAAAAGTCCTATCATCTGGTCTGGCATCAAAAGTGAAAGTACTACTCCGCATCCCATCACGCAGATAGTAAGAACAAGTGTCGTCCTAAAAATACTCTGCACTCTTTTCTTCTCACCTGCACCATAATTAAAACTGACAAGCGGTCTGATACCCTGTATTATTCCGTTCGCAGTCAGATAAATAAATGTCTGCAACTTATAGTACACACCAAGTACAAGTACATATTTTTCTGAGAAACCAGCCAGTATACCATTCAGTGAGGATATGAGAAATGACGGCAATGCCATGTTTAATGTGGCTGGGATTCCAACCGCATACACCCCTGATATGATTCCTTTGTCAAAAGAAATATTCTTCTTGCTAAATGTAACAGGTATTGGAGTCACAAATAAAAAGACGATATACATTAAAAGGCATACACTCTGTCCTATTCCAGTCGCATACGCTGCTCCTGCCATCCCCATTTTCGGAAATGGTCCTATTCCAAAAATCATTAGCGGGTCGAGTACAATATTGGTTATGAATCCTCCCATCATACTGACCATACATGCTTTCATTCTTCCAACTGCCTGAAATATTTTCTCCAATGCAATGCTGACCATTATGATTACTGAAAAAAGGAATGCTCTGTTGGCATATTCAAGCCCCATTTTTATCATGCTTTCATTCTTCGTATAAAGAGACAAAAACCATGGCATGCCAAGCAAACATATAACCATCAGTATTATTCCATGCACAAAACTAAGCAGCATTCCCGTTGTTGCAGCCTGATCTGCTGCTTTTTTGTTATCAGCACCAAGAAAATATGCAATTCTTGCATTCAGTCCTACTCCAAATCCTACTCCTATTGCTGTCATCAGATTCTGAACAGGGTATACTAATGAGAGTGCTGTCATTGCATCTTCACTGATATTCGCCACGAAATAACTATCCACGATGTTGTACAGTGAATTGACTGCCATGGAAATAACCATTGGAAGTGACATCGTTATTACAAGCGGCAGTATTTTTTTCTCTTTCATGAAATTCTGATCCATACTTTTCTCCATCCTCTTAATTATGACGATTGACCATAATTTTATTTTTGCGCAATAAAACGCCACATAGCACAATACTATGTGGCTTAAATACAGGTCTATTGTAACACAGATTCTCTTCTTTTCCAACTCACAAATCTATACAATAAGAAAATATATGCATGTATAAGTCTTCTTTTCTATTTTCTTATAATTGCTGCTGCCTTTACCATATTCTGTAAGCTTGCAACTGTCTCCTGCGTTCCCCTTGTCTTAAGTCCGCAATCAGGATTTACCCAGAGTTTTTCTCTATCAATCTTTGTCAGCATTTTGTTGAGTGCATTTACGATCTCATCGACTGATGGAATTCTAGGCGAATGTATGTCGTACACACCCGGACCTACTTCTGTCTCAAAATTATTGGCACGCAGTGCATCAAGTATCTGCAAATCTGAACGCGATGCTTCAAACGTAATTACATCCGCATCCATATCATCAATCGCCTTGATAATATCTGTGAATTCACTATAGCACATATGTGTATGTATCTGTGTTTCCTTACTTACTCCGCTATGTGTCAGGCGGAATGCTGGAATAGCAAAATCAAGGTATTCGCTGTACCAGTCGCTCTTACGCAGAGGAAGTTTCTCACGAAGTGCAGCCTCATCAATCTGTATTATTTTAATTCCATTTGCCTCTAAATCAAGCACCTCGTCTCTTATTGCCAGTGCAATCTGGGAAATTGATTCCTTTATGGAAATGTCCTCACGAGGAAACGACCAGTTCAAAATAGTAACAGGTCCTGTAAGCATTCCTTTCATTATTTTCTTAGTCAGAGACTGTGCGTATACTGACCATTCAACAGTGATAGGATTTTTTCTATACACGTCTCCCCAGATAATTGGTGGCTTCACACAGCGTGTTCCATATGACTGTACCCATGCCTTTTCTGTAAAAAGGAAACCACCTAATGCCTCTCCGAAATATTCAACCATATCGTTTCGCTCATACTCACCATGCACAAGTACATCCAGTCCGATTTCTTCCTGACATTTTACACATTCTGCTATTTTCTTTTTGTTAAAATCCACATATTCCTGTCTTGTAATATTGCCTTTACGATATGCTGATCTGTTTGCTTTTACATCCTTTGTCTGTGGAAATGAACCAATTGTTGTAGTTGGAAACTCAGGTAGATTTAATATTTCTTTCTGTAATTTCTGGCGAGCGCTTCTTACTGGCAATCTTGTGTAATCACTTTCTCCAATTTTCGCCATTCTTTCTTTTACAGATGCATTATCACAGTCTCTGTCTTTTGCAAATAATTTCTTATTATTTATAAAACTTTCCAGAACTGTGTAGTTATCAGCTTCAGCAAGAATACTTATCTCTCTTAACTCATGTAGTTTTTCTTCTGCGAAAGCAAAATACTCTAAGTACTCATTCGATAATTTCTGCTCATTTCTGATAGTATATGGCACATGCAATAATGAACATGATGTAGATAATACTGTCTGAATCTTTTTCTCTTTTAGCTGTGTTAAAATATTTAAAGTCTTCTCATAATGATTTTTCCAGATATTCTTTCCATTTACAAGACCTGCAAACAGAATTTTGTCCTGTGGAAAACCGTATTGGTTTATAAGATTTATTGTCTCTTTTCCCTCGATGAAATCAAGTCCGATTCCATCAAAATCCAGCCTGATTAAATACTCATAGATATCTCTCACATCCCCAAAGTATGTCTGCAAAAGAATCTTGCAGTCTCCCTTTTCTGATAACAGAACATTATATATTTTATGGAAAAGTGCAATATCGTTCTTGTCCATATCCTGAACAAGTGATGGCTCATCAATCTGAATCCATTCAATCTGATTATTACCGCATTTTTTAATCAGATTCTGATATGCGTTTATTATCGCTTCAACATAATCATCAGCCTTTTTCGCACCAGTATACCGACATAATTTAAGCATAGTGTATGGTCCGATTACAACAGGCTTTGTCTCGATTCCGATATCCTTTGCCTCATTGTATTCTTCCCACAGCTTATTGCCTGTCAATTCTATCACTGTGTCATCTTCTACTTCTGGCACAATATAATGATAGTTCGTGTTGAACCACTTCTTCATCGCAAGAGCTTTTACATCTCCAGATGCTCCCTGATATCCTCTTGCCATTGCAAGATATGTATCAAGCTCTGACAGATTCAGTTTCTTATATCTCTCTGGCACAATTCCAAGCAGAACTGCTGTATCAAGCAAAATATCATAAAAAGAAAAATCATTACTTGAAATATAATCAATCCCCGCATCCTTCTGCAATCTCCAATGCTTCTGCCGAAGTTCTGCCGAAGTACTCAGTAATTGATTTGCACCAATCTCTTTTCTGAAATATTTCTCGAGTTCAAATTTTAATTCTCGCAGTTCTCCAATTCTTGGAAAACCTATTACCGCTGTTTTCATAACAATAACAATCTCCTTTTTTAATTTAAACAGTTCCACATATAGAGTAATTTCTCTATGTCGGACACCTCATTAGTAGTTATGGTTAAATTATAATTCGAGACATTGTTATTGAAAAATACATTATATTATGTCAACTCCATAGTTTGAAACTATGGCATTTTTTCTTCGAGCAGTATCTTTCTTAATTTCTGCGCTGCTACACTCATAGGTCTCTTTACATCATACACCATGCATATATCCCTGCTCGGAATCTGCTCCTGCAAATGAATCTGAATTATTTCATGACTATTAATTGCATCGATTGCCATCGGTTCTGGAAGAAACGCCAGCCCAAGTTCATATTTTACTAATGGAAGAATCTGATCCGTTGTTGCAACCTCCGTATCCGGCCGCAGTTCCAATCCATGCTCAAGAAACAGGTTATAATAGAACTGGTATGTCATCGTCTCTTTTCCAAGACAAATAAACGGATAATTTAATACCTCCGACAGACTAAGTTCCTGGCTTCCCAATGCCATAAAAGTTCTTCCTCCTACCAGAATCTCATTAAATGTCTGCAATTTAATCTCTCTAAGCGGCTCTATTGCCCTGGTAGGTGTTGTTACAACCGCGAAATCTATCTCTCCACTTTTTACTGACTGTATTGCCTGTGGCGTCGAGTGATTATAAATTTTAATTCTTATTCCTGGATACTCCATATGAAAGCGTTTTAGTTTTTCAAGAAGATATATGCTAAGCGCAGTCTCGCTTGCACCAATCGCTATACTTCCCTGTTTTAGTTCAACACTTTCCGTCATCTCATCTTCCGCTTCCTGAAAAAGCGTTATGGCGGCTGCAACTTTTGTATAAAGCCGTTCCCCCTCTGGTGTAAGACGAACTCCACGATTCGTTCTGACAAACAATTTACATTGTGCCTCACTCTCTAAACAGTTCATTGCCCTTGTCACATTTGGCTGACTATTTCCCAGAGCATGTGCTGCTTTTGTAAAATTACTATACTTCGCAACATAATAAAATATCCTGTAATACTCAAAATTAATATTCATGATTCATCTCCTGTCATAAGTATTCCTGATGATAGACATATCAATAATAGTTTTTACATATTTCTACTTCATAAGTATAATAACCTACGAAATAAAAAGCAATACAAGGAGCTTCCTGTATACTTTAAAGAGTAAAAGGAATTGACCCAAAAGAATACCTCAAGTAAATTTAGATTATTACTG
>CAKRLV010000040.1 GCA_934359755.1 uncultured Agathobacter sp.
AGTAAAACCCAAGAAATGGGAGAAAGGAGAATAATCCATTAACCTCAAAAGAGGATAATTGGATTATACGTGAGAGTCAATGAATATTAGTGATTACAAAATATTATTACTTGATGATGAAAAGGAAATCCTTACTCATGTAAAGAATGAGTTGTTAAAGGAAGGATTTTATAAAATTATTACAGCAAGCACTGTCTATGAGGCAAAGGAATTGTTTATGGCAGAAAAACCGCATTTACTTGTTTTAGATATAATGTTGCCAGATGGAGAGGGCTATGAGGTGTTAAAATATGCACGAATGCATGAAAATGTTCCTGTAGTTTTCTTGACAGCGAAAGATGAGGATATTGATAGATTAGTGGGATTGGGGTTAGGTGCTGATGATTATATTACAAAACCATTTTTAATGAAGGAATTGATTTATAGAATTACTGCGATATTGAGAAGAACATATCAAACGGATGTTCAACCTGAGTTCATTTTTAATTTGGGAAGCACGGTGGTAGATTTTTCACAAAATCTCATAATTAATGGAGAACTAAGAGTTGGAATGACTGCAAAAGAACGTGATATTATAAAAAAATTATATGAAAATAAAAACAGGGTAGTTACAAGAGATTCGCTTGCAGACGCAATATGGGGAGAAGATGTCTATGGAAATGAGCAAAGTTTAATGATGCATATTCGAAGAATAAGAAAGAAGATTGAGCAAAATCCATCTGAACCGCAATATTTAATAACAGTTAAGGGGATTGGCTATAAATTGAAAATTAATTAAGAGGAATATATTATGAGAGATATACTCAAACGTTATATTAAAATAACAATATTTATTGTTACAGCATTATTAATAATGAATTTTTTTTTGATAAAAGTATTATTGGATTTTACTGAAAGCAGTTCCCCACAAGAACGTAGTTATTTTCTAAATGGAATAACAATAGCTGATAATGTGTGTTCAATTAGTGATGAGAGTATTAAGTATGTAAAAAATAATTATAAATGGATGATGATATTAGATGATTCTGGAAAATTGATCTATTCTTATATGCTTCCAGATGAGTTGAAGAGAGATTATACTGTGGGTGAAATTGCTGATGGAGCAAAGTGGTATCTTGAAGATTATCCGATTAATATGATAAATGCTCCAGGCGGATTGGTTATTTTAGGTAAAGATTCAAAAAGTATATGGAAAAAGAACGTTGCTATTAAATTAGAAAATGGAATAGTTGCAGCTGTTGTAGTTGTAGTTTTAAATATTATAGTTACAATTGTATTAGCATATCTGTTATCGTTTGCGTATATGAAAGAATTGAAGACAGTTGTTGCAGGGATTTTGGAAGTATCTGATGAAAAAGAAATTAAATTAGATGAAAAAGGTCATTTAAAGGAAATAATAAGGGCGATTAATAATGTTTCAGAGAAGTTGACAGAACAGAAAAAAGCAATTAAAAAATCTAATAAAATGAAAGAAGAATGGTTGGCAGGAGTATCACATGACATAAGAACACCTTTATCTGTAATTGTTGGAAATGTTGAAGAATTATATTGTACAGTAAATAAAGATGAAAAAAATTGCAAATTGGATATAATAAAGAACCAGTCATTCAAAATAAAATATTTGGTTAATGACTTAAATTTAATTAATAAGATGGACAATAATTTTTTTGAACTTAATACAAAAGTTCTTGATATCAATAGATTGCTTAGAGAATGTATTGTTGATGTTATGAATATGTATGGACAGGATAAGTATGAATTTATAATGAAAAATGAGTCTGAAGACGAAAAACTGTATTTAGAATGTGATGAGCATTTGTTGAAAAGAGCATTTGGAAATATTTTAATAAATAGCATAGTGCATAATGAACAAGGATGTAAAGTAGTTATATATGTTAGAAAAAAAGATTCTGATATAAACATTATTTTTGAAGATAATGGGAGTGGAGTAAATAGGGAGAAAATCTGCATGTTGAATACTATGAAGGAGGGAAATACGGATAATATACATGGTTGGGGTACTATGGTTGTAAAAAGAATTATACAATTACACTCAGGCAATACAAAATTTAACAATTTGAATAATGGAATGCAGGTTGAAATTACGCTACCACAAAAGTTAGATTAATGTTAGGTAAATATTATTATATAGTTATGCATAGGTGATATTATCATTTCAAGGTAGGTCTTACCTAAATTTTTATGGTGGTAGTGAATTTATATGAAAAAATTTCTTCTTATTTTTCTCATCGGACAAATGTTTGTGTGTTCATTTATTTATGGTCAGTCTTTTTATGATATATATTTCCTGAATAATATGGGAGATGAAAATTTAAATTCGTATTATTTAGAGGAAGCTAATGGCACAAGCCTTGGAAATTTGTACGATGAATTAATTAAACAAAAAAAATCTATTGAGGTTGTAAAGGAACCAATATCTACAGATGGAATACAAGAATATGAGGTATATGATACTGATGATATATCTATATCTCCAGTAATTCCTGTTAGTAAAGAAAAAAAAGTTAGTTATTTGAGATTATCAAAGGAAGATTTTGCCGATTCAACCGGTAAGTTTAAATCTGATATATCGTATGAACAAATCCAATCAATATCTAATAAGTTAAATTTAACAATAAAAGAATGTGATGATAATAACATAAGTTATTTTCAGGCTATAAAAAATAACGCTGTTAATTTAATAATTTTGATTTTGATTTCGCAGTTTATTTTGTTAGTATATACATTTTCAAGAATTAAAATTAATGCGATAAAAAAATTAGATGGGTTTTCTTCATTGAAAATGATTTTGGACTCGTTTAATGAATTTTTACCCATGGAATTATTGGCAACAGGAATAACGATATTAATTCATGTGGCATATTTTTCATTTAATAAGCGTTTATCAATAAAGTATTTTGTTGGATTAATAATTGCTATATTGATAGTTTGGGGTTTTACAATAATTCAATTATTATTTACTCAAATAAGTATTCGTTATATTAATATTAATTCGATGATAAAAAATCAGGTTTATTCATCAGTGTGGAATAATGTAATGAATGTTATAAAAATTGTTTTTATTATAGCTGTTACAATTTCAATCTCGTTACTAACAAATGAACTTAAGGGATATAATAAATCATTAGAACGCATTGAGGGGTATAGAAGTTTGGCTAAATACTACACTTCTAATGGTTTTAATGCAGATGAGTATGATAAATTATTTGCTGATAATGATAGTATTGAAAACTTATCTAAAGCAGTAAAAAATTTATATGATAAATATTATAGCAAATCAATTTTAATTGATGCAAATATTACCAATATTGCGAGTGATTCTTATTACGAGATATATAAAACAAATTTTAATGAATTAAATGACTCTTACAAAGAAAATTATGTGGTTGTAAATAAAAATTATTATGATAAGTATATGAATTTTCTTGATGAGAATGGAAATCGAATTTCAATATCAGATTCAGAGTCGGTAATATTGGTTCCGCAGAAATATAAGCAGGAAAAAAATGTGAAGCAATTTTGTTATGAACAATATAATTCTATGATGAATTATGATTGTTTTTATAAGGGGGAACAGGAAAAAAAGTTTAAAGATGCAACTATTGTTTATATAAGGGATGAGCAGACTACGCCACTGTTAAATGAATATTTACTAGAAACAGGAGAAGAGATTAAGAATTCTATAATATTTATAGATAATGGAAATTTTGATGGAACATGGTATCTATCTGAATTATCAAATGGAAAATTAGCTTTTGAATTAACAGATCGAGATGAGTACAAAATGTTATTAGCGGAATATGAAATTGATAATCTGCTTTCTGTAGGAACGTTATTGACAC
Organism: uncultured Agathobacter sp.; assembly: GCA_934359755.1. Taxonomy (GTDB): domain Bacteria; phylum Bacillota; class Clostridia; order Lachnospirales; family Lachnospiraceae; genus Roseburia. Next base: position 3,864 of record CAKRLV010000040.1, read on the forward strand.
CATTAACAGAGGATATAAGATATTATGAGTTTTTAGTATATCAATCGACAGTATTTGTAATATTATTTGTGCTTACATTATTTATGATAATATTCTTTTCAAATTATTTGGAAGTTATGGTGAATAGGAAACGATATGCGTTAAAACATTTGATGGGGTTTTCAATAATAAAAAATGTAAAGTTGCAACTGATAATGGAACTTATAGTTTTAATTTTGGCAATTCCATTGCTAGTATTCAAGCAAAATATTCTTATAATAATTTTAAGCGTTGTATTAGATATAGCAATTTTACTGATTATGATTAGACATCTGATATTTAACAATGTTTCAGAGATTATGAAGGGAGAGTGATAAAGATGGATGCTATGATGGAAATAGATAATATTGGGAAAAAATTTAATGATCAATATATTTTACAGAATATTAAGCTCACTATAAATAAGGGGGAAATGGTAGCTCTTGTTGGGAAAAGTGGGAGTGGTAAAACCACATTACTAAATATTTTGGGACTTATATCAGCACCTTCATCTGGAAGATATAAAATAAAAGGGAAAAGTATAAATAGTATTAATTCTAAACAGGCAATGATACTCAGAAGAAATACAATAGGATATTTGTTTCAAAATTATGGTTTAATTGATGATGAAACTGTTGAATGGAATTTAAGATTAGCGTATGCATACAAAAAAATACCTAAAAGAGAGCAAGAATTGCAAATTAATCAACTTCTCAATGAATTCCAATTGGAAGGAAAGGGTAAGAATAAAGTGTTTCAGCTTAGTGGTGGAGAGCAACAACGAGTTGCGTTAATAAAGCTTATTATTAGGGATTGTGAAATAATTTTAGCTGATGAACCAACGGGCTCGCTTGATGCTGGAAACCGAGATTTGGTTATGGAAAGACTAAAGGATATGAACAAATTAGGGAAAACTATTGTTATTGTTACACATGACTTAAATGTAGCAGAAAAGTGTAATAGGATTGTTGAATTGGATAGAAAAGACAATTGATACTCATATCCCCATATCACAATATAAATATAAAAATTATTAAAAAGGGTTCAGGCAGTTAGGAAACTGCCTGAATTTTTTCTTTATTTGAATCTGGTTCGGTTACAGCGTATGGATCAAGGACTGAATTTAAGGTTGCTTCGTCCATAAGACCATATTTTAGAACAAGTTCTTTTACAGGAATATCTGTCTTTAGTGATTCCTTTGCAAGACTTGCAGCTTTCTTGTAACCGATGTATGGGCACAGTGCGGTAGTGATGCCGACACTTGCATTGAGAAGATCATTGCATCGTTTTTCGTTGGCAGTAATACCGAGGATGCAATTGTCAGTAAGTGTGGTCACAGCGTGTGTGAGTGTGATGAGTGAATCAAAAAGATTATAGAAGATGACTGGCTCGAAAGCATTTAATTCCATCTGACCAGCTTCTGCCGCCATTGTAATTGTTGTGTCGTGTCCAATTATATGGAAGGCTACCTGTGATACAACCTCAGGAATAACAGGATTTACTTTTCCAGGCATAATTGATGAACCATTCTGCATTGCAGGAAGAGTGATTTCTCCAAGTCCTGCCTTGGGTCCGCTGGCAAGTAGGCGCAGGTCATTGCACATCTTTGACAGATTTACAGCACATGCTTTGAGGCATGATGATATGCGGACAAATGCATCAAGATTTTCGGTTGCATCGAACAGGTCACTTGCCTGTGTAAGTGGGTATCCTGTGATATGTGCAAGTGTAGGTACGATGTGATCAAAATAATAGCTTGATGTGTTGATTCCTGTACCAACTGCGGTTGCTCCCATATTTACTGTATACATTTCTGTGCGAACCTGCTTGAGTCGGTCGCGGTCGCGGGTAATCATGGATGCATATGAATGAAATGTCTGTCCAAGGCGCATTGGAACAGCGTCTTCGAGCTGTGTACGTCCTATTTTTACAATATGGTCGAATTCTTTGGATTTGTCGTATAGCGCTTTTTCAAGTCGGGAGAGAGTTTTATCGAGAGGTTTTAACAAATCAAGAACTGTGAGTTTGCCAGCAGTTGGAATTACATCATTGGTAGACTGGGCCATGTTTACATGGTCGTTTGGATGTACGATAGAGTAATCACCTTTTCTGCCGCATAGAATTTCGATAGCTCTGTTGGCAACCACTTCATTCATGTTCATGTTGGCACTTGTACCAGCTCCACCTTGAATTCCATCAACAATAAATTCACAGTCAAACATTCCGCAGATAACTTCATTGCAGGCAGATTCGATTGCTCCAGCTATTTCAGGTTTTAATTTGCCGGCATTTCTGTTGGTGATTGCGGCAGCCCGCTTGATTTTGGCAAGATTATAAATAAAAGTTGAATTAACTGGAGTTCCTGTTATAGGAAAATTGTTTTTTGCACGCAGTGCCTGTACTCCATAGTAAGCATCCTCAGGTACGTTCATTGTTCCAATTGAGTCTGATTCAAGTCTCATGTTCTTATTCATTATTTACTCCTCTTTTCTTTCAGTATTTTCTTTGAGTGATTTCTTTTTCGTGCGCATCCTGTGGTGCACTTGTTTGATGTGGAGAGAATAGCACTCATGAGCAAAAAGGTAAATAGATTAAGTGTTATTCCGCTAAACAATAGAAAAATAGGCACTCAAACTTAAGAATATAAGGAAAAAGTGAAAAAATGTTTACTAAATTTTGGGAAATAAAAATAGCACCCGTTGTGTTTGGGGCTTGTTAGAATTACAACGCATAATTGTTTTCAAATTTGAGTCTCATTCCTGCATAGCGGAGAGGATTGAACGCATGGTTTCTCAAAGTTCATTTTTGCAATCAAAGAAATACAAAGTGTATAAGCACCATATAGCATATGGTTCCGCCTGCTATTGATATGAGCATATTACGTCGCCACAGGTGTAGCACGACGGTTACAATTATAGAAATAGCCTCGGGCAGACCGTGACTGCCAGCAAGAATATTTATATTTCTAAGACAATATACAACCAGCATTCCAAAAACCGCAGCGGGAAGATATTTACCGATGTATTGCACAAATGCTGGTGTTTTTGTATTTTCATTAAAAATTATAAAAGGTAAAAAGCGTGTAAGCATAGTTCCGGCGATACACAGGCCTATTGTAATTATCTGTTGTAAGAGTGTCATTGTGATACCTCCTGACTTTCTGGTGGAGTGTCCATTTTTTTCCTCAAAAGTGTGAGTGATAATAGGATAAGTATTATGGTAGGAATCATAAATGAGTCCGGACCGAAGCAAAAAAGACATGCTACAGACGATAGAATTCCTACAAGCGAGGATATGTGATTGTCTTCTTTTAACCATTGGTCGAGGAAAATCACCACAAACATTGATGTCATTACAAAACTGATACCTAGTCTCATCACACATTCCAAATATCAGATAAAATTTCTTCCATCCCATTCCTTTAAATTTATCCAGCATAGATATTCCATAGAATAGATGTCTCGCCTGAATGAGAAACCAGAACCCTGCGAAAATTGGTATTGTATATGGAAATGCTGCTTTAAGTGCTTTGCGTTTCATAAAATTGCCTGCCTTGTTATTGAAAATATAATACTTGTAATGTAAACTCAAAGTTAGTTACAACGTACGTGCAAAATTATAACGTGATTAGTTCAAATTGACAAGTGATAGGAGTTTATTATTAAAGTGGAAAAATTAAACAAGGGCAAGTGGTGCTTGACAATGAGGTTAGTTCATACTAACATAATAGGTGTTATGGAAGATGAGCGCAAAAAACAAACACGGCAAAAGTTAATCAAGTCAGGCAAAGCAGAATTTTTAGATAAAGGCTACATGAAAGCAAGCCTTCGGGATATATGCAAGGCGGCAGGTGTTACGACAGGTGCTTTTTATTGTTCATTTGAAAGCAAGGAGGATTTGCTTGAGGCAATTTTAGGACCGATAATAACAGATTACAGCCGAATGTGTATGGAGATGGCGAAAAGAGAAGAAGAAGATCCAGGTACTGCTGAGGACAACGAACGACTGTTGATGGAATACATATCAGACCATCGGCGGGAGGCGATAATCCTTATGGACAAAGTGCAGGGGAGCAAATACGAAGGTTTCAGGCGTCAGGTTGACATGCAGATGCAGGAAGCATTCAGAAGTTATTTTTCAAAATTCATGGGGCAGGAGCCTGATGCAGAGCTTATACGGATTCTCGTTGCAATGAGATTGCAGGGATATATGGAGCTTATCAAAGGAGATTATACTTTGGAAGAGAGAATACGGCTTACCAGAGAGATTGGTATACATGCAGATGCTGGGACGAAAGCACTAATTGAACATTTAAAGAAAGAGATGAAAGTCTATCGCAGATGATGCGGTAGGCTTTTTCTATTGCAAAAAATAACATTTTGCCACTTTTGTTATGTGCTCATTAAAATTAGAGGAAAATCAGGAGGAAAAAGAAATGAAACAAGAAGCAAATTATGGAAACTGGGTACCAGAGAAGGCATTGTGTATGCTTTTCGGAATGACGGCATTATTTCTGATAATTGCGTTTGTACTTGGATTTACAGTAGAAAATCCGATTATTACAGCAATATTTGGTGTGATATGTGCGGTGACAGCGGCTATGGCAATTTACATGTATGTGTGTCATGAAAAATTTGCGTTCGGAAAAGGCAATATGATGGCTGGTGTGCATCAGAATCTTGTAGAACATCTTGAATGGAATGGTGAGGGACGTCTGCTTGATATCGGATGTGGTGCGGCGGCACTTACTGTAAGATGTGCGAAGGCATTTCCAAAGGCAAAGATTACAGCGATGGATTATTGGGGAGCAGAATGGAGCTATGCCAAGGAACAGTGTGAAAGAAATGCCAGGATAGAAGGTATTGCAGACAGGGTTACTTTTCAAAAAGGAGATGCCGCAAAGCTTGATTTCGCTGACGGAACATTCGATGCCGCAGTAAGCAATTTTGTTTTCCACGAGGTGCGTACAGCCAAGGATAAAAGAGAGGTCGTAAGGGAGGCACTGCGTGTGGTTAAAAAGGGAGGTGTATTTTCATTTCAGGATATGTTCTCTCAGAAGGCTTTGTATGGTGATATGAACGAATTTGTTGAAATTCTCAAAAGCGAAGGAATATCGGAGATTCATTATATTGGAAATCTTGAGAAGAAGCTTGATTTTATTCCAGGTTTTGTTACGACACCATGGATGATAAGTGGAATGGGAATAATATATGGAAGAAAGTAATGTGGAATAGCTGATATACATGTAATAATGTAATGATAAGTAAGGGCTGCGTAATAATTTTATTTATAGTATTTGCTGGCGCGTTTGTGGGAGTATGCTATAATAATTACTATCTATGGCGGTTCTTATAGGAATAAAACTTATCAAAAAGGTTTTCGAATGAAGGACGGTCATTACGAGGATATCTGCCCTTATTATCATGAATTGTAATGTTTACCGCAGTGATAACGGTAATGTATAATAGTTTTAAATTATATCAGTAGAAAGTAGGAAAGTGTATGCAAAGAAAAATTGGTATTGGAAAACAGGATTTTGCTTCAATAAGAGAAAATGAATGTTTTTATATTGACAAAACTGATTTTATAAGAGAATGGTGGGAATGTCGTGATGATGTTACCCTGATTACAAGACCAGGGCGTTTTGGAAAAACTCTTAATATGAGTATGCTTAACTGCTTTTTTTCAAACAAATACTCTAATAGAAGTGATTTGTTTGAGGAACTTTCCATTTGGAATGAACAGAAATACAGAGACATCCAGGGAACTTTTCCAGTACTGTTTTTAAGTTTCGCATCTGTTAAAGCGGATAATATATCGGATGCCAAGAAGCAGATTAAATCAAGAATTGTCAGCTTGTATCAGGATTATGAGTATCTGCTTGAAAATGGACAGCTCACTAAGTCAGAAGAGATTACATTTAGACATGTACTCACTGATATGGCAGATATGGATGATGTAATGGCTTGTGATAGCTTGAATTATATGTGCAGGTATTTGGAACACGTATATAATAAAAAAGTCATAATTCTGCTTGATGAATATGATACACCAATGCAGGAGGCATATGTATATGGATATTGGGAAGAGTTGATTTCTTTTTTGCGTAATCTGTTTAACGCCACATTTAAAACTAACGCCTGTCTGGAGCGTGCGATTATGACGGGAATAACGAGAGGATCGAAGGAATCGATGTTTTCTGATCTGAATAATTTGAGTATTGTTACTACTACGTCAGATAAATATGCGTCATGCTTTGGATTTACAGAGGATGAGGTATTTGATGCGCTTACTGCTTTTGGATTAGATGATAAGAAGGAAGATGTAAAGCAGTGGTATGATGGATTTACCTTTGGTTCTAAGAGGGATATTTACAATCCGTGGTCTATTACAAATTATCTGGATCAAAAATTATTAAGTCCGTATTGGGCATCTACCAGTTCAAATAGTCTGGTAAATAATTTGTTGCAGAGTGCATCAGGGGAAATGAAAAGCATGATGGAAACACTTCTTGATGGTGGTTCTATTAATGTAAATATTGATGAACAGATTGTTTTTGAACAGCTAAGGCAGAATGAAAATGCTGTATGGAGCCTGCTTTTGGCTGGAGGTTATTTAAAGGTCGAAGATATAAATTACAAAGGTATTACACGCGAACCATGGTATACACTTTCTATAACAAATCTTGAGACTATGAGTATGTTTTCAAACATGTTCAAAGGCTGGTTTGAATGTTCATTGTCTAATTACAATGGTTTTGTAAAAGCGCTGATTGCGGGGGATATTGAGGCGATGAATTACTATATGAACAAGATTACTGTGGCAACATTCAGTTATTTTGATGTAGGCAGTGAGTCTTCTGGGGATTCAGAGCCAGAGCGTTTTTATCATGGATTTGTACTTGGAATGATGTCAGATTTTGCGGATACTTATGAGATCAAATCGAATAGGGAAAGTGGTTTTGGAAGATACGATATAATGATGATTCCAAGAAAGAAAGAGTCTGTAAAATATCCAGCTGTCATTATAGAATTTAAGGTGCACAATAGTAGCAGGGAAGCGACTTTGCAGGAAACAGTTAATTTTGCGCTTGCCCAGATTAATGAGAAAAATTATGATGCAGAATTGATTGAAGCGGGAATAGAGTCATCGCGAATACGACATTACGGTTTTGCTTTTAAAGGGAAAAAAGTTTTGATTGGATAATAACACAGCAAATTTTACGATAAGGGAGCTTTTGGAATTTCAGAAGCTTCTTTTTTATGTGACCAAAATGGAATTGGATGTGTATATAAAGGTGAATGGACCATTTACAAAGGAGTACAACTAGTTGAACGACAAGAAGATTATACATGATTTAAAACTGCATAGACAAAAGGCATTGATTGAAATCATGAATTTATATGGTGGATACACATATACCATTGCAAAAAATATTCTGAATGGAATTATGTCCCAGGAAGATATCGATGAGGTTGTTTCAGATATATTTTTCAAGGTATGGGATAACGCGGATAAGCTTGATGATAATAAGCCGTTAAAACCATATCTTGTATCTATAGCCAGAAATGAGGCGAGAAATAAACTCAGGCAGTTTCGCGGTGATATATCATTGGATCAGGATGAATATGAGAAGCTGGAAAATAATATAACAGCAGGTCCAGATTACAATATTGAGATGAAAGAGCAATTTGAATTAATATCACAGGTTCTTGATGAAAGTTCGAATCTAGATAGAGAGATATTTGTAAGATACTATTACAATTATGAAAAAACAAAGGAAATAGCAAAGGTCTGTGATGTTTCTCTGTCGAAAGTCAAAATGACATTAAGTCGTATGCGAAAGAAAATGGAAAAGATATTGGAGGAAAATGGATATGGCAGACGATAAGTTTTTTGAGATTATGCAGCAGTATGAACCAGAAGAAGAAATATTGACAAACACAGCTAAAAAGGAAGATATAGAACGTGTAAAATTCCTTGTGTTTAAGAAGAAAGGCAGGCATAATATGAAATTTAATATCGTAAGAAAGATTGCAATAGCAGCAGTAGTGGTAGCAGTAATTTCAGGAGGTACAGTCGGTGTAAATGCGGCTACAGATGGAGCTATAGCCCAGAAAGTAGCAGAGCTGTTCCATGTTACGATTACAACCACTGATTCAGAGGGAAATGTTCAGAAGAAAGATGCACAGTTAAAGGCTGACGAGAATGGAAACTATACTGTGACAGTTCCAGTAGAGGATGGAGAATCAACCAGTATCAGTGGCGATGTTGAAAACAGCGTAGAGAGTGCAACAGAATAAAGTGTACAGATGTCACATGAAAGGGGGGAACTTCTAGTAATCTGAGCTTCCAACACTATTTGATTAGTAATCTTACAAAAATGTAAGATTGAGATTGAAATTGTAAGTTGATTCGATGGAGTAAGTCTGTTATTTTTTTTACAATAAGGTCACAAAGTTAAGGAACGCACTACATAGGATGTGTTTTAACAGAATGATGATGAAAAGGAGAAACTTACATGAGTATTTTGGAAGTTAGTAATTTAAAGAAAGTTTACGTGACCCGATTTGGTGGAAATAAAGTAGAGGCACTTACAGATGTAAATTTTACTGTTGAGCAGGGCGAATATGTCGCAATCATGGGTGAGTCCGGCTCGGGTAAATCTACACTGCTTAATATTTTAGCAGCTCTTGATAAGCCAACAGCAGGAAAAGTTATATTAGATGGCAAAGATCTTTCATCTATCAAAGATTCAGCACTTGCAGAGTTTAGAAGAAATGAACTTGGTTTTGTGTTTCAGGATTTCAATCTTCTTGATACATTTACATTAGAGGACAATATATATCTTCCACTTGTACTTGCTGGTAAAAATTATAATGAGATGAAGAAAAGCTTAGAGCCAATTGCACAGAGACTAGGAATTGCATCTCTTTTAAATAAATATCCATATGAGGTATCTGGTGGGCAGAAGCAAAGAGCAGCAGTAGCGAGAGCAATGATAATAAATCCAAAACTTATTCTTGCAGATGAACCCACAGGAGCACTTGATTCTAAGTCTTCAGATGAACTTTTACACTTATTTGAAGAGGTAAACAGTCTTGGGCAGACAATCCTTATGGTTACACATTCTGTTAAAGCCGCAAGCATGGCAAAGAGAGTCCTTTTTATCAAGGATGGACAGGTATTCCATCAGATGTACAGAGGTGATGATACCGATACACAGATGTACCAGAAGATAACAGATACGCTGACACTTCTTACTACAGGAGGTGACAGAGCATGAAGTTAGGATTTTACTTTGGACTTGCGAAGGATGGAATTCGCAAAAACGGTAAGATATTCATACCATACATCCTGACATGTATAGGTATGGTGATGATGTATTACATTATTATGGCACTGCATATGGATGAGACTATTTCACATATCCGCGGCGGCAAAAATGTTCAGATGGTTCTTGGATTCGGAAGGTGGGTTATTGCAATATTTTCATGCATCTTTCTGTTTTATACAAATTCATTTCTGATGAAAAGGCGTAATAAAGAATTCGGTTTGTATAATATACTTGGAATGGGTAAAAAGGAGCTGACAATTATCCTGTCGTGTGAGAGCATTGTTGTTGCTGTTGTATCGATAGTAATTGGTTTAGTATTTGGAATTACACTTGCTAAATTTGCACAGCTTGGGCTGCTTAACATGATAAAAATAGATGTAGATTATAGTTTTTTTATTGGCATTAAAGCAATTATTTCTACTGTTAAAATTTTTCTCGCCATATTCTTAGCAGTATTTTTGAACAACTTAAGACAGATATATTTTTCAAAAACTATAGATCTTCTTAGCAGTGATAAAGTTGGTGAGAAGCCACCAAAAGCAAACTGGATACTTGCTGTTTTAGGTGTGCTACTTCTTGGATATGCATATTATACATCGGTTACAATCCAAAATCCGATTGTTGCTTTTTCTAAGTTTTTTATTGCAGTTATACTTGTAATATTTGCAACGTATTTTCTGATGGTTGCAGGTTCAGTAGTTATGTGCAAGCTGTTACAGAAGAACAAGAGATTCTATTATAATAAAAAGCATTTTGTATCGGTTTCGTCGATGACATATAGAATGAAAAGAAATGGAGCAGGGCTTGCATCGATTTGCATACTTGCAACAATGGTTCTTATAATTATTTCCTCTACATCGTGTTTATATTTTGGAAGCGAGGATGCACTTAGGGCAAGATTTCCAAGGGAAATTTTATTTTCAATCAATTTTGATGATGCAAGCCAGGCAAGTATTAAGAACATAAATACTATAAAAGGTGGAATAGAAAAAGCAATTGAAGATTGTAAGGTGAACAAGAAGAATGTCTATGAAATAAGAAGTGCATCCATTGCGGGCATACTGGAAGAAAATAAATTGGACACAGCAGTTGGGGCATATGGCTCAACAGATATGCAGGCTATGGCACATGTGGCACTTTTATATTTTATTCCAATCGATGACTACAATAAGATGACAGGTGAAAATGTAAGCCTGGCTGACGACGAAGCACTACTTTTTTATTCAAGGACGTATGATCAAAAAGATATAGAAATAGACGGAAATACATCTTTTAAGGTTAAAAAAGTTTTAAAAAAATGTCCAAATATGGAGGATGTCGGTGAAGAAGTAGCACCTATAATGGTCTTGTATATAAATGATTATGATAAGGCTTTGGATGAAATTAAAAAAATTCAGGACACAGAAGGTGGTTCACGGCTCATTTATAGTTATAAATATGGATTTGACCTTAATTTGCCAGAAGAAAAACAGATTGAGTATGGTCAGAAAATCAATGATAAATTTGTCGCAGACGGGTATGACTGTGGAACAGTGTCAATAGAGATAAGAGAAAAGGAAAGAACTGATTTCTATATGTCATTTGGTGGTATCTTCTATCTGGGTATACTTCTTAGTATTGTATTTATTTTTGCAGCAGTACTTATTATATACTATAAGCAGATTTCAGAAGGCTATGAGGATCACGCAAGATTTGATATCATGCGAAAAGTAGGAATGACAGACAGTGAGATAAGAAAGAGCATAAATTCACAGGTTCTTACAGTATTTTATCTGCCACTTATTTTAGCAGGAATTCATGTATGCTTTGCGTTCCCTATTGTGCGTAAGCTTCTTGCGATGTTTAGTCTCTACAATGTAGAACTTTTTATAAGAACAAGTATTGTAAGTTTTATAATATTTGCAGTGCTTTATGCGATTGTGTATAAGATTACATCAAATTCGTATTATAAAATAGTAAGTGCAAAGCTTAATAAATAAAGAAAGCTTTAATAAATAAAAATTATAGAGGATTGAAAAATAAAATGACTGCATGTTCAAATTGAACAGTGCAGTCATTTTTGTGAGATAATATTTATTCGTAATATTTATGCAAGAATAAGTTTTAAAGTTTCTTTTGCAGCCTGAATCGCTTCTGTTGAATAGCCATTATGTAGTAACTCTTCATCGGATGCTCCTGCCTTTAATTGTAAAATTAGATCGTTGCCTTTTTCGATACCTTTCTCGATACCTTTCTCCATACTTTCATCAAGTTCGTCTTTCATTAATATTTTTAATGCTTCACACATAAGAGGATTCCTCCTTTTAAATCACTCAAATTCCTGCTTATTTATTTGGAAATATAAAAGCAAGAATTTTTCAGATAGGGTTATTCGATAATGTACATATTCATCTTATATCGTCTTGATTATTATGTGCATTAAAAGAATTAAGAAAGCATCAAAAAATATATATTAATGCTTATAATGAAAATCGGTTGCTTTTTATAAAGTATATCATGCATAATTTGTGGAAGCAATAGAATTATTTAAGCCGAACAATTATAGTAATTGAAAAGTTGATTTAAATATAATTTCGCACCACTCTGTAATTTATAAGATACAACTGCTACTAATTAAGTGAAGGAGGTAGATGATGGAAGATGAGAAAATTATAGATTTATTTTTTGAGCGCTCTGAAATAGCAATTTCCAGTCTTTCAGAAAAATATTCAAATTTATGCAGAAAGATATCTTATAACATTACAAGAAGTGAACTTGACTCGGAAGAATGTATCAACGATGCATATTTATCTGTCTGGAATTCGATTCCGCCTAACAGACCTGATTCACTTATGGCATATGTAGCGGCGGTAACAAGAAATATATCGATTCAAAAATACAGAAGCAATACTGCCCAGAAAAGAAATTCATTCTATGATAAGCCTATTGATGAATTTTGTGATTGCATAAGCAGCATTGAAAAAGTGGATGATAATCTGAAAATAGAGGAGTTAACAGGATATATAAATAGCTTTTTAGAGAAGCAAAAGCCACTTGACAGAGCAATTTTTATTGAACGTTTCTGGTTTTGTTATGAGATATCGGAAATTATGGAAAATCACAAGCTGAGTAAAAATTATGTGAATGTCCATATACACAGAACAAAAAACAAACTAAGAAAATATCTTCAAACGGAGGGATATCTCAATGAAAAATAGCAGAATACAACAGGCTTTTACAGATATTGACAGCAAATACATAGAAGAGACAGTAACAATGATTGAGAATAAGCGCAAAGTTATTCCATTTTCAAAAAAGGTGACGAGATTGGTTGCAAGCATTGCAGTAACGCTGGCAGTTGTTACATCAGGTCTGACTGTGGCTGATGCAGCAGGAAGCATGCAGGCATATGAGATACTTAATAAAATGTATCCTCATATCGCACAGTCCCTTACACCAGTGAACAAATCCTGCGTGGATAATGGAATTAAGATGAGTGTAGAGGGAATGAACGTTCATGGTGATAGCGCGGAAGTATATATTGCTTTGCAGGATATTGAGGCGGACAGGATAGATGAGACAACAGATTTGTTTGACAGCTACACTATAAATACAAGCGCGGATCAGATGAATGGCTGTCAGTTTGTCTCATATGACAAAGCGAAAAAAACAGCCACTTTTATCATATTTATACAGAATATGAACGGGAAAAAAATTACTGGACGAAAGCTTAGCTTCTCATTAGGGCAGCTTTTGTTAAATAAGAAGACTACCGAAACGGAAATAAATATAGATAAGCTTGCATACTGCAAAGACAGTCAGCTTATTAAGAATGAGCATATTGTAGGCATGGGTGGACCAGAGGAGGTAGATTACTTCAGCGATCAGTATAGCGTAGAGGGGGATGAGCAGAATGCATATAAGCCTGTTGAAAAGGTCTCAATAATTGGGTATGGATTCGTGGATGGCAGACTGCATATTAAAACACGCTATGATGAGAACAGAGAATATGATAATCATGGATATATTTCTCTACAAATAGGTGAAAAGAAGATAGACGAGGCATATGGTTTCGATTACTATGATAGTTCTGATCAGAACAGATATGTGGAGTCTGTGTACGATGTTTCAGAGGATGAGATTGCGGGTGCAAAAATCTGTGGCAAGTTTGTTACCTGTGATACTCGTCTGACAGGAGATTGGAAGGTTTCAACTATTATAAAATAGTTCATAAAATAGCTCATAAAATGCTTATATATTTTGACAGTTAAAATTTTAAGGAGTAAACCAGCTATGTTGCGGATGGGCATTTGCTCCTAAATAATAAACATTTTTAACAAAATATGCGGTACCGTATATTTCTGTATTGAATAGATACTAAATAATATCAGTGTATCATCCGATAAATATACTAGAAAACCAGTTGCAGGAAAGTTCATATTTACTGCACAAAAGGCAAATGGAATTGCATATATGACAAGGAGGTACACTAATGGCAACAGGAATTAATGGTGTTTCAGATACTTATTTATCTACAGTAGCTAATGCTGCACAGAAGACAGATACAAAGAAAGCTGATACCAAAGCGAACGAGAAGGCAGGCAACAAGAAGACTGACACTGCTAAGACAAATGAGAAAGATGCGGTTGTATATGAGAAGTCAACATCTGAATCTAAGGCTACGTATTCTATCAACAAGATGAGTGCAAGTGACAGAGCGGCTCTTGTTCAGCAGATGAAGCAGGACCAGGAAGACAGACAGAAGCAGCTTTGCAGCCTGGTAAGCCAGATGCTTTCAAAGCAGGCTGGAACTTCTAATCTTGCAAGTATGTTCTCTGCTGAGAATCTTAAGAATGTCGACCAGGCTGCGATACAGCAGGCCAAAGCTGATGTGGCAGAAGATGGCTATTGGGGCGTTAAGCAGACTTCACAGCGTATGTTTGATTTTGCAAGTGCATTAGCTGGTGATGATGTTGAGAAGATGAAGAAAATGCAGGAGGCTATGCAGAAGGGTTTTGATCAGGCAACAAAGGCTTGGGGACAGGATCTTCCTGGTATATGTAAAGATACTATTGATGCAGCTAACAAGTTATTTGATGAGTACTATAAATCAAAGGGTGTAAGCGAAGAATAAAATTAATTATGGACGAGAAAAAAGCTGGTTTTGGGGAACCAGCTTTTTTCAGGGAAATTTGTTAAAAAAGGGAAATTTGTTTGTTGCTTTACGCAAGTATTATATTATAAGATAAATGTGTCCAAAATATGTTTTCTGTAGAAATAAAATATAAAATTTATAAAAAAGCAGTAAATTTAGCTGGAAAATTATAAGTTACACTGTATGTGGTGCAGCTTTAGGGATAATACAGACATAAAGGGTAGTGAACAAATGTTATATCAGATAAGTAATGGTACCGTCTCGGCTGGTGGGCAGACGATATTATCGCACGTAGATTTTTATATTAAGGGAAAAGAAAAAATTGCTATAGTTGGCAAAAATGGCGCAGGCAAGACAACACTTCTGCGCCTTATTGCTGGTGAACTCGACTTAGATCGTGATGATAAGAGAAATTTTCCTGGAATAACCAGATCAAGAGATATAAGTATTGGATTTTTTCATCAGAATATTTCGTTTGATATGACAAAGACTGTAGATGAAATTATGATGGAAGGATTTGGGGAAGAGGAGCTTTTTTCCAGGGATGCATTTTCATATAGGGCGAGATTCGACAAACTTCTTACAGGATTTGGATTTGATAAGAACATAAAGAAGAAAGAACTTTCGAATTTTTCGGGTGGGGAGCAGACGAAGATTGCGCTTATCAATCTGCTTTTGAAAAAGCCAGACCTTCTTTTGTTAGACGAGCCTACCAACCATCTTGATATCAAGACTGTTGAGTGGCTTGAAGAATATTTGAATGATTATGAGGGCGCTGTAATTATTGTATCGCACGACAGATTTTTCCTTGATAATGTTGTTGATGCTGTTTACGAACTTGAGAATCATACGCTGACAAGATATGCAGGCAGCTACACACAGTTTCGCATGCAAAAGCAGAAAGATTACGATGTAAAGATGAAAGCGTATTTAAGGCAGCAGGCGGAACTTGCAAGATTGCAGGAACTTATAGAGAAGTTTAAACACAAGCCCAATAAGGCATCATTTGCCCGCTCAAGAAAAAGCATCATAGAGCGTACGGAGAGAATAGATAAGCCATCTGAGGATAATGTCCATATTTTTACAGGAGAAATAGACCCTCTTGTGCCTGGAAGTAAGTGGGTATTTGAAGCGGAACATCTTAAAATTGGTTATGATGAGGCGTTATTTGAGATATCGCTTCGCCTTAAAAGAGGACAGAAAATTGGAATCATTGGTGACAATGGTGTAGGCAAAACTACATTTCTTAAAGTGGTTGCTGGACTTGAAGAGCCGATGGATGGCAGGTTTTCCCTTGGAAATAATACATGTATGGGCTATTTCGACCAGCATTCGGCCAATATTTCATCAGCTAAAAGTGTAGTTGAGCATTTTCATGAACTTTTTCCAGCTATGGCAGAGAAGGATGTAAGAAAAACTTTAGGAGAATATCTGTTTTCGGGAGAAGCAGCTGCGAAGAAATTTGATGATTTATCGGGCGGGGAAAAAGCGCGGCTTATACTTTGTGAGCTGTTAACAAGCCGCCCGAATTTTATGGTACTTGATGAGCCGACAAATCATATGGATATACAGGCTAAGGAGACGCTCGAATCGGCATTTAGAGCATACAAGGGAAGCATGCTTTTTGTATCACATGACAGGTATTTTGTGAGCAGGGTGGCCGATGCTATTATTGTTATAGAGCAGAATAAGGCATATTATTATCCCTTTGGTTATGCGCATTATATAGAGCGGAAGAAAAAGGGGGATGGCAATAGTATTGCAGCGATGGTTGAAGCAGAGAATCAGGCAATGGTGGCTGGGCTGCATGCAGTCCCAGAACCTGAGAAGCACCGCCTTCGCGAGATTGGAACCCAGGAGGCTTATATTGACTGGCAGCTAAGGCTGGCAGATAAGCCACTTGATGAGGCAAGAGATTACGTGGCAATGATATGGGAAAGCTACGAGAGTATAAAGAGTGAGGCTGAATACGAGAGCTGGAAAAAGGCACTCAGTTCAGCCTGTGATATATGGACTGATGAGTGCCTTAAATGGTACGATAATTATTTACTTCTTTTTGAATGAAAAATAGGATTTGCCATTTTTAAGCTTGACATCACGGCACTGCGCAAGTTCACTTATAGTAACAAGCTGATATCCGCGTTCTACGAGCTCTGGAATTATAGTCTCTGATGCGGTTGCCGTGGCATCATACAGATCATGCATGAGCACTATATCACCGTCTTTGATGTTGTCAAGGACGGCCTTTTTGGTTGAATCAGCATTTCTTGTCTTCCAGTCGAGAGTATCAAGCGACCAGATTATCATAGGCATTTTGACATTCTCTTTGACCTCATTATCTACTGCGCCTCCTGGCGGACGCATAACAATAGGAGAGGTCTTTATTATTTTCTTTACAGCATCATTTGTAGACTTAATCTCTTTTTTGATGGTGTCAGCATCAACTTTGGTAAGGATTGTGTGATTGTAGGAGTGATTGCCAATCTGGCAATGCATCTTATACTCTGATTTGAGTGCATCAGCGTATGTCTTCACACGGCTTCCCACTACGAAAAAAGTAGCAACGGAATCGTTCTCTTTGAGAGTCTTAAGAATCCTTGGGGTGTAGATAGATGGCCCGTCATCGTAAGTAAGTGCAACCATTTTCTTGTCTATATCAATCTGGCGGTAAAGGACACCCTTATCATCAAAATGGCAAAGGTAATGAGAGACTACTTTAGTTCCAGTGCTGGCTTTGCCGTTTGCTTCGAAATAGTATTTGTTGTCATTAATCTTTTTCCAATGCTCAGTAAGTGCTTTTCCATTTTTCTGGAAATAGAAATAGTATTTTTTCTTATTAAGTGAGACCGTTTTTAGTGTCTCTGTAAGTGCTTTTCCATTCTTCTGGAAATAAAAGTAGTATTTATTTCCGTCTATCTGGACTGTCTTAAATCCTTTAGTGTATGCTTCTCCGTTTTTCTGGAAAAAATAATAATAACGCTTGTCTTTGGCCTTGATAGTTTTCAGACCATTACAGTAAGGCTTTCCATTTATGTAATAATATAGCTTACCATGTACTTTCTTTAAGCCTGTGTAGGATTTCCTTACGCTGTCTTTACGAGTCACAGCAGATGTTTTTTTTGGAATATTGTTGCCTGTAGAATCGTCTGTACTGTCTGTGGCGGCTGAGACAGGGTGTTTATTATATAGTACAGTTAAGTGAAGTCCTATCAATACGCATAACGAAAATAACAGTATGGTAAGTAGGATGTTTTTCTTCTTCATTCGTATACCTCTGTTTAGTTTTATTAATATTTATGTTTTGTTCCTTTTATTTTGGAAAGTTATCTATTAATTATAATAACAAATCTTTATCGACATTTCTAGGGATTTTGTGATAAAATCCCATCTTTGACAGTTGAAGAGCAAAAAAACGGTTGCAAAGCCAGTAAAATCAAGGCTTGTAGCCGTTTTTTAT
>CAKRLV010000041.1 GCA_934359755.1 uncultured Agathobacter sp.
AACAGTAATATAAGAGCCAGACGCTTAAGACGCAGAGCCGTTAATTCTGATACTGAAAAATCAGGATTATCGGTTTTTATTTTTAGGAAAGGAAATAAAAGAAATGGAAAAAAGTAATATTATGATACGTTTAGAGAAAAAGGAAGAACAACGAAAAGTAGAAAATCTGGTAAGAGACAGCTTTTGGAATGTATACCGCCCAGGATGCATGGAGCATTATGTATTGCATCAGCTCAGAAATGATCCGGCATTTGTTCCGGAACTGGATTTTGTGATGCTTCTTAAAGAAAATGATGAAGATGGTAAGCTGATTGGTCAGAATATGTTTATGAGAACAACTATAAAAGCAGATGATGGAAGAAATATCCCAATTATGACGATGGGACCAATCTGTATCAAGAACGAATATAAACGGAAGGGATATGGTAAAATCCTGCTTGATTATTCATTGGAAAAAGCAGCAGAGCTTGGCTGTGGAGCACTATGATTTGAAGGAAATATTGATTTTTATGGTAAGAGTGGATTTAAACCGGCAAGCGAGTATGGCATTCGATATCATGGATTGCCGGAAGGGGAAGATGCATCATTCTTCTTGTGCAAAGAGCCTGTACCTGGTTATCTTGATGGAATTACCGGAGAGTATGCCACACCGGAAGGCTATCTTGTAGATGAGCAGGAGGCAGAAGAGTTTGATAAACAGTTTCCATATAAAGAGAAAAAGAAACTGCCGGGACAGTTATTTTAGCGAAGTGGTTCGTGAATATTCGCTTCGCATGCAGAGAATAATGCTTGACTATTATCTAGTAGTCTACGAAAACTAAAGAACCGCCGTGTACCGAACGGTACGCACGGTGGTGTGAGAGGTCGGCTAATCAACTAATGGTTAGCCTCCTACTCGATTATTACGTTTAATTGTTACTTTTTTTGATTACGCTGCTGGGATTTTTCCCTGTATAGCGTTTATATGCTTTCGAAAAGGTGAAAGCATCTTTATATCCTACGGCAAAAGCAGTATAAGAGACTGTTTTGTTGTGGTTTTCTAACAGGTCTGTTGCTGTTGTCATGCGATACTTAAGAAGATAATCCTGTATGGATGAACCTGTAGCTTCCTTAAAAAGCCGTGACAGATAACTTCTATTTACACCCAATATATTTGCGATATCTTCCACTTTGATAGCAAGGGAATATTTGGTCTGAATATATTTTATTGTTTTCTGGACATAAGTCATCTGGGCATCAATTTTTAGCATATTTTTTCTGGTAGAATTCTGGATCAGCGCATGGAAAAATTCATATGTTTTACCAATTACAAGGTAAGGACTTTGGTAATTTATGAATATTTCATTGAGGATTATCTCCAGATCATTATTTAAAACTTTTGGAACAAAGATGGGATGATTCACATCAAGGCCTGCCTGGTACAAGAAATCATTTAACAGGCGTCCGCTTATATGCATCCAGCAGTAGTTCCATGGGTTATCATTATCCGCTTCGTAATATGCGTATGCTCCAGCTGGAATAAGGAATGCCTGATGGTTTTTTACTTCATGTTTAATTCCGTTTAAAATAAGAATTCCTCTGCCTGAAATCACATAATGTATTATTGGGTGTGGGCGTATATTTGGACCATAGGAATATCCGGGATTGCACTGATAGCATCCAATTTCGTGAATAGTAAAGTCACTGCATTGGTTGTACTCTAAAAATGCGCTGAAGTCTACGCCGACTAAATTGTTACTTGTTTTCATATAAAAACCCCATTTCACTAATAAAACAATAGTTGCGCAGTATGTCACAAAATGACATGCATTATAAACATATTAACATGTTGCCTTTATATTTACAATAATATAATACAAATATCAGAGATAAATGCATTTACTTTGGAGAACGTAAAAATACTGAATTATCAAGGAGAAGAAGAAATGAAGAAGAAATTAGTGGCAACTACACTTTGCGCAGCACTTATAGCGGCAATGACAGCCGGTTGTGGAGGTAGTAACAAAACGACAGATAAGACTTCCTCAGGGAGCATGGATGAGATTAAGGTAAACATCTGGGACAGTAATCAGCAGGATGGTTTACAGCAGATAGCAGACAAGTGGACTGAAAAAAGCGGAATAAAAGTTTCAATCGAAGTTGTTGACTGGAACAATTATTGGACGCTGCTTGAGGCTGGTGCACAGGGGGGCGATATGCCGGATGTATTCTGGATGCATTCGAATACAGCACAGATGTATATGGAAAATGGCATACTTTTAGATTTAACAGATTATATAGAGAAGGATGATGCTATATCAGCGGATAATTATTACGAAGGAATCTGGAATCTATATCAGAGTGATGGAAAACAGTATGCTCTTCCAAAGGATCATGATACGATTGCACTTCTTTATAACAAGGCAATTTTTGATAAATATAATGTAGAGTATCCAACTGATGACTGGACCTGGGAGAATATGTACGAGGCTGCTAAAACTATATATGAAGGATCAGGTGGAGATGTATATGGCATGGCAGTAAACACTTCAAACAATCAGGATGGCTGGTATAATGTTGTATACGATTATGGCGGAGAAGTGATTACAGAGGATCACAAGGGTACTACGATTGGATCGGATGAAGCGAAAAATGGCATGGAAATGGTAAGAAAGCTTCTTACTGTTGGTGCACCACAGTCGGTTGTAGCTGAAACAGGAACAGACAAACTATTTTTATCAGGTAAGACAGCAATGATCACACAGGGATCATGGATGATAAATACATACTATACAGCAGAAAATTCTTCTGATTATGCATGGGCAATGCTTCCATATGCAGATGTAAACGGAAATGGAAGTTGTGATAAGGGTGAGCGTTATTCATCATACAATGGACTCGGATGGGCAGCAAATGCAAAAGTAGCAGACCCGGATGCATGTTATGATCTGATTTCTTATTTTTGTTCAGAGGAAGGTCAGAAGATGCAGGCAGAGCTTGGTGTAACAATGGGTGGAATGAAAGGTGTTTCAGAGGCTTTCACTGAGGCATTTAAAGGAATGGATGTTTCAGCGTTCGTAAGAGCTGAGGAGGAAGGTAATCTATATTTCAGACCATACACAAGAAAGACAACTGTATGGGAAGATGCTCTTCAGAAAGAAGGAGGATTCCTTGATGCATGGCAGAATCCTGACGATCCTGCAGTTATGGAAAAAGCATGTGACAATGCACAGAAAATTATTGAGAATGCAATAGCAGCCGAATAATCAGATTATAGGGTCACAGGGGGATGCCCCTTGTGATCCATATAACAAAATGTAACAACCATGAATAGTGTGGAAAGTGAGGCTATTATGAGAAAAAAAAGAGGACAGATGTCTAAGGCCGCCAAAAATGAGGCTATGTGGGCTTGGGCATTTATTCTGCCAACGATTATAGGGCTTATTATATTAAACTATATCCCGGCAGTGCAGACGATATATCAGTCGTTCTGTAAAACAGGAGATTTTGGAAAAGGCAATATTTTTGTGGGACTGGAAAACTATACAAGGGCATTTGCAGATTCGAGGGTATGGCAGTCTCTTTGGAATACAATAAAATATGCGCTTATTGAGGTACCGTTTGGAGTTATAATTTCCTTGATACTCGCAGTGTTTTTAAATGACAAAGCGATAAAAGGTAAATCTTTTTTTAGAACCATTTTCTTCCTTCCGATGGTTTGTGCTCCGGCTGCGGTAGCCATGGTCTGGAAATGGTTGTATAATCAGCAGTTCGGACTGCTTAATAATCTGTTTCACAAAAATGCTGCCTGGATTTCAGATCCAAATATTGCATGGATAAGCATAGCAATCATCGGTGTATGGTCAATAATAGGGTATAATATGGTGCTTTTTATTGGAGGATTGCAGGAGATACCAGGGGACTATTATGAAGCAGCAGAGTTGGATGGCGCAAATAAAATCCAGCAGTTTCTTCATATTACGGTACCTATGCTTTCGCCGACTACATTTTTTATTGTACAGACAAGGATTATAGGTGCGCTCACACTGTTTGACCTGATGTTCATGGTAATGGACAAGACAAATGGAGCATTGACAAAGACACAGTCTATTGTGTATTTATTCTATGAAGAGTCGTTTACAAATGGAAATAAGGGCTATGGTGCTGCAATCGTAATGATTCTTGTTGTATTTATCATGATAATTACATTTATTCTCCAAAAAATTGAGAAAAAGGTTGTTTTCTATAACTAGAAGGAGGATGTCATGCAAAAAAATTATATTATAAGAAAAGCAATAATTTATATTATTCTGACAATTATGGCAGTCGTTATGATTATTCCATTTGCATGGATGATCTTAACCGCACTAAAGACAAATCAGGAAGCAATTTCAGTTAGTCCGTTTTATATATTGCCTCAAAGTGGATGGCACTGGGAAAATTTCACAAAGGTGTGGAAAAGTTATAACTTTCTGACTTTGTACAAAAATACAATCTTATTTATTGTGATACGTATAATCTGTGCCTGTCTTACAGCAACGCTGGCGGGGTATGCATTTGCCAGACTGGAATTTCCGGGCAAAAAGATTATGTTTTCACTGGTGCTCATCCAGATGATGATACCGGCACAGATATTTATTATTCCTCAGTATCTTATGGTGTCAAAGCTTAACTGGATGAATACTACGGCAGGACTAGTGTTTCCTGGTATTGTAACAGCGTTTGGAACATATCTGTTAAAAACCGGATATCAGAATCTGCCCAAGGAGCTTGAAGAGGCTGCAAAGCTTGATGGATGTAATGTAGGACAGACATTTTTATTTGTTATGATGCCGCTGGCAAAATCATCTATGGTATCGCTTGGAATTTTTACAGCACTGTTTGCTTTCAAGGATCTTATGTGGCCAATGATCGTCTGCACAAACTCAGCTACAACAACCTTAAGTGCAGGACTGGCAAAAATGCAGGGACAGTATGGAAGTGACTATCCTGCAATGATGGCAGCCGCAGTACTTGCCGTTGTTCCTATGGTTGTTATTTATATTATATTCCAAAAACAGTTTGTAGAAGGAATAGCGACCTCTGGTGGAAAATTATAAATATAAGATAGGTGGAAAAAAATATGGGAATCTTATTTGATGAACAGAATAGACTATTTGTACTTGAAACAGCTCACACTACATATGAAATGAAGATTGATGAGATTGGAGTTGTGGAGCATCTATATTATGGTGCAAAAATCGATAATGCAGATATGAGTTATCTGATACAGGATTGTGACAGGGGTTTTTCTGGAAATCCATATGAACTCAGGAACCGGAGAGGTTTTTCTCTGGATACACGTCCACTTGAGTATTCAGGAACAGGGATTGGGGATTACCGTATAAGTGCTATTTCAGTACATTGTGAAAATGGGATGCACAGTGTTGATTTAAGGTATAAATCGCACAAGATCATGAAGGGAAAATATGTACTCGAAGGATTACCATATGTACGTGAAAATGGTGCAGATCCAGAATCACTTATCCTGACTCTTGAGGACAAGGAAACAGGGATAGAAGCAGATCTGTATTATGGTGTATTTGATGATAAAGATGTTATCACAAGAAGTACTGTTCTGCGCAATGTAAGTGATAAAAAAATAATTATTGATAAAATTGCTTCTACATGCATGGATTTTCCATATGGACAGTATGATGTGGTACATTTCTATGGCAGACACAATATGGAGCGTAACATGGAGCGCACACCGGTAACAAATAGTATCCAGGTGATCGCCTCAAACAGAGGTATGACAAGTCACCATCATAATCCGTTTGTAATACTTTGTGAAAAGGATGCAACTGAAAAAATGGGTGATGCATATGGATGTATGCTTATGTATTCAGGAAACCACAGGACAGAGGTAGAGATGGATCAGACTGGAGGAGTCCGTATTGTAAGTGGGATCAATAGTGAAAACTTCAGATGGGATCTTGAGGCAGGAGGCTCGTTTACGGCACCTGAATCTATTCTTTCATACAGCAAGGATGGTTTCAATGGACTCAGCCATAATTACCATGATATTATACGTGAGAATGTGTGTGATCCGAAGTACATGGATATCCAGCGTCCGGTTCTGATAAATAACTGGGAGGCAACTTATTTTGATTTTGACAGAGACAAGATCATAAGCCTGGCAAAAGAAGCAAAAGCTCTTGGCATAGAGATGCTTGTGCTCGACGATGGCTGGTTTGGAGAAAGAAATTCTGATAATTCAGGTCTTGGTGACTGGTATGTAAATGAGGTAAAATTAAAGGAAACCATGCCACAGCTTGTAAAAGAGATACACGATATAGGCTTGAAATTTGGTCTGTGGTTTGAACCTGAAATGATCAATGAGGACAGTGATCTGTACCGCAGCCATCCGGACTGGGCAATAAGAGAACCGCAAAGAAAGCCTGTTATGGGAAGAAATCAGCTGGTACTCGATATGTCGCGAAAAGAGGTTGTGGATTATCTTTTTGATAGGATGAACGAAATCGTAAGTACTTCTAAGCTTGAATACGTAAAGTGGGATTTTAACCGTTGTATCGCAAACAGTTTTTCAGTGGGATTAGATGCACAAAACCAGGGTGAGCTGGGACATCGTTTCATTCTGGGAACGTACAGCCTGTTAAGCCGTCTGCTTCAGGCAAATCCGGATCTTATGATCGAGGGATGTGCCGGTGGAGGTGGAAGATTTGATGCAGGAATGATGTTTTATTGTCCACAGATATGGTGTTCAGATGATACAGATGCTGTGGAGCGCCTTCAGATCCAGAAAGGTACAAGCTATGGATACCCGGTATCCACGGTAGGAAGCCATGTTTCAGCAGCACCAAACCATCAGACTTTAAGGACTACGCCTCTTCACACAAGAGGAGTGGTGGCAATGTCAGGAACCTTTGGATATGAGCTTGATATAACAAAATTACCTGATACAGAAAAGGAAGAAATAAAGGAACAGATAAGAACATTCCATAAGTATTACTGGCTTATCCAGAAAGGCGACTACTACAGATTGTCTGATGAAAAGACAGAAAATTATTTTACAGCATGGGAATTCGTAAGCAAGGATAGAGCGGAAGCACTGGTAAATATGGTAGTTACACATGTGCAGGCAAATGCAGCATTTCCATTTGTGAAATTCATGGGATTAGATCCAAAAACTACATATGTAGAACAAAGCACAGGGGATAAATATTCAGGAGCAGCACTTATGAATGGTGGATATGTGTTTACCTGTGTGCATGGAAATTATCCGGCAATACAATTACATTTTGTGGCAGAGGATAATTTAAAATAATGCATTGATTAAAAAGGGGCTGTAAAAAAACTCCCATAGAAAAAAATCGCCCAGACCGTGAGGTCTGAGCGATTTTTTGGTATAATTAATTATGCTACTAACGTAAACGCACCATAGCAAGTACTCCTTAAATTTTACAGCCACCATCCCTGGCGGCTGTATGTTTGATATTTTATTTTCTGATATGTGCTGGAAGATTCTCAGACCATGGTAACAAATCTTCTAAGAAGCTGCGGTCTGTATCTTCCATATGCTTTGGTATGGAAAAGATACATGGACAGATGAATCGGGATGGAATGGAACAAAGCTGACAGATATGATATTAAAGGTAGAAAATATTGTTTACAATGAGCTGCTTATCAGAGGTTATAATGTGGATGTTGGCATTGTAGAGGCGTATGCGAAAAATGATGAAGGAAAAACAACTCGAAAGCAGTTTGAAGTTGATTTTGTGGTCAATCAGGGTAGTCAGAGATATTATATTCAGGTGGCTTATGATATGACCTCTGAGGAAAAGCAGAAGCAGGAATTTAATTCATTTAGAAATATCCCTGATTCATTTAAAAAGATCGTGGTAGTAAACGGAACAAAAAAGCCTTGGAGAAATGAGGAAGGCTTTGTAATCATGGGAATGAAGTATTTTCTGCTTAATGCGGATAGTTTGGAGTTTTAGAAATATTGCTGTTCCGGTTATAGCGGTGATAGCAATCCTTTACAATTCCCCATTTGCTTTATTCCTGCCCCCACTTGAATCATTTGGAGAGCTTGTCTATCAAGGAGGATATTGAGTATGACAGCCTTCTTCTGGCTCATCCATATGACCAGGAGATGGTCCATTGTAAAAGTTTAAAAATGCGACAAATCAGCAACTATACAAACCATTTTGAAATAAAATTAAACTTGACTTTGTTGGAAACTGGCATTATATTAGGTTTATAAAAGTGACAAATTAGTTTACATATAACCCAAGTTGATTTATAAAACATGGAGGTGTTGATTTTGAATTTGTATTTTGAACTATTGAAAACTCCAGTATTTACTGTGGAAGATGTAAATAAATATTATGACAATATGGATAGCGCTCGCTCTGCAATCAAGCGATTGATGAAGGAGGGAATGGTGGCGAAAATCCGTAACAATATGTATACCTGCATCAGTGGAGAGACAGAAGCGCCGGTTGCTAATCGATTTCAGATAGCAAGCAAGATTACGCCAACCTCTTATGTGTCTCACCATACCGCTATGGAATATTATGGGATAACCGATCAGGTATATTACGATGTCTATGTTGCATCAGAAACCAGCTTTCGAGAGTTTGAATTTGATGGATATACGTATCGATATGTGGCGTCAAAGGATATGGAAGGCGTGGAAACGCCTGCACTAAGCGGTGGAATACGTATCACAAATCGGGAACGAACTTTGGTAGACTGCGTAAAGGATATGGATAAAATAGCTGGAATAGAAGAAGTGATACAGGATATTGGAAGTATGAAGCGAATGCAGGAGAAAAGAGTCTTGAAATATTTAGACCTATTATCGAATCAGTTCCTATACCAAAAGATGGGATTTCTTCTTTCTGAGCATAAGGAGAAGATGGGGCTTTCAGATGAATTCTTTGATACATGTAAGAGTCAGATTGGAAGGAGTAAGCGCTATTTAACAAAAGATAGATCAGATATGTGTTATTCAGATGAATGGAAGTTGATTGTACCCAAAAGCTTGTATTACACAAAAATAGATGCACAGATTGACTGACCAATTATTTAGTATTGATGTAGGAGGGAAGGAAATAATGCTAAAAGAGTATTGCTTTGGAACTAATTGCAAACAAGGTTTCTATTTGATTGATTCTAATATTTTGATAGCAATGGGAAATTTATATTACAAGGGAAAATGCAAATCAGAAGAGTTAAAAAACGAGATAATAGATTTTATTTTAACAGCCAGAAGATATGGGGTACAGAACCAGTTTGCACTTGTTGAACTATGTTATGACTACAACACAAATCAGATTAATACAGAGGCAATGCAAAAAATAATGATTGCGTATGATAATCTTCTTACCTCGATGTCAGATGATGAGATAGTAAATCATAAAGGAGCAGGAGACATTTGTATTAGTAATAAAGATAAACAACAGAAAAACTATAAATCTATATATGATTGTAATTTGCCACTTTATATGTTTGGAGAGACGGGGAAAGAACTAAAAATTACATTTTTAGTTATGTATTTATATATGCTTAAGATTTATCAACTATATTTTAATCATAATGCGGACTCATTTGATAAAATAAAGCTATTATTTGAATTTATGACAAATGAAGTAGACGTTCTATTGGCAAATGAGTTTCTAATGGCGACATTATTATTTATTGGAAATAACAATGAAAAAAATATTGCAAAGAGAGTTTTTAAGCCTAAAGAAAAACCAGAGTTGATGCATGTCTTAAATGCTACAATTGATGTGTTTCAATATCGAATGGCCAGTGCATTTGCAGAGATGTTTGCGCAGATGGGGAATTCGATATTTATTAAATTTGTAACAGCGGATAAACCCTTGCAAGATTTTATGGACCATGTAAATACATATAATACGGTTATTTCGAAGGATATGATAACCTCCTTAAATATTTACAATACGGATGTCGCAGAGAAATACAGAGAAAAATGGGCCGATTATTCTAATAAAGTTATGAATCCAATAATGAAGAATCGGTATTTTCAGCTCCATTTAGGAGAAAGTAAATTATCTTTGGATTTTGAAGAAAAAGTAAAAAAGAACATTATATTGTTAGAGCAAGAAATCTTATGTAAAAATGAAATATAAGTATAATGCATACTGGCATAAAAGGAGTTCAAGAGATGAAAAAAGATTTAACAAATTCTCAGTTAGATAGACAAAACATATTGAATAACAATATAGCGTTGGAAGAAATTCGAAATACGTCCAATATTCAAGGTGTTTGGTTTGAAGATAAAGTATATTTTACAAAAAATATGGTGGCAGATTTTTTCGAAGTAGATATTCGAACAATAGAGAGATGTGTATCTGCTAATCTACCTGAATTAGAAAAAAATGGATATGAAATAATTAAAGGCGCTAGGTTAAAAGCTTTTATTGAGGCTGTGAGTTCATTTAATGCAGCCGGAATAGATATAGGGATTATAAGCAATAAAACGACGTTGCTTGCTATATTTGATTTTAAAGCTTTTTTAAATATAGCGATGTTGTTGGTAGAAAGTGAAAATGCAAGAATATTAAGGCAAGCAATGTTGAACATTGTTATTGATTTGGTTAATAAGAAGACTGGGGGGGCAACAAAATATATTAATCAAAGAGATAAAGATTTTTTACATTCTTATTTGCAGGAGGATGATTATCGAAGAGAATTTACGGATGCGTTAAGGGATTTTGTAGATATGAATCAATTCAAATATGCAATATTTACAGATATGATTTATCAAAGCATTTTTAAAGAAAATGCAAAAGAGTATAGAGAAGTTCTAAATCTAAAAAAGCGTGATAGAACGAGAGATACTTTTTACTCGGAAATATTAGATTTGATTGCATCATATGAATGTGGTTTGGCAGAGATGATTCGAAAAAAAGCAGAACTGGAAGGAAGAAAGATCACAAATTGGGAGGTTCGAGAAGTATTTAAAGAGTTTGAAGAACTTCCTCATTGGAAGCCACTTATTAATGGTGCAAGAACCAAAATGGCAAGTAGAGATTTGGCATTAAGAGATTCTTTTCATCAACAGTTAGAGTCGTATATTAAACCTTTAGACCAGAGTGAATATGACAAGTTCTTGGGAGTAGAATCGGATCAAGTTGCAAGATTAATGGATGAGAACAGAGATGTGTTAAAAAGACTAAAGGAGCGTGAGTAGATGGAACAAATTTATTATCTTACGCTCGATGAGGCTGTAAAAATACATCGTGCAACAATTGAGAAAAGTGGCGGAGGAGATATAGGGGATTTAGATTTGGGGAGACTAGACAGCGTGCTAACTCATATTCAAAATGATGATTATTATCCGACATTTATTGATAAGCTGGTACATTTATTCTTTTGCTCTTGCAAATTTCATTGTTTTACAGACGGAAACAAGAGAATTGCGATTACATTGACTGCAGATTTCTTACTGAGAAATGGATACATGGGAATTGCAAATGTGTATTTCAGAGAAATGGAAAATATAAGTTATCATGTGGCAGCCGGACACATAGATGAGGAGCTTTTAACCGAGCTGATGACTGCTATATTAGATAATACTTATGATAATGATGAAGCATTAAAGTTAAAATTATTTAATGCCATTTCTATTGAAGAGCAGTTTTACGAATAGTTTTGGTCCCGACATTAATGTCGGGACCAAACTAGTTTGCAAATTAAATATGTTTACAGCAGGTCGCTAAGTGCCGGTGGCACTTGTTTAGCGCCGACCGAAGTGGAACGAAGACAGCTGTGCTAGGCTACTTCGCAGAAGGTTCTGATTGTAGGAGAAATACCTATGGTCAGGGCCTTTTCTATTGCCTTTAAGCACAGCTGCGGGGCACAAGGCCATGCTGTCAACATATAGAAAAGTGTTCGCAACATAGAATATTTATCTTGAAAGTGTTCGCGTATTCGAATATAATTAAAGTGACATGTTGTCGTTTTATATGGAGGACACAGAATGGAATATTTAACTTCAGCAGATTGTGCAAAAAAATGGAATGTATCTCAGAGAAGAGTGGCGATTTATTGTAAAGAAGGACGCATTGAAGGCGCTGTCATGATGGGAAGAATGTGGATGATTCCTAAAAGTGCAGAGAAACCAGAGGATCCAAGAAAGACCAAAAAGAATGCAGAATAATGTTGCTTTGATAGAGAGAAGGTGAGATATTGGCTGAGCTAATAATCGATAGTAATTATTACAATAAACTTGATATAGAAGGCTTTTCAAAGATGATGAGTTCTCCTTCATATTGCTATAAATTTTATTGGCTTGAAGCAATTGTACAGCTAATATCTGCGAATAGAACAGAGGCAACATATGATGAAATTATAAATAAAATGATTGCGAATGCATGGTTCCCTGTTCAGGAATATCATATCCATTTAAGCGGGATATATGGAGATGGAGATGTAAAGGATAATCTTGAAAAAGCAGTTTCTAGATTATATGAACTAACTCAGTTACCAAGTAATGCTAATGAAATACAGATTATGAACAAATTAGCTGAGTTTTCTGATGATAAGGAGCTGCATTCATATAAAACAGAGCTTACAAAAAACGTGCCTTATAAAGCCTTATCAGGGTTTGCAAATAAAGGAACGGAAAAGATAAATTTGGAGAGCAGCGCTGGAAGAATGATAGCTTACTATAATAAGCTCAGTGGTTCAGAACTCTTGCTGCCATATACATTTGGTGATGATAAAAGTTTAAAAAAGGTTGTCAAATTCAATGATGGCTGGATTCAGATGATTCAAGATAATATGGTCTCAATTTTGGGATGGATAAAGTATGAGAAGGTTAAGTGGTTGCAAAATAATAACCCAGAAGTCCCGGGGATTGTATATAAATTAGCTCAAGATGATGAGAAAGCAAGAAAATTGGACAATGTAAGAAAACTCTGGGATGCAATCCTTGAAATACGTCCTGTAAAAAATGTATTTATGGATGGTGACATAAACAGAGAAAGTTATGCAGTGGATCACTTTATTCCAAGAAACTTTGTCATGAGTGATGAGTTGTGGAATTTAATGCCGATGGATCCGATACAGAATATGCAGAAAAATAAGAAACTTCCTGCATGGAAAGATTATTTTGAGCAGTTTGCAAATAATCAATTTATGATGTATGAAATGATATTTGAAAAATCAGAATTACTAAAGCTGTATAAGCAATGCTATAAAGACAATTTGCATTCAATCTGGGCGATACAGGAAAGGGATCTGTTAAAAATGTAACACTTGAAAATGCAATAATAGCATTGGCATCTCTGTATATTATTGATGAAAGAAGTATTTGGAAACATGAGCATTGTTTATATATATCCGACAGTATATTTTAAATGCAAGTATTTACCTCATCCGGTTAGCAGCGGGGAAGGTTTATTGCCAGATGAAGGTGATTTATCACCGACTGAGAGATATATGAAGGATTATCCAGATATGCATAAAGAGCTTGGTGTTGAACATGCTTAGAAGGCTAAAGAAGAAAGGGTGAATAAATTTTGGACTTAAATGATGTAGCAAAAATAATTCAAGAATATCTTGCTGATAGTCCGCTTGTTGTATTGGGGTCAGGCGCTTCGGTGCCATATGGATTGCCAACGATGGGCGGTCTTGCGGAGGTATTACGTAAAGATTCATTATTACAGGCAGAAGAGAATTCGGCAAAATTGTTTGCTGACATGGATTCAATTGGCTTAGAAGCTGCAATAGATAATAATGCATTGTCAGAGAATGCAAAAAATCGAATAAGAACTTTGACTTGGAAATGTATTAATGAAACGGATTTAAAACTTTTCAAAGGCAAGAACCTAGAGGATAGAATGCAGTCTTTGGTAAAGTTAATAAAAAAGATTATTACGACAAGCCCAAACCAACTCACAATTGTAACTACGAATTATGATCGACTGTCTGAGTATGCTACAGATTTGTATAGAGCATCAACTGTGACCGGATTTGAAGGCAATCTGTTTCGGAAATTTGATGGGTTTTCTGAGCATGTTAACAATAAGAGAATCGCAGCCAGAGAGCGAGTTGTAAAAATATTGAAGGTACATGGTTCATTAGATTGGTTTAAATCTGAGAATGAGGATATTGTTTCTTTTCCATTACAGGAACAGATACCATCAGGATTTACACCTTTGATAGTGCCACCTGGAAAGGAAAAATATAGTACAACTCATGATGAACCATATAGAACAATAATTGAAGAAGCTGATAAGGAATTCAAAAAAGCGGGTTCATTTTTGTGTATAGGATATGGGTTTAATGATTCGCATATTCAGCCTAAACTCATTTCTCAGATTAAAAGCGGTGGGAAGCCTATCGTGGTGATAACAAAAAAAGCGACAGAAGAGTGTTTACGATTAGTTGCTGATACTAATGTAAAAAAATATATAATTCTTGAGGATAACGGCTCGGAAACGAAAATTAAATCGAATAATGAAGATACAACAGTAAGTGGCAGTATTTGGTCACTAAATGAATTTATGGAGGTATGGTGAAAAAATGGGTGTATTGGATTTTGAAAAGGATGATACTTTAGGCACGGTGGAAAGTGTTGATACTTCTACTGTTGTGATTAGGGTTGATTCTGATGAAAAAATAAAAGGATTACAAGTTAATCATTTGCTTGCAATTCAAAGTCCAAAAGTTGGACAACAATTGATTGGAATGGTATCTAAGATAATTAGAAAGTCTACTGATAGTGCGGATATTATGGATGAATTTGGAACGCCGCTTCTTAGTTATAACATGATTAAGGCTGTTTTGATTGGAACACATTATGATAAAGATGGCATAAAGGAAAATGTATTTAAAAGAACATTGTCAACAGTACCATCTGTCAATGCTGAATGCTATTTGATTTCGGGACAGAAATTAAAGGATTTTATGCAGGCAATAACCTCTGTTTCAAGCGACGAAGAGGCGGTAAGTCTTGATATTGGAAAATATTCTATTGATGAAGAAGCAGTGGCTTTTTTAAATGGAAATAAGTTTTTCCAGAGACATGCCGTAATTGTAGGAAGTACCGGTTCAGGTAAATCTTGGAGTGTGGCAAGAATACTTGAGCAGGTTGCACAATTGAAATCTGCTAATGCAATTTTGTTTGATATTCATGGTGAATATACTCCGTTGAATTCAGATGAATTTATTCACTATAAGATTGCAGGACCTAATGATACAGTTTCTGCTGATAAATTATTTTTACCGTATTGGCTTTTAACTTATGAAGAGATGCTATCAATGATGCTTGACCGAAGTGATAGCAATGCACCAAACCAAGCAATGCTTTTTTCTTCAGAAGTATTAAATCAAAAGAAAGAGCATTTGAAAAAATGTGAACATACAGAAATGGAAAAGGTTATTACTCTTGATAGCCCTGTTCCATATGATTTACAAGCTTTAATTGTTGAATTGTCTAAATTGGATGTCCAAATGGTGCCAGGACAAAATGGAAGGGATAAACAAGGCCCATATTATGGAAAACTCACAAGGTTTATTCAGCGACTTAACGCCAAAATAGAAGATAAGCGTTTGAATTTTATGTTCTCGCAGGATAGCAGCTTGCTTGAATATGATTATATGAATGAGATATGTGAGAAATTGATGAGACCATCGGATAATTCAAGTGGAGGAGTCAAAATAATTGATTTTTCTGAGGTACCTTCGGATGTATTACCGTTAATTGCATCATTAGTCGCACGTGTTATTTTTGCAGTACAACAATGGTCTGAGGTACATACACCTATTGCTATTTTCTGCGATGAGGCACATTTGTATATACCGGCATCTTCGGAATCTACAATGGATACTCAAAGCGTAGGTTCATTTGAAAGAATAGCTAAGGAAGGACGAAAATATGGTGTTGGCCTAGTTGTTATATCTCAAAGACCATCTGAGGTAAATAGAACCGTATTAAGCTAGTGCAATAATTTTGTTGCAATGAGATTGACCAATGCTGATGATCAGGCGGTTATTAAAAGACTTTTACCGGATAGTTTAGGTGATTATTCTGAGATGCTTCCAATATTGGATATTGGAGAGGCTATCGTTGTAGGTGACGCCTCAATTCTTCCTAGTCGTATAAAGGTTGATGAACCAAATTTAAAACCAAGAAGTGCTACGGTTAACTTCTGGGATGAGTGGAGCAAAGATACAAGTATTAACGATATTAAGAACGCTGTAGAAGCTTTACGAAAACAGTCTAAAAGCTAACGGGAAGGAGTGCCATATAAATGTATTATAGAATAATACCCATACTCGTTACGTTAGTGGTTATAATAATTGGATTTATAGCTAGAGTTATTAATGCAAGGGATATTTCGAAAAGACGAGAGTTTACAATATTATTTCAAAATACTTTTATTGAACTAGCAAATAGATTCTTTAAAACTGGAAGAATGCCGGATGATTTATATTCAAAGTGTATTCATGATGTAGATGCTATACAGGCTGAATTAGGATATGACGGAATTATCGCGGGTTACGTTGATCGCTTGCATGGAATAAAAGGACAAAACTATCAATTATTTGTAAATATAATTCCTGAGATAAGACAAGCAGAAAGCATGAGAGACAATTCAATAATGATGGAGCGTGTTTCTCAATTGATAGGTACTTGCAATGATGCTTTGCAACGTCATGTGGGAAATTTAGATCGTGAACTAAATAAGGAAAGAAAAGGTATTTTTAATCCGTTTATTTGCTTTCGTGAAGGAATTAGATTTATTATTGGTTTGCCAGCATTAATATTGTATTGGAGCGGAATTATAAGTACAAGAACAATCGGTGCTGCAAGGGTTAGTTCAGTATTTAAGTTTATTAGTAGTGTAATAACTCTAATAGGTCTAATTAGTTCGATAATAACAATTTTGATTGGATGGAATGAAGCATCAGAGATTGTCGTTAAAATATGTAAATTATTTTAGGTTTTAAGAAGATAGTGGCCTGCCTCTATAAAGAGGCAGGATTGACCAGAAGACCCAAATAACCATTGGTCCAATGGACCAAAACTTCATACAGAAAAATTTACAGAGATCACTTTTGGTCCATTGGACCAGAAGTGGTCTTTTTCTATGCCTAAAATTGCAGAAATAATACCTGGAGCGGTACCGGTAGCTTCGCCACCTTTGGCAGAGGAATTTCAGATATTGTGAAAATAAGCTTCGCAGACGACATAGGAGTCTGGTTTCTCGTTCTAAAAGTATGCAACTTTAGGCGTATCCTGTTATCTATTTTCAGTCCGTGGCTCCGGAGAGGTTGTTGCTTGCGTGGAGAATCGCCAGTTTTGAAAGAATGCTCATTTTATGCGGACTAAAGGGTTTCAGACTATCTGAATAATCTCCGAATCTTATCTATAAGTATCAAGCAGCTTGAAATCATTTTTGCCAAAGGTCAACAACATAGCTTGGATATTCGGTTAACCCCTTTGACGGGCTCGCCAGTTTTGGCAAGGAGAAATTTTTTTGGAAAATTTTCTCCGAAATTTAGTAATCAGCTTTTTTTCAACCCAAATGTATAGTGAAGGGTCAAGTAAATATTACAGATATTTTATAGAAAATTTCTGTAATCACGATTTCCAGGCTCCAAGTACATATTGAGGGGCGAAAAAAATACCTTGCGGAAGGAGGAAGCGGGATGTACGAATATGAATCAGATGTAGCGAACTTCGCAAAATACTTTGATATCTATAATCTTATGCGAATATCTAAAGGTGCTACAGCGGATCAACTTAAGAAATGGTTGATTTCAGAAGGTATGCCGGAGACATCAGCAAGAAGGCACATAAAGGAATTCACAGAGGATTACGAAGGATGACTTTACGATTATGATGAGGAATCAGAGGAATATAGTGTTAGCAAATCTGGCATGGCATATTTCATTCGCAAGTTATCAGAATGGTCGGATATCAAGTTTTATGATCAGGAAGATTACGGTAAGGGAATCAATGCTGTGAAGAATCAAGTGAAGCAGCTTCAGGATGAGAAGAAAGAGATGAAGAAGAACCATCTGGAGACACAGGCTCTTTGTCACTCTCAGCAGAAATATATAGAGCAGCTGCATGAGGATATCAAGGCGCATCAGGACAAATATGTAAATCTTAGCGTGCAGCTAAGATTGTCAGAAGAAAGAATTAGAACTTTAGAAGAGTAGATTGAGAAAGGAGAATCATTATGGCTCAAGCTCAGAAAGCACGTAAATTGGAAATAGAATTACCAGCAGTTAATGCGGAAGCAATGGATAAGGTGGTTCAGGATATTTATGTTAGAAAGTATATCCGTTACAAGGAGGGCGCTATCAGATATTCTGTTAGCCTTCATACATTCCAGAATATGGCAAGAGAAGCGGGAGCGATGATTAAGTGTAAGGGGATTTCCTTAGTGGATACGACCATCTTTGAGGAATATCTAGACAGCTTCCGAATCGAGAATAACTAAGGTGTTCTAAAAAGAATTATAAAAAGAATCAGAGTTTACATTACAATGCGAGAAATGATGTTATAATACCATTGGGCTACGTTATTTCTCGCAGAAAGCGAGGAACTTATGAGTAGAAAAGATAATAAAGGTCGTGTTCTCTTTAAGGGCGAGACGCAGCGTAAGGATGGCAGATACGCATACAGCTACACAGATCAGCTGGGCAAAAGGCATAGCATTTATGATAAGGATTTGGTGAAGCTTCGTCTGAAGGAGAAGGAAATTCATAGGAGAATGGATGATGGACTGGATCCTGCAAAGGCAGACCGAATTACAGTAAATCAGATGTTTGACCGCTATATTTCTTTGAAATATTATATCAAGCCTTCTACCAGGGAGAATTACATCTACATGTACGAAAAATACATTCGTGAGTCCTTTGGAAAGAAGAAGCTTAGCAAGGTCAGGTATTCTGATGTGAAAGCGTTTTACTATTCACTGATTAATGAGCGAGGCTTTAAGCCAGCTAGTATCGAGATTGCACATACCCTTCTTCATCCAACCTTTAATATGGCAGTAAGAGATGGTTATCTTAATCGTAATCCCACGGATGGTGTTATGGGTGAGATTAAGAAGAGCCACCAGTGGGAGCATAAGAAGAGACATGCGCTTACCATTGAACAGCAGAAAGCAGTGTCAACGTTTCTTGATACCCATGAAGACTACAGAGGCTGGAGACCAATCATCACCGTGCTTCTTGGTACTGGTATGAGAATTGGTGAATGTCTGGGGCTTCGGTGGGAAGATATTGATTTTAAAGCAAATGAGATTGATGGATACAGCGGATTCATTTTCTCGATTTGTGAGAATCATGTATATACACCAGAATCTGTGAATCGAGCAATTAAGCGTATCTACACAGCCTACAATGAGGAAGAGACATTTATAGCAAAGAAGGAATATAGAGATCCGATTTTGCTTCCTCATTTTTCAGCCCATGTATTGCGTCACACCTTCTGTACAAGACTCTGTGAGAACGAAACGAATCTGAGGGGGATAATGGACATCATGGGACATTCGGATATTCAGACAACCATGAATATCTACGCAGAAGTGACCGGAGTGAAGAAGCAGGAATCTATGATGGCACTCTCTGACAAAATCCTTGTCTAAACGCTAAAAGCGCTGTATAATCAAGGATGTACAACAACAATAAACGAAGTACTTATTATGGGTATAAGTCCAGTGATTGGATGCTCCCATTGAAGTCAGTTTGGATGTTTACGACACTTTTTACGACATGCTTTTGGTCCTCATTGGACCTCGGTGGATACTTGAAATTTTGAAAAATTGATTTCAGTGTTCTAACCTGGACCATATTGGATTAAAACGTGAAATGTGTGATTACCGCATCCCGACAATGAAGTCATTAGATAAGCAAAATGCCGAAAATAGGGCATTTTCAAGCGATTCAGGATAAAAAGAATCCCAAAATATATTGGATGATTTGATGAATACATTAAAAAAGTACTGGTTATGAATACTGAATTTGAAAGAGTATCTTGCAGATAAAAGTGACAGTGTACCAATAGTTGGACTTGCTGACATGATAGGAACTTCTTTTATATGGTTATTTATGGTATCATATAAGAGAAATTTTTAGCATTATCGGGGAGTTTGGAGGTGCATTATGCCTAAATCATCAAATCAGAAATTGAAACTGATATATCTTATGAAAATTCTTCTGGAACGGACGGATGAAACGC
>CAKRLV010000042.1 GCA_934359755.1 uncultured Agathobacter sp.
GCCCAGTTAGCTCAGTTGGTAGAGCAACGGACTGAAAATCCGTGTGTCTCTGGTTCGATTCCGGAACTGGGCATTTAGTATGTAAAGATAGAAGAGACAGAAGAGACAGACAAGATAGGCAAGACAGGAAAGTAAAAGCTCAAAAGAAAACAAGAAAACAAAAAGGACATGGGATACTAGCTCAGTTGGTAGAGCACTTGACTTTTAATCAAGTTGTCGGGGGTTCGAATCCCCCGTGTCTCACTAAGACGGACTTATTACAATTATGTAATAGGTCTTTTTATAATATTGTAACACTTTTCTGCCATTGGGGAGGAAAAAGAGAAGCGTCAGATTTTCTATTGTTATGTCTTATGGGATAGGAA
Source organism: uncultured Agathobacter sp. (assembly GCA_934359755.1). GTDB lineage: Bacteria > Bacillota > Clostridia > Lachnospirales > Lachnospiraceae > Roseburia. The sequence goes on from CAKRLV010000042.1 coordinate 366, forward strand.
GTTATGGCGCTTTATTTTTGCATAAGTAAGGAGTGTGTATAGAATATGAGTAATCCAATAGCAAGTTTAACAAAGAAGGAATTGTGTGTATGAGGATGTTCAATAGTAATTATTATTATGACAAATATATTGTCAGGAAGTTATGAAAAGTTGACATTAATTGCCTCATGTGTGGGAGTTACATCTTTAATATTTGCTGCAAAAGGAAACGTGTGGTCCCAGATTTTGATGATAGTATTTAGTATTCTATATGGAATTATTTCATGGCAATTTCGATATTGGGGAGAAATGATTACGTATCTGGGAATGACTATGCCGATGGCAATATGGTCAACTATAACGTGGATAAGAAATCCATCAGAGAGTGGTAAAGAAGTCAAAATTCAAAAACTAACTAAGAAAAATATGATTTTGTTATTAATTAGTGGGGTTATTGTTACAATAATATTTTATGTTATTTTAGATGCTTTAAAAACACCAAACATAATATTGAGCACAATATCTGTGACGACTAGTTTTTTGGCGGCTTCATTGACAATGTTGAGATCATCCTATTATGCCGTTGGATATGCCACAAATGACATTGTACTTATTGTGCTTTGGATTCTGGCATCTGCAAGCAATCTACGTTATTTGTCAGTAACACTTATTTTTATTATCTTCTTCTTTTATGATGTATATGGATTTATCAGTTGGAGGAAGCGCGAAATTGATATTGAAACTGCAGTATAATACTCTACGAATGTCTAAATTGTTGATAGCAAAATGGAACGTGTAGGAAAATCCACTCATATTTGGAAATAGAAATTGAATATATCGGTGGTAAAGCAGCGAAGAACGATAATATGAATCTATCGAATTTCTAGTATACAAATGAACTTAACATTATGGAGAAGATAATATATAATAACACTAGCATATCGTTTTTGAAATAACTACACCATTCACTTGCCTGTAAATCCGATTGTACGGGTAGAAAGGCCTCGGCGTAGCCCGCTATGCCTGCGTTTTTATACTTGCACAATCGAATCCGCATCCTACGCGATTGGTATAGTTATTTACTAAACAATGTATTAGCAATATGAATTAGGCAGAAATATAGAGAAAATAATAAATGCAAGTGATATGGTAATATAAGAAAAGCAATTAAAGTAAGAGATAAAGTAATATAGTCAAGAAATGCCGAAAAGCAATTAATATGTAAATATATGTTTTGTAAGGAGGGATAAAATGGGCTTGATTAAAGGTATTCATCATGTATCTATGAAATGTGTAGATAGAACTGAATATGAAAAAACAATTAGTTTTTATAAGGATATTTTGGATATTCCTGTTGTTCGGGAATGGGACAAAGGTATAATGTTAGATACTGGTAGCGGAATAATTGAAATATTTAGTGATGGTGAACGGCGTTTAAATCAGGGAACTATCAGGCACTTTGCATTCGCAACAGATGATGTCGATGGATGCGTGAAAGCTGTTAAGAAAGCTGGCTATGAAGTTTTTATAGAGCCAAAGGATATAGAAATACCGTCAGATCCAGAATTTCCAGTTCGAATTGCATTCTGTAGAGGTCCATTAGGTGAAGAAATTGAATTTTTCAATGAAAGATAAAGGTGAAGCATAATGATAGTGCATCCAATAGAACCGGTGTATGATGCAGATTCGGAAATTTTAATATTGGGAAGTTTTCCATCGGTCAAGTCAAGAGAATATGGCTTTTTCTATGGACATCCGCAGAATAGGTTCTGGAAAGTGCTGGCACAGATTTTCGGAGAGGAGATTCCTGTATCTATCGAAGAGAAGAAGTCACTATTGCTTCGTAATCATGTGGCAGTCTGGGATGTGATAGCTTCATGTGACATAACAGGCTCAGCTGACAGTACAATAAAGAATGTTGTGGCGAATGATATATCAGGAATTCTAGGCGTGTCACGTATTACAAAGATATTCGTAAACGGGAAAAAGGCAGAGCAATTATATAATAAATATATTTATCCCCAAATTGAAATTGAAGCAGAGGTTCTTCCGTCGACAAGTCCTGCAAATGCGGCATGGAAAATTGATGATCTTATTGAAGAATGGCGTAAAATTGACAATGATAAACCTGACAGGTAGAGCATTATTGGTTTATATCATATGGAATGTAAAACCAGACAGAAAGAGTATTAATGATTTTATGAAGATAAAATGTAAAACCAGACAGAAAGAGCATTAATGATTTTATGAAGATAAAATGCAAAACCAGACAGAGAGAATAGTATTGATTTTTATCATGGAAAGAACGATAAAATACAGGTGACAATATGGAAGAAAGATTAAAAGAATATATCAGAAAGATGGATAGGATAACATCTGAAAAAATTAATCCTGAAGAAAAAGATAGTGTCATGAAGGATTTACTTATTCAAATACAATTTTTCCAGCATGAGAGATTTGTTCATTTAATTGTAACAGTTACATTTGCAATATTGACTTTAATGACACTTTTTGAATGTCTTTTTGCGGACAATATTGCATTATATATTATGCTTGTGCTGTTTTTGGTTCTGCTGATTCCGTATATAAGACATTATTATATTTTAGAAAATGGTGTGCAGAAATTATATACTTTTTATGATAGATTATGAGATTTATTGAGATAATTAAGGATAAAAGAACATATTATGGCGGAAACCAGAGATGGTTCACAAGTAAACGTAATCGCGAGATGGGATGTGGAATAATTGCTGCAGCAAATGTGATTTTTAGCATGGAGCTTAGAGGTAGTACAAGCAGCAAATTAGAGTATGATGAATATATGAATCTTGCGGAAATACTTGCGCGAAAATACATATTTGTATTGCCTAAATTAGGTATAAATGGTATATTTCTGGCAATGGGTATAAATATGTATTTTATGATAAATCATATACCGTATATAGCAAGGTGGGGAACACCAGGTAATAGGATGTTTGAAGAAATGCGAAGGATGTTGGATGAAAATATTCCGGTTATTCTTGCAATCGGACCCAATAATCCATGGTTTTTCGGGAAAAAGAAATTACCACTTTATATAAAAAATCATGATACGTATATGTGTGATGCGCATACAAGTGCGCATTATGTATGTGTTACAGAAATTGATGATGATTTCATGACGATTTCATCATGGGGCAGCAAATATTACATCCATAAAAATGAATTTATGATGTATATTAAAAAATATAGTAATTGTTTGTTCAGTAATGTTATGCTTATTAGGAGGAAGAATAATGCGTAAAACAAAGATAATTTGTACAATTGGACCTGCATCTGACAATGAGGAGACTCTTACACAGATGTGTGAAGCAGGAATGAATGTGGCAAGGCTTAACTTTTCACATGGTACACATGAGGAGCATCAGCAAAAAATAGATTTAGTTAAAAAGGTTAGAGAGAAGCTTGATTTACCAATTGCAATAATGCTCGATACAAAGGGTCCAGAGTATAGAATTAAGACTTTTGAGAATAAGAAGATTGAATTAAACGACGGAGATAAATTTACACTTACCACAGATGATATCGTAGGAAATCAGGAAAGAGTATCTGTGACATACGAGAATCTTACGAACGAATTAAAACCAGGTGATACAGTACTTATTAATAATGGTCTTGTTATACTGAACGTAGATAAGATAAAGGGCAATGATGTCAAGTGTACTGTTGTTGCAGGCGGAACATTGTCTGACAGAAAGAGCATGAATTTCCCAAACAAGGTCATGAAGATGGATTATTTGAGCGAGCAGGATAAGGATGATTTGTTATTTGGAATTAAAAATGAAGTTGATTTTGTTGCAGCTTCTTTTGTTTCTAATAAGTCTGATATGCTTGCACTTAGGAAATTCCTTGATGATAATGGCGGAAGTGATATTGATATTATTGCAAAGATTGAGAACAGAGCTGGTGTTGATAATATTGACGAAATATGTGAAATCGCAAATGGAATAATGGTTGCAAGAGGTGATCTTGGTGTAGAGATACCTTTTATTGAAGTTCCGGCAGTTCAGAAGCATCTTATAAACAGATGCCGTCTTCTTGGAAAGAGGGTAATTACTGCGACTGAGATGCTTGAGTCCATGATTCACAATCCAAGACCAACCAGAGCTGAAATTTCGGATGTGGCAAATGCAGTATATGATGGTACTTCTGCGATAATGCTTTCTGGCGAGTCTGCTGCAGGTAAGTATCCTGTTGATGCCGTTAAGAACATGGCTGAGATTGCAGAGTTTACTGAGAAAAATATTGATTACAAAGAGTGGTTCTATAATACAGATTATAAGATTAAGAGCAATATAGATGCTGTTTCACATTCTACATGTGCAATGGCTATGGATGTTAAGGCAAAATGCATAGTTGTAAGTTCTATTTCAGGAACTACAGCACGACTTGTAAGCCGGTTCAGATGTCCTGTAGATATAATTGGAATGACAACATCTGACAGAGCATGGAGAAAGCTTAATTTAAGCTGGGGTGTTACACCTATTTTAAGTGAGCAGTTCGATTCTGTGGATGTTATGTTCTATTATGCAATGCATCATGCCAAAGATATCTACAATCTTAACGTTGGTGATAATGTTGTGCTTACTGGTGGCAAAATTAATGGAACATCTGGAAATACTAATACTATCAGGGTCGAGGAGGTCAGATAGTATACACAATAGTACGTTTAATAGATATATTAAAACGGAAACAGATATAAAAACAGATACAACAGACATACTGTGTTTTAACAGAATTAGGAGAATTTCAAATGAAGATAAACAATAAGATACCCGCAATAATTATGGCATGTTCCATGTTGTTGGGGAGTGCGTTTACCGATGTCCCACTTGTAAGCGCACAGAATAATGTCCAGTCAAGCCTAAGCGACAGCGTAGAGAAGGATACAAATAGCAGGCAAAGCACTGATGTGACATACAAGGTTACACCAGAATCGCAGGTTAATAATAAAGAGTGGGAGGCGAAGAACGACCCGCTTTATGCAAAATATAATTCATCTAAATCAGAAATGTACAAGGCACCATCTTTTACAAGAGCAACAAATTGGGGTGAGGGATTGACTCATGACCCAAGATTTGACAACTATAACAAGGACTATGGTATTGATGTATCAAAATGGCAGAATGAGAAATGTGAAAATAAGACTATTGATTGGGCTGCCGTTAAAGAGGATGGAATATCATTTGTAATAATAAGACTTGGATATCGTGCGAAAGAAACAGGAACGCTTACGCTTGATCCTTATTTCGCGCAGAACATTCAGGGAGCTTATGCTGCTGGACTTAAGGTTGGAGTATATTTCTATACACAGGCAATCACAGCAGAAGAAGCTAAGGCAGAGGCTGACTTTTGTGCAGACAATCTTGCAGCGTATCCAGGATATCTGACATATCCGGTTATGTATGATATTGAAAATACCGCAACAGACAGGATGGGAACTGCGGGTGTTACAACAGATCAGCGAACATCATTTTGTCAGGCATTTTGTGATGAAGCGATATACAGAGGGTATACAACTGGTGTTTATGCAAGTCTTTCATATTTTAAAAACAGTTTGAATGCAAATAGTTTTAGTGCAGCGTATCATAATTGGCTAGCCAGATATGCTACCGCATATAATGCAAATGAAAATACATATGATGGTTCATATGAGATGTGGCAGTATACCAGTTCAGGAACTGTGGCAGGCATCGTGGGCAATGTGGACCTGGATGTGGCATATAATCTTCCGGGTGTATTCACATGGGCACCAGATATGTCAAGCTGTACAATTACATTTACAGATCAAAATGGTATAGCGCAGACTTATTTGTGTCAGGTGACGATAACAAAAGACATTGCGCCAACATGTACAGAGAGTGGAAAAAGAGAACTTACTGCTACGTATGGACAATATAAGGATGTGCAGGCTATAGTATATGCACCGGCAACAGGACACGTTGAAGTAATAGACGAAGAGGAAGAACCTACATGTACAGAGGATGGACTCACACAAGGTTCGCATTGTGCAGTCTGTGGAGAGATATTACGGGAGCAGGAAGAGATTCCGGCAACAGGACATGAAATAGTAATAGAGAATAAAAAAGCTTCTACATATTTTGCAAAAGGCTACAGCGGGGATAGGGTGTGCGCAGTATGCGATACTGTTATATCAAAAGGAAAAGTAACTGCGGTAAAGAAACTTGCCAGGAATTCCATTACAAACATCAAGAGCCGCAAGGCTAAAAAGCTTACTATAAAATGGAAAAGGAATAAGAATGCCACAGGATATCAAATCCAGTATTCTACTGATAAGAGGTGTACAAAGCTTTCAAAAACTATAAAGATTACGTCTAACAAGACAACAACTAAGACTCTTAGCTGCAGGAAATCTAAGAAGAAATATTATGTAAGGATCCGTTCTTACAAGACAGCGAAAGTAAATGGCAAGAAGAAGACAGTTTATGGAAAATGGTCGGCCATTAAATCTGTAAAAGTTAAATAGTTCATTGACATACGGAGGTTATTTTGGTAAAGTTGAATGGTGAAACCGATGATTGGGAGTAGTAGATATTTGGAATGTTAAAGAGAGCTGCGGATGGTGGAAGCGTGGTACAGGAAGAACTATTGAATGGACCCATGAGGGCGGCCCGAATTATTAAGTAGGCGCCGACGGAATCGACCCGTTATGTCGAGGACACATGATGGTGTGTTAGAACTTTGGTGGCAATAAGATTATATACTCTTATCCTTAGGGATAAGAGTTTTTTTAATTCTATTTTAATTGAAGGAGGAATTGGTATGTCAAAGATAATATTAACAGGGGACAGACCTACAGGAAGATTACATGTGGGACATTATGTTGGTTCACTTAGGAGAAGAGTGGAGTTACAGAATTCAGGTGAGTTCGACAAGATTTATATTATGATTGCAGATGCGCAGGCTCTTACTGATAATTTTGATAATCCAGATAAAATCAGACAGAATGTTATAGAGGTGGCGCTTGATTATTTATCAGCAGGGCTTGATCCTAAGCAGTCTACTTTATTTGTACAGTCACAGATTTCGGAGCTTACAGAGCTTACATTTTTCTACTCAAATCTTGTTACTGTTTCAAGACTGCAGAGAAATCCGACAGTTAAGAGTGAAATTCAGATGAGAAATTTTGAAACAAGTATACCAGTAGGCTTTTTTACATATCCTATTAGTCAAGCAGCTGATATTACAGCATTCAAAGCAACTACAGTTCCGGTAGGAGAAGATCAGCTTCCTATGATTGAGCAGACAAGAGAAATTGTTCGTAAGTTCAATTCTATTTATGATGATGTACTTGTTGAGCCTGATGTGCTTTTACCAGAGAATGAGGCTTGTTGCAGACTTCCAGGTATTGATGGAAAGCAGAAAATGAGTAAGTCACTTGGCAATTGTATTTATCTTGCAGATACTGAGGAGGATGTAAAGAAGAAGGTTATGAGCATGTACACAGATCCTACTCATATTCAGGTATCAGATCCAGGACATCTGGAAGGCAATTGTGTATTTACTTATCTTGATGCGTTCAGTAAGCCAGAGCATTTTGAAGAGTATCTTCCAGAGTATGCTAATTTAGACGAACTTAAGGCACATTATACAAGAGGTGGTCTTGGAGATGTGAAGATTAAGAAATTCCTTAATAATGTAATTCAGGAAGAGCTCGCACCAATCAGAGCAAGACGTGCTGAATTCGAGAAAGACATACCAGCTGTATATGATATTCTCAAAGAGGGAAGTGAGGTTGCAAGGGCAGCTGCAGCCCAGACTTTATCAGAAGTCAAGAAGGCTATGAAGATTAATTATTTTGATGACATGGAACTTATTAAAGCACAGAGCAAGAAATATTCAGGAGAAAATTAATATTTCTTTAAATTTGATTTTTTGCTATTTACATATGGAGAATTTGGAAGTAAACTCTTCATAGTAAAATGATAACAAGGAGAGAACAAGTGAAGAAGAATATAATTATAAAATTAGCCGCGGTTTGCTCACTGGCAGGTGTACTTCTTGCAGGATGTGGAAAGTCATCCTCCGTTGAAGTAGATACAGAGGCGCTTGCAAGTTCATTAGCGAGTGATATCACCTATTCAGAAGAGCTTTCGCAGATATCAGAATCAGATATTTCCAGTTATATTACAATGCAGGATGATGTTAAGGGCATTATGTATATGAGTAGTGGTTCTACCGCAGAAGAGGTTGCAGTATTTACTGCCCCTGATGAAGCTACAGCTGCTACCATGAAAGAGAATGTTCAGGAATTCTTAGATGACCAGAAGACTTCATTTGAAGACTATATTCCAGAAGCTGCACAGCGAGTTGAGAATGCTGTCTTAGTAGAAAAAGGAAATTACGTAGTACTTTGTGTATCAGATGATTCTGATAAAGCACAAGATATAATTGATAAAGCTTTGAATAAATAAGATGATAGGGTGTCACAGGTACATACATGTGGCACTCTTTTGAGGTATATATGGTTTTTAGTAGTTTTGTATTTTTATTAGTTTTTTTGCCAATTGTATTGATTCTTAATTTCATAAGTCCTGCGAAGTTTAGGAATTTTATACTGCTTATTGCAAGTTTAATTTTCTACGCGTGGGGGGAACCAAAATATGTGCTGATTATGCTGTTTTCTACGGTATTTGATTATACGAATGCGAGGCTTATTGAATATTTCAAGTCCAGGAATAATCAAAAAGGTGCGAAAATTGCTTTAATAGTGGATTTGTGTGGAAATCTGGGAATACTGGGATTTTTCAAATACACAGACTTTGTTATTGGAAGTATTAATTCTGTGACAGGGGCAGGAATATCGCTTCTGAATATTGCACTGCCAATTGGAATCTCATTTTATACTTTTCAGACTATGTCGTACACTATTGATGTCTACAAGGATGTAGTGCCTGCGCAACATAACATTCTCGATTTTGCAACATATGTTGTTCTTTTTCCACAGCTTATTGCAGGACCAATTGTGCAGTACAAGACTATAGGAGAAGAACTTAAATCAAGAAAGGTTACAGCGTCCGATTTTGCTGATGGTGCATTCAGATTTGCTGTTGGTTTTGCCAAAAAGGTAATACTTGCCAATCAGGTGTACGCTTTATGGACGACTATATCTGCCAGTGAGAATATATCAGTTGCGACGGCATGGCTTGGTGCGGTAGCATTTTCGTTCAATATATATTTTGATTTCTGTGGATATTCAGATATGGCAATCGGACTTGGAAGAATGTTTGGATTCCATTTTCTTGAGAATTTTAATTTCCCATATATGTCAGATAGTATTACGGATTTCTGGAGAAGGTGGCATATTTCACTTAGTTCATGGTTTAAAGAATATGTCTATATTCCACTTGGCGGCAATAGACGGGGAATGAAGATTCAGATTAGAAATATCCTAATTGTCTGGGCATTGACAGGATTATGGCATGGTGCAAGCTGGAACTTTGTACTTTGGGGCGTGTATTACGGAATACTTCTTATGATAGAGAAGCTATTTTTATTGAAAGAACTTGAAAAAAGTCCTGCATGGTTTAGGCATGTGTATACTCTGATTCTTGTTGTTATTGGTTGGACAATTTTTGCTGAGACAGATTTTGCTGCACTGGCACAGTATTTTAAGAACATGTTTGGAATAGGTAATGCATTTGTTGATTCGAACTTTTTCTATTATCTGTCATGTAATGCAGCACTTCTTATATTACTAGTGCTCTGCAGTATTGATCACAGAGTGTGGCTTGATAAATTTGATTCTACCAGAAAGATAATTGGATGGTGTGGAAGTGCATATGGAAGTGACAAGGATTCAAGTACAGCTTGTATATGCAGAATTTTCGTAATGGTTGTTCTTATGATTATTGCATTTGCATTTTTGGTAGGTGGAAGTTACAATCCATTTTTGTATTTCCGTTTTTAAAAGATGATTGTTAAGAGGTAGTATTTTGAAAAAATTAAAGTATATACAAATAATAGCATTTCTTGCAATTATAGGTGGACTGAGTATTGGTAGTTTTACCGCTGGAGATAGAGAGTTTTCGGAGAATGAGAATCGATATCTGGCGAAGGCTCCGAGATGGTCGGTCAGCAATATTTTTAACTGCTCATTTCAGGATGATGCCGAGGATTATTTAAAAGATCAGGTACTTTTCAGGGATGAATGGATTACGGTGAAGACATTTTTCCAGAAGCTTTCGGGCAATACTGATATAGGCGGTGCCTATGTTGGAAAAGATGGATATGATTTTGAAAAGATAACACCTGATGATGTGGATGAATCGCAGATTGTTAAAAATACAAAAGCCGTAAATGATTATTTTGCATTTTGCGCTAATACGATTGACAGGCAGAGACTTAATTTTATGATAGTTCCAACTTCAGGGCTTGTGTATAAGGATAAGCTGCCCAGGAATGCAATCCTTTTTAATCAGGAAGAATGTATTGATGGAATTATAAGTGGGATTGACAGTGGTAATGTGATAGATGCAAGAGATTCGCTTGTTGATTCTAAAGAGAACTATTTATACTACAAGACTGATCATCACTGGACTACTGATGGAGCATTTCTTGCATCAAATCAGTGGAGAGCAGCAGTTGGAAAAAGCCTGATTGACAAGGAGGCGGTGAACGAAGACGTAGTGACCAGGAAATTCAGAGGAAGCCTTTATTCGAAGATTCTCGATGCAGATTCAGCTTATGACAGCATAAGTGTAATTAATAGGGAAGATGCGCAGTCCTACACTGTTATGGCTGATGGTAAGGATATTGGTGGATTTTATCAGGATTCCAAGCTGACTGAGAAAGATAAATATGCATATTTCTTTGGTGGAAATTACGGCGAGGTCACAATTCACAACAATAATAATACGGGAACCGGGAATTTACTTGTAGTCAAAGATTCTTTTGCAAATTCCTTTGTTCCGCTTATAGCAGAAGAGTATGAGAATGTGTATATGATTGATTTGAGATATTATGCAGGTGATATGAGTCAGTATATTGCAGATAATAATATCACGGATGTACTTGTTCTATACAATGTTTCCAATTTTATATCAGACAAAAATATTTTTAAATTAAGTAAGAATTTAAAGTAGGAGGACGATAAGATGAAGATTAGAAAACTGGCATTAATCTTAGGAATTTCAGCGATTGCACTGTGTGGTTGTGGAGATAAAACTTCGGACAAAACTACAGGTACACAGGAGAAAGAGAGTGAGATACCATCTAATATTGACATAAATACAGAGAGAGCTACAGAGATGATCGGTGAGACAGAGACCGGGCAGGAAAATAATTATGAGAAAATCACATCGGATGAGGATGTGAAAATGTATGATAGTGTTGCATTAGTTGGAGATGCTGCATATGAGCTTTATACGTATAAGGAGGAACCGGCTAAAGCGTATGCTGATGCGGTAAATAAGCTTGCAGATAAATACGACGGAAAAGTAAATGTATATGATATGGTGATTCCTTTGGGATCGGGTATTATTTTCCCTGATAATCTCAAGGATAAATTAAATAATTCTGATCAGAGAAAAGCTATGCAGGATATTCATGGAATGATGAATGATAAGGTCAAATCAGTAGATATATATGATTCGCTTATGAGTCATCGCAGCGAGTATATTTATTTTAGAACAGATCATCACTGGACTCCACTTGGAGCATATTATGCATACCAGAAATTCTGTGAAGTAAAAGGAATTGAGCCAGAGGCCATAGATAGTTATGAGACAAAAGAATTTGATGGATTCTTAGGTTCTTTTTATAAGGATACAAACAATGCGCAGATACTTAAGGACAATGAAGATACAATAACTGCATATGTTCCAAATGCAAAGGACACTACTATGCATGTCACAGCAAGTGATGGAACTAAATATGATTGGAACGTTATCTATGATGTAAGCAGCTATGCAGCAGGACTTAAGTACAGTGCATTTGTTGCAGGTGATAATCCATATACAGTTATTGAGAACAATGATCTGACAGATGGAAGTTCATGTATAGTAATCAAGGAATCGTTTGGAAATGCATTTGTACCATTTTTAGTTGACCACTATCAGAAGATTTATCTGGTTGATTACAGATATTATACAGACAAATTGTCAAAACTTATTGATGAGACCGGTGCGCAGGATGTAATATTATTAAACAATCTTTCTATGTTGAGGAATAAATACCTTGTCGGACAGTTGCAAGGTGTTATACAATAATATATTATGATAGAGGATCAAAAGATATCATATTATAAAAGTAACATATTGATTTTGACAATATTATGACATCGATAGAGGGATATCTAAGATGGAGGTGCGTTGTGGTAAAGTATTATAGAACTGACGATCGTAAGATTCATGAAGAAGAACAAATACAGAATGGTGTGTGGATCCAGATGGTCAACCCCAGCGTAGCCGAAGGACAGATGATAGCAGACTCACTTAATGTAGATATTGAAGATGTGCTGGCGGCACTCGATGAAGAAGAGGGGTCGCGTATAGAATTACAGGATGGATATACACTTATTCTGGTAGATATTCCTTCGATAGAGATTCGTCACGATAAAGAATCATATACGACAATTCCACTTGGTATCATTCTTACCAGTGATGAAATTGTTACAGTGTGTACAGAGGATACACCTGTACTGCAGGCATTTTTGAATAATCGTGTGAAGGAATTTTCGACAAAAAAGAAGCTGCGCTTCGTATACCAGATACTTTATAGAATTTCTGTATTGTATCAGAGTGATCTAAGAATCATCGATAAAATGCGCACAGAGATAGAGGAAAGAGTCGGGGACGACACAGAAGAAGAGGATCTTGTAGCTTTGCACGAACTTGAATCTACACTCGTATATTTTGCAACTTCGCTCAGAGCGAATGGCAATGTGCTTGACCGCCTTACCCGATATAAGAGACTTGAGCAGTATCCGGAGGATAAGGAACTGCTTGGCGATGTAATTGTCGAGAATAAGCAGGCTATAGAGATGACAAGTATTTACAGAGATATCATAAATGGTACGCGAGAGCTTATGTCATCAGTTATTGACAACCGCCTGAACAACGTAATGAAATATCTTACATCAATTACAATTGTTATGGCAATTCCGACAGTTATCTCGGGATTGTATGGAATGAATGTGGACGGAAAGGGAATGCCTTTTGCAAATTCTATGGCAGGATTTGCAATCATATGTATTATCACGCTTGTTGTCTGCATTATTACTATGTTAATACTTAGAAAGAAAAAGATGTTATAGCGTTAAGGATAAAAAATAGTAGATTAAGATTAGGTTAAGACGGCTTTGTTATAATATGACCATATCAAGGAGGTAGTATTATGATAAAGCTTAAGGAAGTCACAAAAACCTATAGAACAGGAAATCTGGTTCAGGTTGCGCTGAATCAGGTTTCTTTAACTTTTAGAGATAATGAATTTGTATCTATATTAGGTGCGAGTGGTTCTGGTAAAAGTACATTGCTTAATATAATTGGTGGACTTGACAGATATGATAGTGGAGATCTTGTCATAAATGGAAGGACTACTAACAGATACAATGACAGAGATTGGGATACATACAGGAATCATTCCGTTGGATTCATTTTTCAGAATTATAACCTGATTTCGCATCAGAGCATTCTGGCAAATGTTGAGCTTACACTTACAATAGCTGGAGTTTCAGGCAAAGAAAAACATGACAGAGCGGTTGAGGTATTAAAAGAAGTTGGATTGTATGAACATATGCACAAAATACCATCACAGTTGTCAGGCGGGCAGATGCAGAGAGTTGCAATTGCAAGAGCACTTGTAAATGATCCTGATATACTTCTTGCAGATGAACCGACAGGTGCCTTGGATACGAATACAAGTATTCAGGTAATGGAGCTTCTTAGAGAGGTTGCAAAAGACAGACTTGTAATAATGGTTACACACAATCCTGAACTTGCTGAGAAGTATTCCACAAGAATTGTAAGACTGCAGGACGGTGCAGTTGTCGGTGATACAAATCCATGTATGGAGGATGAGCACGAAGAAGCCACTGAGACGGCAAATTCAGGCAGGAATATCAAAGTGATGAAGAAAAACAAAAAGGCTTCAATGTCATTCAGGACAGCTTTGAGTCTTAGCTTCAGGAATCTTTGTACTAAGAAGGGAAGGACACTTCTTACTTCGTTTGCGGGTTCAATAGGAATAATAGGAATAGCTTTGATTCTTGCATTATCTTCTGGTGTTAATTTATATATACAGCAGATGCAGAAGGATACAATGTCATCTTATCCAATTGTTATTGAAAATCAGACTCTGGATCTTGGAAATTCAATGTCATTAGATGATGGAGAGGAAGATACCGAAAAAGAACATGACAAAGATAAGATATATACAGATGGTGAGAACTTTGAGATGGCAAAGGATATGACAGATACTATAGTTAAGAATGATCTTGCCTCTTTCAAGAAATACCTCGATGACAAGAAGAATTCAATCTGGAAATATGTAGGTGAAAATGGAGTAGTATATTCATATAATACACCTTTTACGGTATATGCATATGATGAAAATGGTACGCTTATCAATACGGATGGAAGTAATCTGGATGTGTCGGATAGGGGACAGAGTGTATCTGCATCAAATGAACAGACTGGAATCAGCATGAGTGTTGATTCATCAAATGATCTTGTCACAGATCTTTTTTCAGAGATAAATGGAAATGTTGTCGAGAATAATTATGATGTCCTCTATGGAAACTGGCCAGAGAACAAGAATCAGCTGGTCCTCGTAGTTGATGAAGACAATGAGATTCCACTTGAGGCATTCTATCAGATGGGCATGTTACCGGCGAAGGAATATCAGAGCCTTATGGATTCAATGTCAGCAAACAAGAAATTCAATGTACCAGAGTATGATTGGGATTATTCAAAGATATGTGGACACAAATTCTATCTGGTTCCAGATTGTGATTTCTACCAGAAAACAGAAGATGGAAGATATGAAATTATAGATGCCAACAGCAAAGAGGCAAAGGAACTTGCAGATAATGGTTTAGAACTCCAGATAAGCGCAATAGTAAAACTTAAAGATGATTCTAAGAATTCACCTATCACTACATGTATCGGGTATACAAAAGAGCTTACAGATTATCTCATTGATTATGCCAACAACAGTGATGTTGTAAAGAAGCAGCTGGCGTGCAAAAATACAAGTGTTGTTGACGGCAGCAGTATCAGTGATGAGAGCTATAATGCAAATCTTGAAAGAATGGGATATGTAGTTAAAGAGAATCCTCAATCAATAAGCATATATGTAGATAGCTTTGAAGACAAAGAATCCATAACAAAATGCATCGATGAATATAATAGTAAAGCAGAAGATAATCAGAAAATAGTATACACTGATATGCTTCAGATGGTTATTTCGTCAGTTACAACGATTGTGGATGTTATCTCCTATATTTTAATTGCATTTGTTGCAATTTCGCTTATAGTATCATCACTGATGATTGGAATTATTACTTATATTTCAGTACTTGAGCGAAGAAAGGAAATTGGAATACTAAGAGCAATCGGTGCTTCAAAGAGAAATATCAAGCAGGTATTCAATGCCGAAACTGTATTAATAGGAGCGGTATCTGGAATTATAGGAGTGTTTATATCCGAAGGATTTATTGCAATAATTAATGTAGTAATTAAAGTATTAACAGATGATGCGCAATTAAAGGCATATCTTCCAATTGCGGATGTAATCATATTAATAGTGCTAAGTATGCTTCTTACACTTATTGGCGGTCTCGTACCAGCAGCTAAAGCTGCAAAGGAGGATCCGGTTGCGGCACTCAGAAGTGAATAAATTGATATAGATATATAGTAAACTGTTAAGTGAAAATATAAAAAACGTTCGGTATGCAATTACCGAACGTTTTTATGCAATATAAAATATCTAGAGGTTTCCCTGAAAGCGGCCGCTTGCACCACAAGGAAGTACAAGCCCGTTCGATGTAACAGGAAGTCCGATTTCAGATGATTCTACTTTTCCATCGAAGTTCTTTAGTGCCGTACTTATCATATATGTGAGCACTGCTGGCTGTAAACCGGTAGTATATGAATTTACCAGGAAGAAAAGCGGCTTATCTGAAAGTATCTGTGTAGTAAGCTGGATTAAAGGATAGACACATTCTTCTATTTTCCATATTTCGCCTTTAGGTCCTCTTCCGTAAGATGGAGGGTCCATAATTATTGCATCATAATGGTTGCCACGTCTGATTTCACGTTCAACAAATTTAACGCAATCATCAACAAGCCAGCGTATATGCGCATCCGCAAGGCCTGATGAGATAGCATTTTCTTTTGCCCATGTAACCATCCCCTTTGAAGCGTCTACGTGCGTAACATTTGCGCCGGCAGCTGCAGCAGCAAGAGTGGCACCGCCGGTATAAGCAAAAAGGTTAAGAACCTTTATTTCTTTATCAGGATGCTTTTTCTTTTCACTGGCAATAAGTGTAGAGAACCAGTCCCAGTTTGTTGCCTGCTCAGGAAAAAGTCCGGTATGTTTAAAACTAAAAGGCTTAAGATTAAAGGTAAGCTTCTTATTAATAGGAAGAGAATAGTTAATCGACCATTCTTCTGGAAGATCAAAAAATTCCCATTCGCCACCGCCTTTTTTACTTCTATGGTAATGTCCGTTCATTTTTTTCCAGCCTTTTTCCTTCTTAGGAGTATCCCAGATTACCTGAGGGTCCGGACGGACTAAAGTATATTGTCCCCAGCGTTCAAGCTTTTCACCGCAGGAACAATCTATGACCTTATAATCATTCCAATTATCTGCAATCCACATAGTGTACCTCTTTCAATTAAATATATAGTAATAAAATATTGTACAGCTTCAATAAAGCAGCTGATAAGTTGTATTTTAATGTATTCCAAAGTACTGCCTGAGCAGTTAGTAAAATTCCTGGAACACATTTTATAATTATAGAGTATAGGTATGAAGGTTGCAACAAAATAAACAGGGTTTTGCTGTTGTTTAATGCCAGAAAAATATTAACAAAAAATAATAAGAAAATTTGTAAAAAGTGCTTGCAATATCTGATAAACATGTTATAATTGTATCTGCTGTGACATGATAGCTGTGAAGTTAGAAGTTACTATCGTATGGATAGAGAATTCGGCGGAGCGAATGTCAAGTTAGGAAACTGACGACAAGTCACTGTACAAAACATAGTCTACATTAAGTAGAAACAACGTGTGAAAGTTTTATGACACACACGGAGAAGTGTACAGTCACCGCTTGTCGTACTGAAATTTTAAGTGCGAAAAGGAGGCGGCTTTTTTTATGGCAAGTCAAGTAATGAGAATTACTCTCAAAGCGTACGATCACGAGTTAGTAGATTCAAGCGCAAAGAAAATCATCGAGACTGTAAAGAAGAATGGATCACAGGTGAGCGGACCGGTACCTCTTCCAACAAAGAAGGAAGTAGTTACAATTCTTAGAGCTACTCACAAGTACAAAGATTCTCGTGAACAGTTCGAGCAGAGAACTCATAAGAGACTTATCGATATCATCACACCTACACAGAAGACTGTTGATGCATTATCTCGTATCGAGATGCCAGCTGGTGTTTATATCGATATCAAAATGAAAGAGAAGAAATAATCCTTAATCTTTCATATCCTTATTATAAGGAACAAATTAGTATATCCCCGAATGGTTTATATAGATTCTATATTGACTGCTCTAGGATGAACGGTTCCGCTACTTGTTCCAGTTAATCTTCGCGGGCTGGGTGAACAGGCAAGAGGCGTTCCGCTGTAGAAAACAGGAGGTAAAGAAATGAAGAAAGCGATTTTAGCAACAAAAGTCGGAATGACACAGATCTTCAATGCAGATGGAATCTTAGTTCCAGTTACTGTATTAGAGGCTGGTCCATGTGTTGTAACTCAGGTTAAGACAGTTGACAATGATGGTTACGATGCAGTTCAGGTTGGTTTCGTTGACAAGAAAGAAAAAGTTGTCAAGAAAGATGCCAATGGTAAGAAAGAAGTTTGGCACAGAAATGGTGTTAACAAAGCTCAGATGGGACATTTTGCAAAAGCTGGTGTTTCAGGTAAGAGATTCGTTCGCGAGTTCAAGTTTGAAAACGCAAATGAGTATAATGTAGCAGATGAAATCAAAGCTGATATCTTCGCTGAAGGAGATAAGGTTGATGTAACTGCTATTTCAAAAGGTAAAGGTTTCCAGGGTGCTATTAAGAGATTAGGTCAGCACAGAGGACCAATGGCTCATGGTTCAAAATTCCATCGTCATCAGGGTTCTAATGGTGCATGTTCTTCTCCAAGCCGTGTATTCAAGGGTAAAGGAATGCCTGGACATATGGGTAGTGTAAAAGTTACAACTCAGAATCTTGAAGTTGTAAGAGTTGACGCAGAGAAGAATTTACTGTTAATTAAGGGCGCAGTTCCAGGAGCTAAGAAAGCTCTTATCACAGTAAAAGAGACAACTAAGTCTGGTAAATAGTGCGAATTAAGAAAGGAGGAACTTTACGATGGCTAAAGTAGCTGTTTATAATATGGAAGGTAAAGAAGTTGATTCTATCGAATT
>CAKRLV010000043.1 GCA_934359755.1 uncultured Agathobacter sp.
AGGCAGGAAACCGAACTGTGGTAGGGGATGGTTCCTGCTTCTTTATTTATAGTAACGAGGATATAATAACAGAAGGTACAGGATAAAACAATCTGACGGATAATGCATCAGAATAATTTATACTGTATCTTTTTTTAATTTGAAGAAATTTCAGAGAATTGGAAGCAGGTAATGTTACGAATAACATTATATACGGATGAGGAAATAAAAACAGAATATATAGAAAATGAAATTCCTAGGAGGTTGTTTATAGGAAATGAGTTTGATGAAAGAGGAATTTCTTTTGGCTTAGATAGATATTGCATAAAAAAAGATTTATGCGGTCCTAATAAAATATCTATTATTGAAGGTTCGTCAAAAGAAAGAGTTACTGGATTACAAGATAATACAGATATAAATTATGGGCTTTCGAAAATGAAATTTGCGGAAAATGTTTTGTGTGAGGTTGAAGAATTTTCTGGATTTGATTTTAGAGAATTTGTACCCATATTTAAGACAATAAAGGAAATATGTGATGATGTGGAGTAAAATCCAATGTTGCGGTGTAACCAAGGTGATTGTAAAGCGGGAGTCGTAACCCGCCACTGCATTTAGGGTATAAATGAATTTAGGCAAGACGGTAATTTTTCTGAAAGGATGTTGATATGAATAAGAAAGAGGCAAGAGAAGCATATGATAGAATTGTGGAGGACAATATAAGCAATAGACTAAAAGATTACCAAGATCCGGATATTCCATATGAAGATACTATAATAATAAAAAAATCTGAATGGAATAATGCCAGAGAAATGCGGATTAGAATGTCATCGGACGGCTTGTGTAGTGTTAAAAAAATGCAGTCAATGTGTATGGAAGATGCAGATTTACTTCTTGAGAAATATGTTTTGCTAAGAAAAGGGATGTTTGATTGCTTAAAGTGGCCGTCTTATGCGTTAAGCATAAATACTTTACGTGCAAATAGGTCATTTAACGATAGAATTGATTTAACACTTGCTGATATACAAAAATTTTATGAGGTAATAGCTAAAAAAGATATTTCATTTGATTTGTTCCAGTACATTGTGAATGATTCGCAGTTAAAACTAAGATATGCTTACTATAATGTTATGACTTTTTTATGGCTTAAACAATTTGAAGAATTTGAAAATTTTATTAATCAAAATAAGTTAACAGAGTTTATTAAAATGAAGGATGGAAAAGTAGTGCCCTGGATAGCTGAAAAGTATGAAAATATTTTTTGTAAAGAATATTTTGATGAATTGTGTGATAGAACTATATCGTATAAGAGGAACAATGGTATCGCGGTGTAACCAAGGTGATTGTAAAGCGGGAATCATAACCCTCCACCGCATTTGATTCCATCCAGAATCCCAAAACTGAATTAAGAACCTATCCAAAAAGGATTTTTAAGAAAATCAAAATTTCCTAAAAAGTTTCATTCACACCCTTGACACGAGCGGGTACCGGAAAAACATATGCATCTGCGTTTGCCATGCGAGAGCTGGGCTTCAAACGAGTGTTGTTTCTTGTACATAGAGGCCAGCTTGCAAGACAGACAAAGAAATCATACGAAAAGATTTTTGATAAATCAGTTTCTATGGGACTTGTCGGTGCAGGGTACAGTGACTATGACAGAGACTATGTTTTTGCAACGGTACAGACCTTAAATCGTGATGAGCATATGAGAAAATATGCACCGGATGACTTTGATTGCATAATTTTGGACGAGGCACACCACAGCTCGGCCAACACATACCAGAAGGTGATGAACTATTTTACACCAAAGCTGTGGCTTGGAATGACAGCGACTCCTGATAAGCGCGATGATGATATTGACGGAAAAAATATTTACCAGATTTTTAATTATCAGATTGCGTATGAGATTCGTTTGCAGCAGGCTATGGAGGAAAACATGCTGTGCCCGTTCCATTACTTTGGAATAACAGATGTTTCATTGCTTGGTGACAAGGAGATAAAGAGTAAAAAGCTTACAGAATCATCGTTCAACCAGCTTGTTGGTGATGAGAGGGTAAAGCATATCATCGAGCAGGCCAATTATTTTGGACATAGCGGTGACAGGGTGAAGGGACTGATTTTTTGCAGCAGGATAGATGAATCAGTTGAATTATCGAATAAGTTTAATCAGACGATAAATCCTGAGACAGGCAGATTTTTCCGTACAATTGCATTAAATGGAGATGCCACCGAGGAGGAGAGACAGAGAGCCTTTGAGCGGCTTGCGATGGATGAAAACACGTTAGATGCCACTAACAAAACTAATGCAGATCAGATATTTGACACGGAAAGAACAGAGAAAATAGATAAAGCAGATGGAAAAATGCAGCCACTGGATTACATTTTTTCTGTAGAGATTTTAAACGAGGGCTGGGAGTTTCCGGGTGGTAAAATTGAGTCTGGCGAGACACCGCAGCAGGCACTCAGGCGTGAGATAATGGAGGAGCTCGACACGGAAATTGCTGTCGGTGAATTAATAGATACGATAGAATACGATTATCCTAATTTCCATCTCTCTATGGACTGTTTCTGGTGTGAGGTCACTCACGGTGAGCTTATCCTGAAGGAAGCGGAGGATGCAAAGTGGCTTACAAAGGAGCATTTGGCGGATGTGGAGTGGCTGCCGGCGGATGTGACATTGATTGAGAAGATTGGAGAGGCACTGTAATCTGACAATAATTTATTGTGTGGAGCACATCCTGTCAGCGCAGTATCAAGCCTGCGTCGGAACAGTACTGCATAAGATAAAAATTAATTCTCAATCGTTATTTTTTAAAATAACAGCTGAAGTCCCATCACTATCACCCACATATAGGCGCATGTCTTTGGAATCATAAGTAAGCCAATTTTCGGTTTTTTCTTGCTTAACAAAGTAACAGGCAGATAACATCCAAATGAGATGATGATTGCGGCTACCATTCTTGTCATATGATAATCATTAGTGTTGCCGGACATAGCATATAAAATAATCACTCCGATGCCGGTAACTGCAAAAACTGCATTTCTGATAATGGATAATTTCAGATTACCATCTTCTGCACACCAGTTATTCTGAGGAAGTAGGCAAACGACAATTCGGATGATTGCAGATATCCAGATCATAGCTTCTACAGCAACAGGAGCTGTCAATTCGGGAAATGTGTTTTTCCATACATACATTAAGATAATATAAAATACAGTCATTGTGATGGATGAAATCTGTAATCCTCTACCAAGTGCTCTTCTAATCCTGTCATTACTTCCGTGGACAGCTCTGATAATTCTTGGCACCAGATGGAACGCATCTCCACCGCACAGTGTTAACGTTAATGCACCGTATAGGATAAATAGAGGATTTCCTTTAGAAAATGCAAAAAATAGAATTCCGGCGATAAGGTCAAAAATCAGATATGCTGAATCAAAAATTGCCTCCATAAGATCGGGCATCAATGGTTTATACTTTTCTTTACTCATTTTAATACTCCTATCTCAATATTTGAAATTTGTCAATATATCTCTCCGATATATTTTTGTTTTTATATTCAATACCTAATGGTATGAATCATTTATAGTTGCTTTTGATTCATTTTCTGATGCATATCCATACGCTTACCCTATCAGTTCTCTCTGGATCATCGTCCTTACATTCCTTCATTCTGTTTTATGGATAAAGGCATAGGGGAGACTTGTGCTTGATTGCTGCCTCATTGGGCTTATGGAGAATTCCTCCTTGCCCCTATACCTATATCAGCTTTATGAATCTATCAGGCAGCTTTCAACTGCTCTTTTCTAACATTTCCAAAGACGTGCTCTGGATTGTAATACTCTTTTTTCTTCGACAATGTAAATATCATTGTCAAAATCTTTTTACTTACCACAACAAGAGCCTGCATTTTCTTTAATGGGTTGTTTTCTCTTGTTTTTAAATAGCCATATAACTGCTTCATTTCTGAATTTACTGCAACCATCGTCAATGCCATTTTATAAAGGACACATCGAAGATTTTTACGCCCTCTTTTTGATATACATGTTCCACTTTTGTTCTTTCCAGAACTATCCTCAACCAGGTTATATCCAGCCATGCGACTCATTTGTCTGGGATTCTCAAACCTTAATGGATCTCCCATTTCACCAAGTACTGATGCCATTGATACAACTCCAGCACCCGGAATACTAAGTAAATATTCTGATAGTCCTGTTTTTTCAAGCGCCGCTTTCATTTCTTCTTCAACTTCTACCATTTGAGTTTCAATCATTTCTAATTCAGCCATATATTGTTTAATTCTAAATGTGGCTGAACTTTCACCATAATCAACACCAATACTGTTTTTTGCAGCTTCTAAAAGCTGTTCTGCCTTTTTTCTACCAACTGTTTTCTTTACTGCTTTCTTTATCTCAGCAAGTACACCCTCTTCACCCAATTCCAATATTAAAGCCGGTATTGGACAGGTCTTTAATATATGACGAGATGCCTTTCCCGTAAAAATACATTTAAATACGCTTTCATACTCTGGAAAATATTCATCCAAAACAGCAATAAGCGTATTCTTTATAGATTTTAATCTTTTTAACATGCTGGTTCTTGTTGCTGTTAATCCTCTTAATTCTGCATATATATCATGTGGTAAATAAGTTTCAAAATATCTGCCATCCTTAACTAACTTTGCAATTGTAAGTGCATCCTTTATGTCTGATTTTGTTTGGCTGTTATCATCCAATTCCTTTGATTTCTTTGTGTGATATGGATTTACTAAAACAACAATCATTCCTCGCTTCAAAAGATAATTCGCCAGGGGTTTCCAATAGTGTCCGGTTGGTTCCATTCCTATAACAACATTTGTAAAATCTTCCATCTTGCATAATTCAAATATAGTTGCTAAAATCTTCTCGAAGCCATTTTTATTATTTTCAAACTTTAAGGCTTTTCCATGTTCAATGCCACGACAATCAACAAAGCGTGCCCATTGATTTTTCTTGGCAATGTCAATGCCTACAACTAATGTTGAAAATGTAATAGCTTGCAATTTTTCGTTTAAGCGTTCTTTTAAATGGTTTCTTTTACTCATGTTATAAAATCTCCTTTGTTCTTCGATGTATTAAGTCGCCAAACTCATATACATCTTACGGGGAGATTTTATTTTTTTCAAATTTCATTCTCTATAGGAATGCTTTTCCACTAATTGATTATAGTTTATAAAGTTTTTGACGAATAGAACACACGCTAAGGCTTATCCCCATTTGTTTTTAAGTATTCATCCGCGTTTTTACAAATCTTATTAAATACTTCTGTACATATGTGCTTCTCTTCTGTAGTCAGTCCATGCAAGATCGTTTTTGCAAATTCCTTCTGCACTTTGATCCCATCTTCTATGATTGGAACAGCTTCCTCCGACAAAACAATTTCTATATGTTTCTTGTTGCAAGTACTTTGGATTCTTTCCACCAGTCCTCTGTTTTCCAGACTTTTCAAGGAAGAGGATACATGGGATTTTGTGGATTTGCGGATTTTCACAATCTCCGCTGCAGTATTATGCTGAGGATTGTTATGCAAAAATATGAGTATGTCGTATTCCATCTGTGTTAACTGATATTTCTTGCATATTTTGCTTGAAAGCATTTCGTAACAACTTGTGATTGTCTTGTGTTGATCCCAAAAGAACATGGTGCTCCTCCGTTATATTAAAACGTTCTATTTAGAACGAGTATAGGGCGCAAATTTATACTTGTCAACCATTAATTACAAACATTTGCCGATGATGTAGTTTTTGCCAATAACAGCCCCATTTAATAAAATGCTCCCTATGAAGAATAATTCTTTATTAACATTTGGAATAATATCTGGAATAATATTCGGAACGAAAACAAATATAAATTGATATTGTTCCGAATATTGTTTATAATAATTAATAATGAGACTATATCTAGTTAGGAGATGAGGATGATGAAAAGCTGTAGAGAAATGGCACAAATCTGGAATGTTACAGAGCGGACTATTGCAAAATTTTGTAAGGAAGGAAAAATTTCTGGCGCGGTAAAAGTGGGAAAGAGCTGGAGAATTCCCGATGATGCGGAGAAACCGGCAGATGGGAGAGTGTCATCAGGGAAATACATCAAGACCGAAAATGCAGCTTTGAGAACATTACCAATTGGCATCTCAGACTATGTTCGCGCACAATCAGAGTATTATTATGTTGATAAGACTATGCTCATCAAAGAATTTTTAGATAAGAAACCTTTAGTTTCACTATTTACAAGACCAAGAAGATTTGGAAAAACACTGAATATGGATATGCTCAGAGTATTTTTTGAAATATCGGATGAGGATACAAGTAGGTATTTTATGGACAAAAATATCTGGAAATGTGGAGCACAATATCAGGCGCATCAGGGAAAATATCCTGTTATTTTTCTGACTTTCAAGGATGTTAAATTTGATACATGGAAAGCAACAATAGACAAAATTCGTGGACTGCTTCAGGAAGAGTATGGAAGACATCAGGAGTTATTAATTAGTGACAAGATTTCACAGTACGAGAAGGAATATTTTTCAAAAATCCTTGATGCTACCGCAAATGAGGTAGAACTTACATCAGCACTTGAGAGACTTTCAAAAATGCTTGCAACTCATTATGAAAAGTCACCTATTATCATTATTGACGAATACGATACTCCGATACAGGAGGGATATTCAAAGGATTTCTATGATGAGATAATTAGTTTTATGAGAAATTTTTTCTCGGGAGCATTTAAGGATAATAAGAATTTATCGTATGGCTTTTTGACAGGAATATTAAGAATCGCTCAGGAAAGTATTTTCAGTGGACTTAATAATCTTACAGTTAATTCTGTGATGGATGAAGAATATAGTCAATTTTTTGGTTTCACATCAGATGAAGTAAAGGTAATGCTTGAATACTATAATATGTCTGATAAGGAAAATGAACTTAAAGATTGGTATGATGGCTATAGATTTGGAAATGAAGAGATATACAATCCATGGTCGGTAATTAATTACATTTCAAGAGGTGGTATTCCACAGGCATACTGGGTAAATACTGGAAAAAATGAGATTTTAGATGATGTCATGAGAACATCTACTGATGATATAGCAGAGAGATTGCATGCACTATTACAAGGAGAGAGTGTTATTGCAAGAATTGATCAAAATGTCGTATACAGATCACTTGCGGAGGAGCCATCAAATATTTATAGTCTGTTGCTGGTTGCAGGATATTTAAAAACTCAAAAAAAGGAATTGCAGGCAGATGGCGCATATTTGTGTGAAGTTTCAATACCAAATAAAGAAATTGCATCAGTTTATAAAAATGAAATATTGTCTTATTTTTTGCAGATTGGAGTTATTACCAGAACTACAGCTAATAAGATTGCGGAAAGTCTATATGCAAATGACTATAAGAAATTACAAAAGGCAATTGCAGAATATTTGGATAAATCCATTAGCTTCTATGATGGTGGTGCTGAGGGATTTTATCATGGACTGATGCTTGGGCTGATAGCCTTGATGGACAATCAGTATAAGATAAAATCTAATCGGGAATCTGGTGATGGAAGATATGATGTTTGTTTAATTCCAAGGGGAAAAAGATATCCTGGCATTATTTTGGAGCTGAAGTGGAAAGAAAAATTAAAGGAAGATGCCTTAAATAAACTGGGAGAAGACGCTCTGGCACAGATTGATAATCTACGATATGACTTAGAGATGAAAGAAGATGGGATTACGAACATATTGAAGTTTGGAATTGCATTTTCTGGAAAGAAGGTAGTTGTAAAGATTTGATAGTTCTAAACAATAGAACTTTTTATATTTTACAAGCCAAATCCAGAGAGTGGCAGACTGCGATATTTCTGGATTTTTTATAGTAAAGCCAAGCAGCATGCAGGGGATAGCTATGGATGGCTTACGTCGATGCTTTATCGGTGGACTATCAGGTTTTGTTTTTGCAACAATTCTACATAATGAAGTGCATTTTTATGGTTTGACTCAATTTCATCATCGGTTAATTGGCGTATTACTTTTGCGGGATTCCCGAAGGCAAGTGAGTTGTCGGGAATTACGGTTTTTCCAGTGACTAGTGCGCCTGCACCGATGATGCAGTTTTTGCCAATAACAGCCCCATTTAATAAAATGCTTCCCATGCCGACGATGGTGTTATCTCCAATTGTGCAGCCGTGCACGATTGCGTTGTGTCCGATAGTTACTTTTTCGCCGATTACGACATTGTGTCCTGGATCGGTATGAATGGTGCAATTATCCTGAACATTGGATTTATCACCAATTGTGATTGAACCCGAGTCGCCTCTTACTACGGCATTGTACCAGATTCCAATCTGATTTCCTAACGTTACATCACCACCTACATATGCTCCTGGCGCAATAAATATCTGTTTTTCATTTTCGTTAATCATTTAAAAAACCTGCCTTTCACTAATGGTTTTATTTATAAAAAACCAGCTTTTCACTAATGGGTTTATTTATAAAGAACCAGCTTTTCGCTAATGGTTTTATTTATAAAAACCCAGCTTTTCACTATTTTATTATTCTCAAAAAAGCCTAAATATTTCTTAGAATAATTGTATTATATGATATGAGGGTCAAAAGGTACTTTGCCCTTTTAATCATTATATTATACCATGTCAAATCATATTAAATCAGACAGATTTCAAAGACAAATTCTTAATAAATGGATAAAAGGGCATGATTACTGATGGGGGAGAAATTCATACGGGAAAATCAGTCGGTAACAGAATTAGTGTACATTATCTAATTTAGGGATGGATAATTTGTAAAACAATTGGTATGGCAAATATTTATAAATAAAGTTATAATCATTTCAAGGAGGACTTAAGAGTAAGAAAATGTTTAAACTACAAGAAAAGGGGAGATTATGAAGAAAAAGAAAAAATTAATGCCGCTGCCAGAACTTTTGTGCTGTAATGTACTTTTTTTACTACTGATTATAGGTATGGTTATGGTAGGAAATATGGTAAAAACCGCTGATATGATTCAGAAAACCAATGTACCCATTAATGTCACATCTATTGACGATGTGGACTCAGAATATGCTGGAATGGGTAGTAAGACGTATAAAGGGCGAAAGATAACAACTTACATTTATAATGTAAACAGGATTCTCCATTATAATTACGAAGGGCAGGATTATGACGCAACCGATACACTTACATTTGAGCTGGACCGTGATAATTTTGACTATGAACTGAGAACGAATTATTTAGATGATTATGCTTATTATATACAACCTGGTCAGAACAGCTATGTTGCCAAAATGCCGAAAGGCTTAGCTGACAAATCTGTACAGGATATGATAAGTCTGATTTCAAGAATAGTAATTATTGCACTGATTGTAATTACAGTGATCTTGGATGTTACATATGTGATAAAGTGCAGAAAACTGAAACGTGACGGGAATGGTTTGCCGATGTAAGCACGAATTGTGACATAGAGCATTTCAATAAGTATCACAAAAATATATTGATAACTATAAAGAATATCATCGATGAGAAAGATGGTATTCTTTTTTGTTTTATTTTGGGAAATATATGATTTTGACTGCATGTATGAAATCCGAGGAAAGAGTTGTGTGTACTAGTGTCCGCAAAGGGAGTTTCTAAAAAATAGTTCGAAAATAGCGAGGGCATTCTAAATATAAAATATTGCATAGAATAATAAAATATTGTATAGTTTAGTTATCACTTGGCAATTCGATGGCAGCTCGCCATAAAATCCCCAAGAGAACTAATTTAATAGCATTGCAGAACCGCTTTTATTTTATTATAATGTAGGAGGATAGTTATTGAAAAACAAAGGAAATATAAGCTGGTTTAGCCTCTATCATAGGTTCAGATTTTTTCATCACAAGTACAAGGATCGTTTATTTCAACGGGTCTTTAGTGATAAAGAGGATTTGCTTGAACTATACAATGCCATTAATGGCACGGACTACAACAATCCCGACGACTTAGAAATTACCACTTTGGAAGATGTTATTTTTATGTCAATGAAGAATGATAAATCATTTATCATCTCCTCAACAATGAACCTATATGAGCACCAATCAACAGTAAACCCGAACATGCCAATCAGAGGACTTTTGTACTTTGCCGAATTATATGATAAGTACATCAAAATCCATGACCTTGATATGTATGGCAGGAAATTAATAAAACTTCCAATGCCACAATATATCGTGTTTTATAATGGTAAGGATTTATTGCCAGATGATCAGACTTTATTGCTGTCGGATGCTTTTGAATGTGATTCGCTCACACCCGATATGGAACCAGCTTTGGAATGTAAAGCACGTGTACTTAATGTAAATAATGGACATAATACAGAACTGATGAACAAATGCAGCCGCTTGTTGCAATATTCACAGTTTATTGCAACCATTAACCACAATCTGGATGCTGGTATGTCAACTGCACATGCAATAAATGAAGCAATCACTTATTGTATTGAGAACGACATATTGACCGACATTCTGATTAAAAATCGAAGTGAGGTGTGTCATATGTTATTGACAGAATTTGATGAAAAGAAATTTGCTAAGACTATGTGGACAGATGGTAATGAATCTGGGCACAATGACATTTTTGATATCATGGACGAAATCAATAAAGGTAATGACACTGTAGAGAAGCTTACTGCTCTCGGATATGACAAAGAGCTGGTTCTAAAGGTTCTTGAAAAGAAATAACATAAAAGTTTAAACTTTATCCAATGTAACCAATACAACTAATGTAACCATTAACCAGGGCGTATTATGCAATGCAAGACAAAAGCTGTGCCACCATTGAATATATCAAGAGGTGTTGCACAGCTTTTGCATTATGAATGTTTTAGGATATAATAAATAATAAAAGTCTGACTTTTTGGGGACACCTCAATTTTACTCAATGATAATATGAAGGTAAAAGGAACAGCTTGAAATAAATTTAATGGAGAAAAATCATGTGGACAATATCAAGAATAGATGAAGCCGATTTTGGATGTGAAGAGAGACTGCCAGGGGAACCACTTATGGTACTAATTACAATTGAGAGTGATGATGGAAGAGTGGTGCAATTTGAAGTGGCAGACAACTGGCTTACGATGCAGGGACTCGATGAAGGCGATGAGTGGCCGGAGGATTTAGATGAAGAAGATCCAGAGTCTGCCAGGGCTGAGGAGCAGGCCAGGTGGATGGAAAATTATTATAAAGCTTTAGAGGAAATTCTGTAATAGTATGTATTTAATTTCTGTATATTTTGATGAAAAATCGAATCATAGATTGCAAGGGTATATTAATAAAATTGCCACTAGAACAGGCAATACATTTATGACCGATAACAATGTTCCACCGCATATGACAATATCATCGATTGAAGCCAGAAATATTGATGTTTTATTGCCAGCCTTCAAAAAACTGGAGGGAAATATTCAAGTCGGAAAAATAAATTTTGTATCGGTAGGACAGTTGTTGCCATATGTAATGTATGTTACTCCTGTTATGAACGAATATCTTCTAAACTTATCAAGACAGGTATATGGAATATTTGATGGTATTCCTGATACAAGCATCAGCAGATACTACAGACCATTATCATGGCTGCCACATGTGACTTTGGGAAAAAAGCTGGACGCTGACCAGATGCGAAAAGCATTTGAAATAATGCAGGAGAGTTTTTCACCATTTCAAGCTGAAATTACAAGAATAGGTATTGCAAAAGTCAACCCGCATCATGATGTTATGGAAATAATCCTTAAGTAGAAGGAGCCAGTATGATGATTTATGCATAAGTAGAGTAATTCATATCCCAAGCAGAAAATCATACACTTGACAGCGAATTATGTGAGTGTTATATTTAAATTAAGTTAACCGATTAAGCAAACCTCTATACTAGGAAAAAAAGGGGGTGCTGCTTTTTTTTATTCACATGGTTAACCGTTTAAGCATATGCAAAGAAGGTAACAACGAACACAAAAATGTTTAAGAAAGGAATTGGAGAAGGATGAAAAGAGAAGTATTAAAGAGGTATGCAACAAAGGTGTTAGTTGCAGTTATGGGGATTTCGGTTTTAACCGGATGTCAGTCAAAGGATGCGGGGACAAGTGCAAATCCTACAGAGCAGTCGGCAGATGCCACAGATGATAAGACACAGACATCGCACGTTGTGACATTTTATGATGCGGATGGAAAGACTGCATTAGAGACAAAGGATGTAAAGGATGGGGAATGTGTAGAAGAATATGTTCCAGAGAAAGATGGATATACATTTGCGGGCTGGTTTGCCACACCTCAGATGAGTCACAAGTTTGATTTTTCAACGGCTATTACGCAGGATACAGATATTTTTGCAGGATTTGTTTCATATCAGGAAGACACAAGAACTTTTGCGATTGTGGGAAGTGGAACCAGTCCAGTACTTATGGAGTCAAATTGGGGTGCTGTCATAGGTGACGCCCAGACAATGGTAAAAGAGGATAACCCAGATGCGAATGTCTATACTATCACATTAGACTTAGAGTCGGGTGATGAGTTTCAGTTTGCTATAAATTCGTCGTGGAATGATCAAAGAGGCAGCGGATATTTAAGTGCCTTTTCAAAAGATGGTGAGGAGTATTTCAAGAATTCGGGAAGTCTTGGAGATGCAAGCACGAAGAGAGCTAATATTGAATGTCTTATTTCAGGAAATTATACTTTTACATTGACCACATATCCTGGCGAAGATACATATGAGGAGGATGCCGCTGATTACAGCGAGGATAATAAGGAAGCATTTAACATCAACGCTTATGACACAATCGACTGGACCTACAACGGGGAAAGTGAGTCAACAGGAGAAGAAAAGCAGACAAATTATTATATAAAGGGTGCAAAGATAACTAACTGGGAAGATGTGTATACTGATGAGACAAAATTTGTTGAAAAGGATGGTATTTACAGTCTGACTGTTGAACTTGAAGAAGGCGATGAGTTTATGTTTACATCAATGGTTACTGTAGGGGATAAGGAAAGTGTTGGAACTGAGTACATCAGGTACACAAATATCGCAGAGAATGATACCGATAGTCTGGCTTGCGTAACAGGAACAGAAAATGCTAATCTCGTAGCATCAAAGGCCGGTTCATATACATTCACTTATGATCCTTCGACCAAGATTTTAACTGTAGAGTGTAAGTGATTAGGATAAGCCATATACAGATAAATTATGTAGAGAGTAAGTGATTATGATTAGGTGAAGTTACATACAGATAACCCGCCGTAGAATTACTGCGGCGGTGTTATTTCAGGCAAAAATATTGTGTTGCTCAATTGGTGTACGTTCTAATGCATATTCAAGACAGGTGAACAGCGCATCAGCCTTTTCTTTTGTGATGGTTGGTATATAAAGTGTGTTATGTGAGTCCTTAAGCTGTTGATTAAGTACATAATCTATCACAAGAATATTATCATCGTTTACTTTCAATGTGTCTGAAAAGTCATTTATATACTGTACATTGGGAAAAAGGCTTGAGATATAATCCTTTTTTTCCTGATTATCTGTATCAAGCAGCACAAGTGTGTAAGGAGCATTCCCAAAGTGTGCATTGGATTGTTCTAATATATTTTTATAGTCTGAATTGATCTGGAAAAATAATGGATCATTAATCATACAATCAAAAGCAACAAGCGGAATAAAATTACTATCTCCAATCTGAAGAAAAAGATTGGATGATACATCATAACAAATAATGGCATCGGCGTGATCGAATTTCTCGGTGTAGGAATTATTCATACAGATTAAATCATATCCTTTTTCGTGAAAGTACGAAACCAGAAAATGCAGAAAATATGTCTGCTGCGCGTTTCTAAGAGGAGAATTTTCCTCAGAAAGATAAAAGGCAATCGTATGATTGCGGTTTGTTGCGAGTGCCTTTGCAGACTGATTAGGTGTGTAGTTTAACAGATTGATTACTTGAAGGACTTTCTTCATGGTCTTTTCACTGATACGTTTGTCTGTTCGATTGTTAATCACATAGGATACAGTAGCTACAGAAACGCCTGCTTCTTTTGCTACATCTTTGATTGTAATAGTCTGTTTCATAAAGGGACTCCTTTCAGGTAATTCCTGTTTTTTCTGTAAGTGAAGCGTTTAAGCTCCTCTCACAGTTATAAAGAAAAAAGCCATATTTGTCAACAACGAAAATAACAGAAAGGTTCAGTACAACAAAATAACAGAAAGGTTCAATATAAATAAATGAATAAGTATGCAATATTACATATTCCCGATTCGAGGTATTGTTTTGCCACAGGAGAGAAAGAACTGGTTCTTCGACTTCGGATGTCCCGGGAAGATGATGGGAAAAAAGTGTGGTTGATTTATGCACAAAAATACGATTTTACAATGAAGCGTAATAAGACTCAGATGCAGATATGTTACAGGGATAAATTATATAGCTATTACGAAATCAGGCTTACCCTAAAAGATGTCCGTTTTGCATATCTGTTTGAAATAGAAGACAATGGAAAAACTTATTATTTCAGTGAAGATGGCGTGACCACAAGCTATTGCTTTGAGGAAGGCTTTTATAATTTTTTCCAGATGCCGTATATAAACAGGAATGACGTACTTAAAACTGTTGACTGGATGCGGGATGCCGTATTTTACCAGATTTTTATTGACAGATTTTATAAAGGAAACAAACAAAAAGATACTGCATATATAAATATGGCATGGGGAGATAAGCCAACACCTCACAATTTCGCAGGTGGAGATATTCAGGGAATTCTTGATAAACTGGACTATCTGAAAAATCTGGGTATAACTGCTCTTTACCTTACGCCGATTTTTTCATCTATATCTAATCACAAGTATGACATCAAGGATTATCTGCAGGTGGATCCGCAGTTTGGTTCTAATGATGACGTGGTGCGGCTGGTAAAAGAGGCTCACAAGAATGGAATAAAAGTTGTTCTGGATGCGGTCTTTAATCATTGCAGTATGTATATGAAGCAGTTTCAGGATGTGATAGAAAAGGGACGGAAGTCCAGGTATTTTGACTGGTTTTTAATAGATGGTGACAGTGTGGATGTAGTAAAAGTAAATTATGAATGTTTTGCTGCATGCAATTATATGCCGAAGTTAAATACGGCGAATGAGCAGGTTCAGGACTTTTTGATTCAGATTGCAGAGTACTGGATGAAGGAAGCGCAAATAGACGGATGGAGGCTTGATGTATCAGATGAGGTGTCGCATGACTTTTGGAGAAGATTTCGCAAGTCTGTCAAGAAAATAAATCCAGATTGTGTCATAATTGGAGAGAACTGGCATGATGCATATCCGTATCTACAAGGGGATCAGTATGACAGTATCATGAACTATTCATTTACAAAGGCGTGCCTGGATTATTTTGCCAAAGAGACATTTGATGCGAAAGCGATGGCAGAGAAGCTTAATTCAAATCTTATGCGTAATTTAGAACAGGTAAATATCATGATGCTGAATCTTCTGGATTCGCATGATACGCATCGATTTTTTACGGAAGTCGGCTGTGACAAGGATAAGCTGCTTGCAGCACTGGCACTTGAAATGGTCTTTGTGGGAACTCCATGTATATATTATGGAACAGAAATATGCATGGAGGGCGGATATGACCCTGATTCGAGACGATGTTTTGACTGGGATGATTCGCACTGGGATAAAGCGGTATTTGAGAAGATAAAAGCGCTGATTGCCATGAAAAAGGAAAAGGTGCTTCAATACGGAGATATTCAGATCGTCGAAGAAAATCACATGCTTGTTGTCAGAAGAAGATGGAAGGAATCTTCAATGACATTGTGGATAAACGAGACAGATTCTGAAAAAGAAATTGCTTTTAGACAGAATGATATGCAAAGAAGTATTGTAATTGAAAATGGATTAAATCCGGTGGATAAATCAGCAGAAGAAACAATTTACAGCAGAGATAATCTGCTTTTGAAATCAAAAGGATTTGTGGTAATAAAAGAGATGGGGGGACAAATATGAAGAGAAAAATATTTGCTATTGTCATGACAGCTTTGATACTTACACAGCAGCTTTGCAGTTGTGGAGGTGCAGCAAAAGAGGATAGCGGGACATCAGAAAGTAAGAGCGCATCAACACTTGATAATATTTTCACAGGAGAGCTGGAGAAGAATGTTACAATTCAGGTGCTTGAGAATGATACCGCGATTGAAAAAGGCTATTTTGATGAGCTTATTGCAGCATTCAATGAAGCATACAAGGATCAGGGGATAACGGCAGTAGATGCAAATATGAATCAGTATCTGGACCTGGCAAATGATGGACCTTATGGTTACGGACCTGATGTATTGTATCAGGCGAATGATGTAATAATGCAATACGCACAGGGCAAACACATATATCCATTGCCAATAGAGTCAATGGAATGTTATAAGCAGATACCACAGACAGCATGGGATGCATATAAGACAAACCAAAGCGGGGTGGATTACTATTGCGGAGTTCCAGTCAATGTACAGGCACCAATGCTTTATTATAGAACGGATTTGCTGCCAGATGACTGGGAGACGAGCTGGGATGATGATAAAGATGGTGTGCCAGATATGGTTCAGAACTGGAACGATATGTATGCTTTTTCGATAGAACGCCATAAGGAGGATTCAGCAAAATATGGATATATGAAATCAATTTATGATGTGTATTTCTCAAGTGGATTTTTGTTTTCATATGGTGGATATGTCTTTGGACAGAACAATACGGATGCATCAGATATTGGTTTTTCAGCAGGCGAAGCAGAAAAGGGAGCATGGGTATTGCAGCAGCTTGCAGGTGTCATGAATGAGGAGTGCATCGATGATACTATTACAACCAATGCATACAGCAAGCTTGCAGATGGAACATATTTTGCAACGATATCGACACCAGATGTTTATTCGACATTTTTGGATGAACTTGTGGCAGAGTACAAGTCACAAGGTCTGGATGATAAAGAAGCAGCAGATAAGGCAAAAGAGAATCTCGTGATGACAAGTCTGCCACAGCTGCCTGAAAGCGGTGATCTGACAGAGGAAAATCCAAAGCTTATTGACAGTAAGACGATGGGAGGAATAAATGGATATGCAATTAGTGCTTACACCAAATATCCGAATGCGTGTCTTGCTTTCGTTGATTTCGCAACCAGCTATGAAATGATGGCAAAACGAAGCGACATGCTTGGAGTTGCCCCGGCAAGAGAGGATGTCGCACAAAAAGCCGGCGGCACATCACAGCTTTTATATGAGAACGTCGAGAAGGGCAATATCACTTTGATGCCTTCTATAGAAGAGGTTTCACAGATATGGACACCAGGTCAGACATTTTTTACCGATATTGCAAAAGATGCATTCCGTAAAGAAAAAGAGAAAAAATACTCGACTCTTGAAGATATAAAAGCTGGTCTGGAGGATGTAGATAAGCAGATTTATGATGCAATTCATACTTTGAAATAATTTATTAACATGAAAATGATTTCGATGCACATGTATGTGCAGGAATGGAGATATTATGGGAAGGCAACGACGAAAAAATATTCTTGAATATTATCGCGACAGCAGCTGGCAGGTAAAGCTGTCTGCGATACTCATGGGGGGCGGACAGATATGCTACGGAAGTATAATAAAGGGACTTTTGTTCCTTATTACTGAATTAAGCATAATCATATATTTTGTCATACGTGGTTGGAGTGATATTCTGGGATTTTTTACATTAGGAACGCAAAAAGGCGATGCATGGCTTGGAACTACAGGCGACAATTCCGTGGTTATGCTTCTGATGGGAATATTTGCATGGATTGTAGCAGGGACATTCATTGTACTTTACAGGATGAATTTAAAGGATGCATATGCCATGCAAAAAAGAATAGAACAAGGGCAGAAATGTCTTACTTTCCGTCAGGAAATAAGCCAGTTATTGGACAAGAAATTCTATATGCTGGTATTAGTTCTGCCGGTACTTGGGGTATGTGTGTTCAATATCCTGCCTATTATTTTTATGATTTTAATTGCGTTTACAAATTATGGTGGAAATATTGTGCCGCCTGAATTGGTGGACTGGGTAGGAATAGCCAATTTCAAAAAGCTGGTTACGCTTTCGCAGTTTGCACCGACATT
>CAKRLV010000044.1 GCA_934359755.1 uncultured Agathobacter sp.
TGTGCTAACATCTTTGGGCTTGTTAAATCGTTGATTGCTACTACTTCGTATCCCTCTGCTCCGAACATCTGTCTGAATGCAAGACGACCAATACGACCGAATCCGTTGATTGCTACTCTAACTGCCATTTTAATTCCTCCTAGAAATTGTAAAATATTGTAAGGTCTTACGACCCTAAGCTGTTTTCTATTTTACCCAATATTCTTGTAAAGTTCAAGTGTTTTTATACTCGTTTGTTAAATTTTTGACTAAATGTTTTTCTTTTCATATAAATTTCATTAAAAATAGATAAAAATATAAGGTTCATTTTATGTTAAAATCATATAATTAAAGGGATAAAACACCTTTTGCCCTTTTAATTATCATATGAAGAATTAAGATAACAAGATAAATACGGAGGTACTATATGCTTTGGGACACACATATGCATTGCTACTATTCAGGTGACAGCGAATCTGCTCCTGAAGATATGATAAAATCAGCGCTTTCTAAAAATCTAGATGGAATCTGTTTTACAGATCATCTTGATTATGACTACAAAGAAGAACCTGGACTTTTCGATTTGGATTTAGAAGCCTATCACAAAGAGATATCAGCCCTGCAGGATAAATATAAGAACATTCTTCCTGTCAATTTCGGAATTGAAATCGGTTTACAACCGCATATTGTTGCGAAAAATAATACTGTAACACATAGCTATCCTTTTGATTTTGTTATAGGATCTTCCCACGTTGTGCATGGAATTGACCCATATTATCCTAAATACTATGTCGGACGTTCTGAAAAACAGGCATACATGGAATATTTCGAATCAATCCTTGAGAATATTGCCACGGATGCGGACTATGATGTATATGGCCATATCGACTATGTCGTAAGATATGGTCCTAACAAAAATGCCAAATATTCTTACAGCAAATACTCTGATATTATAGATGAGATTCTTCGCAGACTTATTGCAAAAGGAAAAGGAATCGAGATTAATACGGCTGGCTTTAAGTATGGACTCGGGCACCCTAACCCGACAGAAGAAATCATCTGCCGCTACAGAGAGCTTGGCGGTGAAATAATTACGATTGGTGCAGATGGGCACAAGCCTGAACATGTCGCCTATGATTTCAATAAAGTTCCAGATATACTCAAAGCTGCCGGCTTTAAATACTACACAGTTTTCAAGGATAGAAAACCAGATTTCATATCTTTATAAATTCATTGTAACTCTTTAGCACCTTCACAGTTGCAAACCTAAAGCGCATTAAACAACAAACCTCCAGCAGACATAATTCATCCATATGTCATACTGGAGGTTCTTTTAATTATAATAACTCACTTAATTACTTGTTTGCTTTTTTCTTCTTCATTACAACAATAACAATTCCTGCCACGACAACTACCGCTGCTGCTATCAAAACAATAATAAGCATCATATTTACACCATCCTGTTTTACAAGTACAAGCGCACTTATACCATCCATAGTGTATTCTCCGCCTTCAATTGTCTCAATTGTTTCAACGCCAGCTTTCTGTCCATTTATGCAGACTTTCCACTTTCCTTCTGGAATTGTAACTTTAGCCTTGTCAGCATTTGCATTAAAAAGAAGATACATCTCTTTTGCACTTTCATCTTTCTGACCGCCCTTTATATCAATTCCAACAATATTATCTCCAAGTCCTTCTACAGCTTTTACATATTTTTCCACGTCCTCTGATGTAGATAATCTGAGGGCTGGATGTGCCTTTCTGAATTCAATAAGTCCCTTATAATATTCAAATACATCTGCGTATTTCTTATCAGATAAGGTATCCCACTTAATGCTGTTTATATCGTCTCCTGCATTGTATGAGTTTGAATTAAATGTTCCATCATCATTAACCTTTGTACGAAGCATTTCCTCGCCTGCCTGCATGAAAGGAACACCCTCAGCAGTCATGTAAAATGCCGCTGCAAGATTATTCATCTTTATTATGTCCTCTTCGTTTGCATCTGTTCTTGAACCTGCGAGTCTGTCAAAAAGTGTATTATTATCATGACATGATGCATAGTTAATAATCTGGCTTGGTTCTTTACTCCATGACTCGTTTGCCATGAATGAACTTGCCATAGTCTTCTCTGCATTCATTGCACCTGATACAAATCCAACTGTTGAAGTATCAAACACATTTCCTTTTAATCCATCACGCATATTATCATTGAAAAATGCAAAACCAGGAGTTGAAGCTGAACTTCTTTGTGTAGCCATTGTCACATTATCTTTTGTGACGTCAGTCTCCATCGACCATCCTTCACCATAGAAAATGACATCAGGATGCGTCTTGTGTACTTCCTCTACTATCTCATTGATTGTATCTGTATCTAAAAGTCCCACCAAATCAAATCTGAAACCATCCATATGATATTCATCTGCCCAGTAGCATACTGAATCCACAATATATTTTCTAACCATGCTTCTCTCTGATGCTGTATCATTACCACATCCTGAGCCGTTTGAATATGAACCGTCTTCATTTATACGTGAAAAATATCCTGGAACAAGTTTATTTACACAGAACTCCTCTGCACTCATAACATGATTGTATACCACATCCATTACAACGCTAAGTCCGTTATCATGCATAGACTTAATCATCTGTTTTGCTTCTTTTACACGTACTTCACCATTATATGGGTCTGTAGAATATGAACCTTCTGGTACATTATAGTTAACTGGATCATATCCCCAGTTATATAAATTCATCAACTTGTTTTCTTCATTTACTGAACCAAAATCATATATTGGAAGTAAATGCACATGTGTAACACCAAGTTCCTTGATATGATCGATTCCAGTCGAAATACCATCTTTTGTCTTTGTTCCTGTCTCTGTCATTTCAAGGAATTTACCAACATTTTCTATGCCAGAACTTTTATCTGATGATAAATCACGCATCTGTAATTCATAGATAATCGCATCATTAATGCCCTCTCCTGCATGTGGATTGCTATCCTTATCCC
The DNA here is from genome assembly GCA_934359755.1 of uncultured Agathobacter sp. Taxonomy (GTDB): domain Bacteria; phylum Bacillota; class Clostridia; order Lachnospirales; family Lachnospiraceae; genus Roseburia. The sequence continues at coordinate 2,993 of CAKRLV010000044.1, forward strand.
AACCCTCAGGATTAGTCTCTTCAAGATTGATTACCATGGCACGCTGTCCATTTACTCCAGTAGTTCTGGCATATGAATCACAAGCTTCTTTTGTCGAACCATCAATTGTCGAACTGTAAGTGTAGTATGTTCCATTTAAGTCTCCATCGACTTTTGCAACCCATGTTCCATTCTTATCAGCAGTCATCTCAATGCTTTGCTTAGGTTCTTTTTCACCTGCACTTCCTGTCTCATACAAATTGAGCATAACTTTCTCAGAAGTAGGTGCCCACACTTTAAATGTTGTGCTGTCCTTGCTCCATGTAGCACCAAGATCATCTCCATCATATGTATATTCATCTTCAAATTCTTTAGTTGAATATATAATTGGCATTCTGACATCACTTACTGTGCCGTCATATGTAATCTGATAACTCTTTGAACTTTCAAGTTCTTCTTTCAATGTAACTGTGTATGTATAATCATCTCCCGCTTTTACATCTGCTACCTTAATTTCCCCACTTTTACCTTCTACCTTAAAGACATTTTTAAGATCACCTTTGATTTCACCAGTCATTGTAGCTGTAATGGTCTTATCACCATTGTAAGCTGCAGTCTTAAGCTTTGTTCCTTTTACTGCATCATCACCATATTCCTTTGTATAACCCTCAACACCTGATTCAACTTTAATTATAACTGTTCCTGATACCATTTCAGAGATATCAATAAACTGGTCTTCTTCATAATCCTTAGCCCAGTCCTGTGTTCTTACAACAAATCCCACAGAAGTAGCACCTGCTGGAAGTTCGATTTTAGCAACTGCATCATCATCCTTAGCCTCTAAAGGATAATCATTTCCTTCCTGTCCCTCAGCCCACAGCCATACTGACCATGGTTCATAATCACCATCTGCTCTGTGATAATGAAATTCCATCACAGGCCCTCCATCTGCTTTTACTGGTACTGTATCAAGTATTACAGTACTGATTGTCATTATAAGCATAAGAATTGCCATCCCCAATGCGCTTATACGTTTTCTTGACATTTACTTTTCTCCTTCCATTACGAAATTTTACGAAATTTCTTTTTGTATAATATAACATATAGTTGCTCTTTTGGGAAGTACAAATTATGTTTTTTTCACAAAAAAAAGACTCCGAATTTCATCTGAGTCTCTTATTTAATATTTGTAACTTAAGAATTAATTGCCCTTACCTCTATAATACGATTATTCCTCACTAATATCAAGATTTTGGTTGGACTGTCATATTCTCCATATTTCTGTGCTGTCTTATACTCATCATTAATGCGTTTTCTTAAATCCTTATATGTAATTTCAGAAGATGGGTCTTTGTCTCCAACATAATACTGATTCCATTTGCAATTTTTAGCCAGACGATATGAAATCTTTTTAGGATTTCTATCAAGGTTCTCCCCTAATTCTCCATCTTTAAACTTATAAGTTTTCATAGGATAGCTAGTTTTCACTGTTAATTTGCCACTTTTTCGTACAAATGTTGAAGTAGAATCGCCCCATAGCTGATACACAATTGTGCCAGACGGCTTAGCCTCTGCCACATTATCAGGCAAACATACAAATACCATCACTACACTAATAAATATCGCAATAACCGATAAACATTTTTTACTTTTCTCTTTCATTTTACCTCCATATAGCAGTTAAAAGAAGACCTCATAGAATAATTTTCCTCTACAAGGTCTTGCTATTTAATTACTTATTTAAAATACTTAACTCCGCTTTCAAATATCTTCATATCCTGCTCACCGTAAATATTGATTGCAACCGAATCGCCACGACGTTCTGAATGCGCCATCTTTCCAAGTACACGTCCATCTGGTGAAGTAATACCCTCGATAGCCATGTATGAACCATTTACGTTCCACTCTTCATCCATAGTAGGCTGACCAGCCTCATTTACATACTGTGTAGCGACCTGTCCATTAGCGAATAACTTATCAAGCCATTCCTTAGGAGCTACAAAACGTCCTTCACCATGTGATGCCGGGTTACAATATGTCTTGCCAAGTTCTGCACCAGCAAGCCATGGGCTCTTATTTGTCACAACCTTTGTATATACCATCTTCGAGATATGACGGTTGATTGTGTTGTATGTAAGAGTTGGAGAATTCTCATCCTGCATTCTGATCTCACCATAAGGAACAAGTCCAAGCTTAATAAGTGCCTGGAATCCGTTACAGATACCAAGTGCAAGTCCATCTCTTTCATTGAGAAGCTTATTAACAGCCTCTGTCATCTTTGCATTTCTAAATGCTGTTGCAAAGAATTTAGCTGAACCTTCTGGTTCATCACCAGCTGAGAATCCACCTGGGAACATGATAATCTGTGACTGGTCTATTGCCTTAGCAAACTCATCTACAGAATCACGAATATCTTCTGCTGTAAGGTTCTTAAATACCTTGATGATTGTATTAGCACCTGCACGTTCAAATGCCTTAGCACTATCATACTCACAGTTAGTTCCTGGGAAAACAGGAATGAATACGGTAGGCTTTGCTACTTTATTCTTGCAGATATAAATATCCTTTGCATCATATAAGCCAGTATTTACATCTGATTTGTCTTCATGACTTCTTGTATGGAATACACCTTCAAGAGTGCCTGTCCATGCAGCAATTGCATCTTCAATTGGAAGAATCATATCATCGCACTCAATCGTCTGTTTGTCATTTACATATCCAATTACAGACTCAACACCAGAAAGTTTATATGCATCTAAGATATCCCTTACTGTCTGAAGCTTTTCAACCGGAATTTCAGCAACAATATTACCGAATCCAGGTGCAAATAATGTATCACTTGTAACCTCATCCTCTATTGTGACACCAAGTTTATTACCAAATGCCATCTTAGAAACTGCTGCTGCAAGTCCTTTTCCGTCAAGTGCATATGCTGATACAATTGCCCCTTTCTGAATCATCTCATGAATAGCATTGTAGAGATTCATAACCTGCTCATATACTGGAAGATCATATTTATCTTTCTCGATAGTAAAGAGAACCAGCTGATCTCCTGCTTTCTTAAATTCTGGAGTAATGATATCTTTCTCTCTTGCTACATCTACAGCAAATGAAACAAGTGTTGGTGGTACATCTATCTCATTAAATGTTCCTGACATAGAATCCTTTCCACCTATCGAAGGAAGTCCAAATCCAATCTGTGCATTATAGGCACCGAGAAGTGCTGCAAAAGGCTGACTCCATCTCTTTGGATCTTCATTCATTCTGCGGAAGTACTCCTGGAATGTAAATCTGATTTTATTAAAATCACCACCTGCCGTAACAATTCTTGAAAGTGATTCAAGTACTGCATATACAGAACCATGGTATGGACTCCATGAAGAAAGATATGGATCAAAGCCATACGACATAAGTGTAACAGTATCACACTTGCCTTTTAATACTGGAAGCTTAGCTACCATTGACTGTGTCTCTGTAAGCTGGTATCTTCCACCATATGGCATGTAAACACTTCCAGCACCGATAGAACCATCAAACATCTCAACAAGTCCCTTCTGTGAACATACGTTAAGATCCGCAAGTTCTGCAAGCCATGCACCCTTTATGTCTCCATCTTCAACACTCTTTGCTACCACTGGTGTATTAATCTTATTGAAATAATTATCCTTCTCAGAAGGCATCTCAACCTCGACATCTGTCTCCTGATGTGCTCCGTTTGTATCAAGGAAAGCTCTTGAGATATTAACAATTTCCTTTCCTCTCCATACAAGAACAAGTCTAGGTTCCTCTGTTACTACCGCAACTTCTGTAGCTTCAAGATTCTCTTCCTTTGCATATGCCATGAACTGATCAACATCTTCTGGCGCAACAACAACTGCCATTCTCTCCTGTGACTCAGAAATAGCAATTTCTGTTCCGTCAAGTCCTGCATATTTCTTTGGAACTTTGTCAAGCTGAACAGTAAGTCCATCTGCAAGTTCTCCGATTGCTACAGACACTCCACCTGCACCAAAGTCATTACACTTTTTGATAATATGAGAAACTTCCTCACGTCTGAAAAGTCTCTGTAATTTTCTCTCTGTAGGAGCATTTCCTTTCTGAACCTCAGCACCACATACTGTAGTTGACTCGGTATTATGAGCCTTTGAAGAACCAGTTGCTCCACCAATACCATCACGTCCGGTACGTCCACCAAGAAGAATAATCTTATCTCCTGGATCTGATGTAAGTCTTTGAACTGCACGTCTTGGAGCTGCGCCCATTACTGCACCGATTTCCATTCTCTTAGCAACATAATCTGGATGATAAACTTCCTTAACATATCCTGTTGCAAGACCAATCTGGTTACCATATGAACTATAGCCATGAGCTGCCTCACGTACAATCTTCTTCTGTGGAAGTTTTCCTTCTATTGTCTCTGCAACTGGAACAGTAGGATCTGCTGCACCAGTAACACGCATAGCCTGATATACATAAGTACGTCCTGAAAGTGGATCACGGATTGCACCACCAAGACATGTAGCAGCACCACCAAATGGCTCAATTTCTGTTGGGTGGTTGTGAGTTTCATTCTTGAAATTAACAAGCCATTCCTCTGTCTGTCCATCAACTTCTACAGGTACAACTATAGAGCATGCATTAATCTCATCAGACTCTTCCTGATCATCAAGCTTGCCCTCTTTCTTAAGACGCTTCATACCAACAAGTGCTAAATCCATAAGACATACAAACTTATCACTTCTTCCCTCATAAAGATTCTTGAAAGAATCAAGGTAATCATTGTATGTAGCCTCAAGTGGAGCACGATAAAATCCATCATCAAATTTAACATTCTTAAGTTCTGTTGAGAATGTAGTATGACGGCAGTGATCTGACCAATATGTGTCAAGAACACGAATCTCTGTCATAGAAGGATTTCTCTTCTCCTCATTCTTGAAATAATTCTGGATATGTAAGAAATCCTTAAATGTCATGGCAAGATTAAGAGAACTGTAAAGTTCCTTAAGTGATGCCTCATCTTTATCAATAAATCCATCAAATACAATAACATCTGCTGGATCATCAAATGTCTGTACAAGAGTATCTGGCTTCTCAAGTCCGATTTCACGAGAATCTACAGGATTGATACAATGCTTCTTAATTGCTTCAAATTGCGCATCTGAAATCTTACCCTCGATGACATAAGTTGTCGCACTGCGGATAATAGGCTCTTCATTCTCGTTCAAAAGCTTAACGCACTGCTCTGCTGAATCTGCTCTCTGATCAAACTGTCCAGGAAGGTATTCAACCGAAAATACTCTCGCATCTTTGGCATCAAATTCTTCCTCATAAATATCATCAACTGGTGGCTCAGAAAATACTGTAAGAAGTGCTTTCTTGTAAGTATCATCCGAAATATTCTCTACATCATAACGGATAAGAACACGAACTGCCTCTATTGTGTCAATTCCGAGATAATGCTTAATCTCATGTTTTAATTCTTTTGCTTTCACTGCAAAATCAGGCTTCTTTTCTACATATACTCTACGTACATTGCTCATAGATATTCCTCCTACTAGGTTAAAATAAGCACAAGAACGAATGGTCCTTGTGCTCGTTACTTTTACTTATTATAACATCAAATTTATAATTAGTGTAATTAATATATTTTATTGTATTTATAAGTACAATTAATTATTATTTTTTAACTGCCGGATCAGTTGGATCATAATGCTGTCCATAAGGAATCTTTGGAACTTTCTGTGACTCCAATGGTCCTGCATAATCAGAATCATATATCTTAACCTCACTCTTAAGTGCTGCGTAATCATAGATCCACTTTGCATCCCTTACTGTAAGTCTTATACAACCATGTGATGCTGGAACTCCAAGTTTGTTATATGCGTATGCTGATATACCATATGAGTTAGTTGTACTTCCTGCAACTGAGTGGAAGTAGATTCCACCAACAATATGTGTTGCGTACTGTCCCCATGATGGTCCCATAAGCTCTTTCCAACGATGCTTACGATCAGTCTTGTATGTTCCCTTAGGTGTTGGTGTGCCTGACAGACCAACTGAACACTTAAAAGCAATAACCGGTACACACCATTCCTGTGTCTTCTCATCATATGTATAAACAGTAACTCTGTTCTTTCTTCTGTTTACCTCAATATGAAGTTCAGACTCTTTAGAAAGCTTAAGTATCTTTGTGAGATTATTCACACGCTTTCCTTGTTTGTAATAAAGCTTATATACCTTGCCATTAGAACACTTTGTGTAATGCCATCCTGTTTTGATGATTTCACCCATCTCAACATTAAATTCATACTTCTTAATGTTCTTATAGCTGCTTCCTGACTTCTGCTTCAACTGAAGATAAGCTGTACCAGGTCCTTTTAATTTAGACATCGTACATGTAATCTCAAGTCTTCCATCCTTATATACAGCCTGATATGTCTGTTTATCAGCACCTGCACCCACTTTGCTCCAAAGTGTAGCATATACATTCTTAGTAACTGTTGGATTGTATATGTATATTTTCTTTATGAACTTACCGTTTGTCTTACCATAAACCGCAAAGTCAGCAAGCTTCATATCGTAAGAACCTGTTGATGTAACCTCTGTCTTACCATCTTTAAGCTTAACTATAACCTTGTACTGATAAGTTCCTGAATTGTATTTGTGATTCTTAACATCTACAGTAGCCTTGTAACCACCATTGTTCATAGCCTCGCCTGTATAGGTCTTTGAATCTACACTCTCGCCCTTGCACCATACTTTAAATGTAACAGTGTCAATATCGCCAGCTGCATAAATTCTGCCTGTCTTGATTACAAATGTACCTTTTGTTCGGTCAACATCTTTCACCTCAGACTCTGCGTATGCAGCCACAAGATTAACTGATGCCGTTGACTCAAGAGTAACTACAGCACCGTTAGCATCTCTTACTTCTGCGCTTACAGTATAATTACCATACTGTGGATTAAGCTTATTTGCATTAACCCTTGCAGTATAGTGTCCGCTTGTAGAGCTGTCCTCTTTACCATTAATCTGGAATACATCAGTTCCGGCAGCGTTTGTAAAATGGAATATAACTCTTGAAATATCATATGTAGACTGTACATCTGACAATTCAACATTGACTGACTGTGCCTTAGGATTAACACTTGTCTCAGCTGTAACAACACCACCATTAATCTCTCCTACTTTGAGATTAAAAGTAGATACTGCACTTGCACCAGCTACAGCGTGAGCCTGCTCTGTCGCAGTTGAAGCCATATATATATTGACAACATATTCACCCTTAGTCTCTGGAACTGTCAGAGGCCAGTTCTGTGCATTCTTATCAAACCAGACTGGATCAGCAGCATTACTTCCATCCTTAGTTAGAACAGCTTCTACATAATTATGGGCTGTATCTGCCATTATTTTCTCCATAGTTTTCTGGGTAACAGCTGTCTTTAAGTCATTGACATTGCTGTATACGATAGTTCCACCTGCCTTTGAATATGTAGCAGCCATAACATTCTGCACTCCAAATACAGATGTAAATACTACTGTCAAAAGCATCACCATACATGCGACACTTCTCACCTTTCGTAATTTAAAATTCATTTTGCACCTCCTTGTATGTACTTCTCCATAATATCACGTGAATTTTATTTTGCAACCCTTTTCTTGACATACTTATAAGCGCTTCTTATAATGTATATATCAATTATAAGGTAGGTAAAATATGGATATTAATTATGAATTATACAAAGTTTTTTACTATGTTGCAACCTCTCTGAGTTTTTCAGAAGCCAGTAAGAAACTTTTTATATCGCAATCGGCTGTAAGCCAATCAATAAAGACTCTTGAAAAGAAACTCGGACAATCTCTTTTTATCCGAAGCACCAAGAAAGTCCAGCTTACTCCAGCTGGTTCTATCCTTCTAAAACACATAGAGCCTGCCATGAATCTGATAGCCCGCGGTGAAAGCCAGCTGCTTGATTCTGGAACTCTAGGACTTGGCCAGCTTCATATCGGAGCCAGCGATACAATATGCCGGTATCTGCTTGTTCCATATTTAAAACAATTTCATAAATTGTTCCCAAATGTTCCTATAAAAGTAACAAACGCAACATCAATCAAATGTGTAGAACTTCTGGACCAGCGAAAGGTTGACCTGATAGTTACAAACTTTCCAAATTCTCATCTTAATCATACGTACATCCAGAAAACAATATGCAACTTTTCTGATGTTTTTGTTGCAAATCCAAACTATTTTAACCTCACAAATCAGGTTATCTCTTTTGAAGAATTAAAGCAGAATCCAATTTTGATGCTTGACAGGAACTGCACCACAAGCGAGTTCTTACATAATCTGTTTTTGCAGCATCATCTCGAATTAGTGCCTGAGGTTGAACTAAGCAGCAATGATCTGCTTATTGATCTTGCAAAAATCGGACTCGGAATCGCTTTTGTTCCTGACTACTGTGTCCTGGACACTACAAAAGATCTGTTCATACTACAGACCAAAGAAAAAATGCCATCGCGCCAGATCGTAGTATCCGTAAATACTACTTTACCAGTATCCGCATCAACAGTCGAATTTCTAAATCTACTGCCTACTGTCAATTAAGACGTAGGCAGTCTTATTTTTTATTCCAGAATTCCTTTATATAGTTCTCAACCTCGCCAATTCCGCAGATAATCCTATCATCCCACTCCCGCGGATACAATGGTCCATAATCTGATTGCAGAAATCTCTCATCAAGCAAAACAATAACACCATTATCCTCAACAGTTCTTATTACACGCCCCGCTGCCTGTAACACTTTATTGATTCCAGGATATCTAAAAGCATAATCAAAACCGTTTCCATTTAATTTGTCATAATAATTCTTGAGGATTTCACGTTCATCACTAATCTGAGGCAATCCAGTTCCAACAACAATAACACCTATAAGCTGTTCGTTTTTAAGGTCAATTCCTTCTCCAAAAATTCCTCCCATCACACAAAAAGCAATTAATGAATTATCTCTTTGTATACTGAATTCCTCTAAAAATTCTTCTCTCTCTTCCTCGCTCATTCCAGTGGCCTGGACTATTATTTCAGAATCAGAATCCATCTCCAGATAAATTTCATGCACCTGATTCATGAGCTTATATGATGGGAAAAATACCATATAATTTCCTTTACGACATTTAACAGTTTTATAGATATATTCCGCCATTTTCATAAATTCAGCATCATTTCGTCTCGTATATTTTGTGCTTACGTCATTTCCAAAAAGAAGTAATCTTTTCTCAGAATCAAAAATACTATGCGCATAAATCGCATAATTGTCCGTTTTCGTGCTCAAAAGACTCTTATAATAATTCACAGGCAATAATGTCGCTGAAAAGAAAATTGTAGCATTCGCTTTATCCAGGCAATTCTGAACATTCTCTGACGGATCCACGCAGAACAATTTGAGCATAAATCTTCCATCATCAAGCAGCTTCGTATAGATAACATAATGATCATCCACCAAATCGTATATTGAAAGGAAATTTCGTACCGAAAAATAGAAATCCAGCAAGTCCTTACGCCCTTGAAACTCCATTGGTTTCTGCAAAAAATCGTCAAGTTCTGAAGCAAGTCTCATAAGTGAAAAAATAAGATTTCCGACATTTTCATATACCACATATGACTCACATTCTCTCTTATATTCCAGCAATAATTTATTACATTTATCAAGAATCTTTTCTATTTTCTTGCTGTATGGCTTTATTATCTTCTTACATAAAAGAAAATCCTCTTTTATAAGCTGTGCGCTATACATCTCTCTGCTTCTCTCAACCAGATTATGTGCCTCATCAACCAAAAAGATATAATCCCCTTTTATTCCTTCCTGGAAAAAACGCTTAAGGTATACATTCGGATCAAATAGATAATTATAGTCACATACAATGTCATCGGCCCACGTCGCAATGTCCAGGCAAAGTTCAAATGGACAAACTGTATGCTTTTGTGCCTGAGCAATAATCGCATCCCGCGAGAAAAAATTCTCTGTCGTGAGAATTTCATAAACTGCATCATTTACTCTGTCGTAATGTCCTTTTGCATAAGGGCAATTTATCGGATTACACTCCATCTCTTCGCAAAGACACAACTTCTCCTTAGCTGTAATCTGGATAACCTTTGCCCTGTATCCATATTCACCTAACAGTTCAAATGTATCCCTGGCAACAGAAGCTGTAATTGTCTTAGCTGTCAAATAAAAAATTCTATCCGCAAGTCCCTCTCCAACCGCCTTTACTGCTGGAAAAATTGTAGAAATTGTCTTTCCAACTCCAGTCGGAGCCTGAATAAATAGATTTTTTCTGCGAAGTATTGTTCTATATACATCTTCAACAAGCTTTTTCTGTCCATTTCTGTAATCATACGGAAATATCAAACTCTTAATGGATTTCTGTCTGATTTTTCTCCATTCACATTGAAACCTAGCCCATTTCCCATACTCATCCATGAGCCGTTCAAACCATTCCTGCAATTCTTCAAAGCTGAAAATATCACGAAAATACTTAATCTCTTCTGTCTCTATATTGCAGTATGTCATCTGCACGCCCACCTCGCAAAGACAGTTATCGTATGCTGCAATATACGCATAACACATCGCCTGGGCTTTATGAACAAAAATTGGTTCTTCCATAAGCAGAACCTTTTTATACATTCCTTTTATTTCATCTATAAAAGTTACTTCCCTCTCATCAATTATCTCCGTAAAAATACCATCAGCACGTCCCTCTACCCTCAACTCATACAAATTAGTATCTACTATATGAACAAGCGGAACCTCTGCATGATATTCTTCCCCCATGCTCTTTTGTATCTTGCGATGGATTCTCGTACCTTCCATCATTGCATCTGCACTTTGCAGTTTGCCTGAACGATTATCAATATCGCCTTCTCTGAAAATAAATTCTACAAGGTTACGAACTGATATATGAAGTTTGCTTTTTGCCTCTACATCTATTTCCACTATAGTTCTTTCCCATACTTTTTATATAAATGATATGTGGGGCACTAAGGTATGCATCGATGATACCTTTCGCCCCTTTTATCATATAAATATCTGTTTGCATTATTCTAAAACAATTCTAAATAGTTACATTTGCAGAACATCTTACGTCGTAGGAAAAGAATTTCCTATAACGAAAAAAACAAATGTCTTGCTTCACCCCAGAAGCAAGACATCTATTCCTATGTCCATATATTCATTTTATTATGCAATAGATAATTTATCAACTATGTTTTGGAAATCAGAATTATTTCCACCATAGCACACCTGCATTCTGTTCTTAAGACCAATTCCAATAACGCCTAATATTGACTTGGCGTCGATAAACTGCCTATTACATTTGATATCAATTTCAAAATCACATCTGGAAGCTGCATCAACAAATTCCTTGATATCACTCATCTCTTCAAACTGAATAGTTTCAATCTTATCATACATATTTATACACCTGCTTTCTTTATGACAACGGTTTCATAGCGTTCAATCATAAACCCCTCTACAAGTATTACAAAAGCATTATGACATGATACATGCAATCTGTCAAAATATTGTATACAAAATCCTTATAGTCTTTTTTCGATTAAATTCACTAAATACCTTTTTGTTTTATGTGCATATATTAAAAAAACGATACTTTTTTCCTATCCATTTTAATACTATTATATGATAATTCATAAAAAAAGTACCAGTCATCTGTTCAACTTGGTACTTTTACATAAACTTTACGCCTCTTCCTCTTTATTTTTGCAATTTACCTAATATCCGTTCAAACACTTCCATATTATCTAATATAACCAAAGCTACTTTTTCCTTAGCCCTGCTAAGACCATGATACAAACATCGAATTTTAGTATTTGTCTCATTGCTGTCATTTGAAGCCACAAGCAGATTGGAATCATTATAGTAAAAACTCTCATCAATCAGCATTATAACTCTTTCAAACTCTTTGCACACAGCAGATTTTACATCAACACTCTGACAAGAAGATATTTCATTATGTAATCTTCTATCATAAATATATGTGTATCCCTTCAAATTATAATTATTTATAATCACCATAGCTTCCTGAATATTATTCGCATATGCAATATTAATAGAAGGATATTTATCCCTATGAATATGCTGATTTGGAGCAATTATTGAATGCACAAATGAAGAAATCTCGCTATTAACACGAATCCTGTTTGTAAGCTGATATTTCTCGAAAGAATCAATAGATTCAATTAACGCACTGCCAAGCTCAGCTTTCTGGGTACCTAATAACACAGACTCTGTAGCATACGAAAAAATAACAGGTATTTTAGCACTGTATGCTTTTGTACAAATTCTGGTTAAAATATCTTTTGTGATTCTATGTGCTTCATCAATACAGATAACTGAATATTTATCCAAATCTATTTCATCAACATCAATCTCCTCTATACATCCTCCACCTTTACCGTTATTTACAATACCATTTTCTGCATTATTCTCTACTACTGCTTTCTCTACCGCATCATTCACTGGTACAGCATTCTCTACTACTGCTTTCTCTACCGCATCATTCACTGGTACAGCATTCTCTACTAGCGCATTCTCTCCTACATAATTAACTGTATCCATCTCAACATTCACACACCAGAAATCTACTCTCTTTAACCTGCTATTTAATTTTACAAGTTCCAAAGGAGCTTCACCCAAATGCAAGAGACATACATAGTCCTTATTTGACAACTTCATTGCAATATCATATAAGAGCAATGATTTGCCTGTTCCTGGACTACCAGAAAATCCCTGGACTGAATATTGATTATCTTTAAGATGTAATAAAATTTTATTTTCAATATCCTTTTGCTGGGAAGTAAGAAAATAATCTTTGCGTAAAAATCTATCTGGATCGGTCAATGGTGAAATAATATATTTATCTTCCTTAAATAACTCCTCAATATTCCCATCATATATATCATCCTGCCTACTAAGATTATCCACCAGAATATCCCATTCTGTATCTACAATCTTATCCGTATTCGACAATCGAACAAGCCTGTTTTTATTGCTAATATATGTATACGAATAAATCGGTTTCTCAAGCATAGATAAATAATATCGATTCTGCATCAGCTGCTTTTTTATGGCAGATTCTGACACAGCTTCACTTTTCAATTCAATGTTAATTATACAATCATCCGATATCCTCAGAAGATCAAATTCTTTGCCCAATTTAGGCAATACAAAAGAATAATAGAAATTATAAGATCTTGAATGTATATCCTTCTCTTCAAGCCTATTCATAAATACACATAGACTTTCAAATTCCCATTTTTTGACTTTCAAATATTCTCTTCTATCCGAAAGTTGTCTCTCTAATTTTTGAATATCTGTCAAATCTCTTATACGCGTTAATTCATATATATTTATTGGCTTCACTATTCCCCATTCCCCCACTTACAAATAATAAATTCCGAGTAACTTTTGTATATTATAACATTTTCCTTTAGTTTAATATATATCCATATTCTGCTTCTCCTTGTAATCGTCCGGTGAAAATTCGTACATGAAATCCATTGTTATATCATACATATCTTCTTCCAAAACATAATACTCTTTTCCTGTATAATTTTTTGCTTTGTTTATTTCGAGTTATGGGTATTTATCCAAAAATTTATAGGTATAATTTCCATTGACCACTATAATACTTTTTAATAGTATTTATTAGTAAATAAATTAGTTCCATCTAACTATAAACACAAAAGAAAAAGCCTTGAAAATGGCTTAAAATCAAGCATTCCCAAGACTTTCATAATAGCAGGGGTGGAAGGAATCGAACCCTCCTCTGGAGTTTTGGAGACTCTTATTCTACCGATGAACTACACCCCTATACAAGGATATTATAATAATATTAAATAAATGATATATAAAAATACATCATTTCAGAAATTTATACTTTCAAAACTTCATATAGTACTGAGAAACTTTTTATCTAATCTAAGGAAGTTCGTCTCGCTAAACCGCTACGACGAACGGCCTCAAAGCACTCGCTACATGCTTTTTCATTTTACCTGTTCTTTATGTGCTTGAGGTCAAGCCCTCGACCTATTAGTAACAGTCAGCTCCACATGTTACCATGCTTCCACCTCTGCCCTATCTACCTTGTAGTCTTCAAGGGGTCTTACTCCCGAAGGAGGGATATCTCATCTTG
>CAKRLV010000045.1 GCA_934359755.1 uncultured Agathobacter sp.
GAAATGAGTATTGAGTTGACAAGGAAGGTGGAGCATATGTGTAATTTAAGTCAGGTAGTATTAGAACATGGTGAAGAACGTGGCATCAAGATTGGCAAAATTGAAGGCAAAATCGAAGGTGAAAATAAACTTGGAAATTTAATATCAAAACTTATAGCTGCTGGCAGAAATGATGATGTTCTTAAGGCCGCATCTGACGAAGAAGCGAGGAAAAAATTTTATAAAGAATTCGGAATGATAGACTAAAACTGCTTTGCACTCGTAACTTAACTGTCGGAGAGCATTTATGTGTTCCGAAGAAACAAGGGAGAAATATCGTACATGCTATGCCGACCTTCAAAAATGTTCAAGTGCAAAGCATTTACGCGTCTATGAGTGTTTACATAATTTACACGCTACTAATGTAAAGCCTGAAAATAAGAATAACCCCAGTGGAATGGGGTTATTCTAAGGAAATTTATGAAATTGAGATCAGTTTATCTTTTTAACGCTCTCTCCATCCGTAATCGTAAATGGAATAAGCTCATGTGTCGCAACTTTGTTCAAATCAATCATGTTTAACAAAATCTCAACACTTCTGACAGCCATCTGCTTGTACCCCTGCCGTACAGATACAATCTTAGGGTTATAATAATCTGCAAGCGTTGTACCATCAAATCCAACTATCGAAATATCCTCAGGAACACTGAGTCCTTTGTCGCGAATGGCACGAATGGCACCAATTGCCATTACATCACTCATCGCAAAAACGGCAGATATCTCGATATTTTTATCAAGAAGTCTCATCATTGCGCGATAAGCGCTATCAAATGAGAATCGAGCCTTTTCATAATAAGCATCATTCATTGCAAGTCCATGCTTTTCAAAACTCTTCACACAACCTCTGTGTCTGTGTATAGAAGTCTGCGATACCGCGAGATCACCACCTATCTCTGCTATCTTAGTATGTCCATTCTCTATAAGGAAATCAACCGCTTTTTCAGCCGCTTTTGCATCATCGGTAGCAACCGACGATAAATTAGGACTTTTTACTTCATCAGCCCTATTTGTAACCATAACACAAGGAACATTGATACTGTTGACCTTATTAATGGAACTCTCTGGGTTACCTCCGAGAAATAAAACACCAAGCGGTTTGCGTTCCCTACACAGTCGCAAAGCCTTCGCAATTTCATCTTCGTCCTCATCAAGGTAGTATACAGCTGCGGTATAATCTGATGAATCTACCACAGACTGAATCTCCTCGATAATATTTGCAAAAAGCATATTTGATGTACCTTTTACCAACACAATTATTGACTTAGATACCACCTGCTTTAAATTCTTTGCATTGTCATTTGGAACAAAATTGTAAGCCTTCACAATCTCCATAATTTTTGCTTTAGCTGCTGGACTTACATCTCTTCTATTGTTTAAAACCCTTGAAACTGTGCTAACAGAATAACCAGATTCCTTAGCGATGTCTACGATAGTCATAATTTTATCCTTTAACTGCTCCTGCAACTACACCCTCGATGATGTACTTCTGTGCTGCAATATAGAAAATGACTACTGGAATAATAGCTAAGACAAGCATAGCCATCATTGTACCCCAGTCAACTGCACCATATCCACCTTTTAAGTACTGTACAACGATTGGAATAGTCTTGTATTTTTTCAAATCAAGTACAAGATAAGGAAGAAGGTAATCGTTCCAGATCCACATTGCCTGAAGGATACATACTGTAATAGTAGTAGGCTTCATGATTGGGAATACAATCTGGAAAAATGTCTGAAGTGGTGTACAACCATCAATCATAGCAGCTTCCTCAATCTCAAGCGGTATGCTCTTTACAAATCCACAGAACATAAATACCGCAAGTCCTGCACCAAATCCCAGATAAATAACAATAATTGAAACTGGATTTGTCAAATGAAGTAAATTTGCAATCTTTGATAATGTAAACATAACCATCTGGAATGGTACAATCATAGAGAAAAGGCAAAGCATATACATGCCTTTTGAAAACTTGCTGTTCACTCTTGTAATATACCATGCACACATTGATGTACAAAGTACAATTACTGCAACTGATCCAAATGTAATAATTGCAGAGTTAAGTGCTGCTGACCAGAAATTAGTCTTCTCAATACCATTCATAAAGTTCTGTAATCCGAAATATGAAATCTTATCAGGGAGTGAAAATGGTGCTCTCATGATAAATGCTTTTTTCTTTAAAGCGTTGATAACAACTAAGAAGATAGGATAAAGCCAGAGTACTGCTAATACACTGAAAAATAATGTAATTATCCAACCATGTTTTGCTCTTCTTGCTGAATTTACTGTCTCTTTTGACTTAGCCATTACTGCTGTACCTCCTTACTTCTTGTAATCTTATTCTGAGCAATTGCAATAACTGCTACGATGATGAAGAATACTACGGCTTTTGCCTGACCTGCACCTTCCCATCCTGTTCTTGTGTAGAATGTCTCAAAAATATTGAGCGCAAGCATCTGAGAACTATTTGATGGCTCACCAGCTGTAAGAGCAAGGTTCTGATCAAACAACTTGAATGAGTTTGTAAGTGTAAGGAAAGAACAAATTGTAATTGATGGCATTACCATTGGAAGTGTTACATTCTTAAGTAACTGTCTGTTGTTGGCACCATCAATCTTAGCTGCTTCAATAAGTTCTCCTGGGATATTCTGAATTCCAGCAATGTAGATAATCATCATATAACCAATCTGCTGCCAGCACATAAGAATTACTAATCCCCAGAAACCATATGTTCCAGAATATGTAAGAGTTCTTCCAAATTTCTCAAGAATACCATTTAAAAGAATCTGCCAAATATATCCAAGAACGATACCACCAATAAGGTTAGGCATAAAAAATACAGTACGGAATACATTTGTTCCTTTAATTCCCTTTGTTAAAAGCATCGCTGTTGCAAATGCAAGGATATTAATTGCTAGAACCGATACTATTGTAAATAATGTAGTAAATCCTAATGCATGTAAAAATGTATTATCAGAGAATGCTCTCAGATAATTGTCAATTCCTGTAAATGTCGCATTAGATAATGTAGAGAATTTACAGAATGATAAATAAATACCCATAATAAAAGGAACTATAAATCCGATAATAAATGCTATAAATGTTGGTAATGCAAATATCGGAAAATACTTTTTAATTGCTTTTTCCATGATAAATTTCCTCTCCAATTTCATAAAAATGGGGCAGACACCAAGTGTTGCCTACCCCTGTATTCAAATTTCAAACTAATCTGATATTATTTAGCTGCTTTAGCTTCTTTAGCCCATCCATCAACGAATGCGCTCTTAACTCCGTCCCAGTCACCTGTTCCCTGAGCATACTCAAGCAATGCAGATCCAACACCATTCTTCCAGTTCTCAGAAGGCATTGTTGTGAAGCACCATGTTACAGGAGTCTTTCCAGCTTTTGTGTAAGCTGCATCAGCCTTAACTAAGCTGTTATCTGCTGTGTAACCATCTGCAAATGTATCAAATGGTGTTGTGAATCCCATCTTGTTAGCCATAGCGTCACGTCCTGTATCAGATGTGATTACCCAGTTAAGGAAGTCTTCAGTAGCTTTCTGATCAGCTTCTGAAACCTTAGAGTTTACACACCAGTAGTTCTCAGAACCAGTACAAAGTCCCTGATTCTCCTCACCATCAACACCAATGTAGATTGGCATCATGCTGAAATCGTCAGCTGTGATTGTGTAACCATTTTCCTCATTTGTAAGGTTTCCATACTCCCATGTACCATTCTGGTAGAATACAGCTTCGCCCATACCGAACTCAGCCTCAGCCTCATCACCTGTCTTGTTAGAAAGAAGTCCTGGCTCACATGTAGAATCTGTGATATAAAGATCCCACATATTCTTGTAGTTATCAAGGTATGTTCCCTTAATAGCATCTGTTGAGCTGATTCCATCTGCCTTGTACTCATAGTAGATTGGAAGGTTTGCTAAATGAGTCTTAAATCTCCAGTCTGAAGATCCATCCATACCTGCTGAAGTGAAAGCACCCTTGATGTTGTATCCGAACTTGTCATTGATTTCATCTTTTCTAGCCTGAATATCATCAGCTACGGCCTTTAATGTATCGAAGTTGTTGATTTCTTCTACTGATTTAACCTTTGCTCCGTCCATTGTGCAGTAATTCTCAAGAATTGTCTTGTTGTAAATAAGACCGTATGTCTCGATAACGTATGCAATACCTTTAACAGCATCGCCATCTTTAAGAGCGTAATCTTCGCTTGTTAAATGCTTATATAACTCTGTACCAGATAAGTCTGCACAGTAGTCACTCCATGTTGCAAGACCAACAGGTCCGTTTACCTGGAATAATGTAGGAGCTTCTGTCTTCTCTACCTCAGACTTTAATGTCTGCTCATATGTACCATCTGCTGCTGTGATAACCTGTACTTCAACACCAGTCTCATCTGTGTATGCTTTTGCAAGATCCTGCCATTGCTGATCCTGCTCTGGTTTGAAGTTTAAGTAGTATACAGAACCACCTTCTGCTGAAGCTTCTTTGTTTGAAGCCTTCTGTGTGTCGCTACCACCATTTGTTCCGTTGCTTTCTCCACAACCTGCGAACATTGTAGCGAGCATAGTAGATACTAATAATCCAGCTACTAATTTCTTCTTCATTTTTGTCCCTCCTAATAAAAAAAAAACGTATTTTTGTAAAACGCCCCCGCCGACTGAAAATGTTTTCGGCAATGTTTTCGGTAACGTTTTCATGATGTGAGTATATACCCTTATTTTGGGTATTGCAATACCCTAATTGACGTTTCTGTACTATTTCCTAAATTCTACGAAAGTTTTTTGTGCATATTTCACAACCGAATATGCGTCATATAGTGCAATGGTACCACGTGCTATAGCTCCATCTTCTATAGCTCCATCTTCTGTACAACACGATTAGTCTCCTCCGAATATAGCTCAAAAAAAGCAGGCATTAAATTATATGCCTGCATGAAATAAATATTCCTTTTGTAATTCTTTATGCAATTGTTCTGGTGTCCAGAATATGTTCTGCGGTGTTAATACAGCCCGCAAAGCTATCTTCCCGACATTCTTCCTGCCACACTCTGCAAGAAATTTGTCAAGTATCTGTGAATTTATTCCCGAAAGCACGAGCATCTCAGTGCCAAATGCTTCCAAACGGCTCTTGCCAGGCTTTCTGGTGAATCCATCAATACCTGCAAGTGCACCAAGCTGCTGCTCATATTCCACCGGAAGAACATCCACAAGTATGATTTGAAGCTCATCACATACCTGCTGCAATCTGCGCCGTTTGTCTCCTTTTATCTCAAAAGCAAGAATCATCTGTCCCATCTCATCCACTCCTATACTATCTCAGGTGTAAAATCCTCGGTATCTGCGCACATCCTGCCTCCGAGTATATCAATCATTTTTTTCAAAAGCGGCTTACACTTTCCATCAATATCTGCCGGATATGAAATATAAAAAAGTGACCTGGCACCAAAATCCGCCAGATAATTATTGCTGAATTCATCGCCCATATCAAGCTCACAGCTCTCAATGTCCATAGATTTTTTCTCCTCGACTTCTATCTCAGCCACGCCAGCCTCATTCCAGACCTCGACATCAAAGCCTGCCGCATCTGCCACATCAGCAATCTTTTCTATTGACAGCTCATCCGTACACATGTAGTACCATGCAGCTGGCACCACACTGCGGGTCTGCTTTTTGTTATGTTTTGACATAAATCCTCCCTATTTGAGATTTCTAACCATCTCTTCATCAAAAACAACCTTGTCAACATGACTTACTTCTATCTGGTATAAGGCATTGGCTGCAAGACGCTCCGCAGCCTGCTCAATATCACGCACACCCGTTGTAACAGAATACATCTCAATAAGTGCATTAAGTCCCTCGTCCGTTATCTCACACTCGCTCTCCTTCATTCCCATACGCTTTAACACCTTAGGAAGCGAGAATCTCTGGAAAATAACCTTCTTCTCCTCAAATGTGTAATCTGGAATATCTATTACAGCAAATCGCGACATCAGCGGTGCACTTATCTGGCTCTTGTCATTGGCAGTAGCAATAGGATATACACCAACCGTCGGAATCATACACTCTATATAGTTATCCGTGAAACCGATATTGTCTAAAAGTGTGAGAAGCACATCGGCAGGATTTCCATTTCCTTTTCCAGCGGCAGCCTTGTCCAGCTCATTGATAATGAAAATCAGATTGGAAGCGCCCGCCATCGAAAATGCCTCCATAATTATTCCCGGCTTGGCATTTGAATATATTCTTGAACTACCTGTAAGCTGCTCCGGATCATTAATCGAACTCATATCAAGAGTAGTCCATGGAAGCTTAAGTATTCTCGCAACAGCATATGCCACCTGCGACTTACCAGTTCCTGCCGGGCCACAAAGCAGAAGTCCGTATGCTGGAAGGGTGTGTGTCCTGTTGATCTGGATGATTGTCTCGATTATTCTCTGCTTTACAGTCTCCATTCCATAAAGCTCCTCATCAAGAATTTTTCTGGCTTCCACTGGATCTATAGATTCAAAATAATTAGTCTTCCACTGGATATTGAGCATGATAGAAAGTGCCCTCTGCGCATGTCTGCGCTCCTCCTGAGTCACCTCGCTTGACTTCGCCACTGCAAGATTCCTTCTTGCCCAAAGGCGGATATTGTCTGGCAGAGTGCGTCCTGCACAGTTTAAAAAGTCCGTAATGCTCTGGATACTTGTGAGTATCATGTCATCACCATGCTCATCCTCATCCGAATCCTCATCGAAATCATTTATATCTTCTGGAGCATTGCTGTCAAGAAGTCTCTCAATCATAAACTGGAGAAATCCATCCTCGGCTGACAGCTTATTTCCACCGCCATAAGCCATCTCCCTGATTTTGTATACACAATATCCCTCGTCACTATTCTTTCCAGAAAGTCTCACTTTTATATGGTTCTCACCCAGCCATTTAAGCAGGCTGACAAACCTTGAATCAATTCTTAAAATATCAGCAGGGACGACACCATCTGTCTCATTAAATTCAAACGACGTCCTCTTAATTGGATTAGTAAAAATCCCATCCTCATGATGCTTCCACTGTCTGGTCTTGTTATCTAACACCAGAATAGGCTTATCTGGTGTGCTCTCTGAATTGCTGGATGTAAATGTCGTGTATGTACACTCTGGCTTGACATTCTCATCAGGTGTACTCTTAAAATCAAATACTGGCATATGCGGTTCTCCTCTGGATTTTATCGTAATGTAAAACAGACTGCTTTACATAATATTCTACATTGATTATTGTACCAGTACATTATATCTTAACTATCTTCCACCTTCAACCTCATGTAGATGCAGTTTTTATTTTATTTTCTCCACCGTTACTGTTCACACCTAAAAGTATGACCAGCAACCCTCCACCTTCAACCTCATGTACGTGGAGCTTTGTATTAAAAAATTGCAAAAAAAAAGACAGTCAATCGATCTACTGTCTTTTTAGGAGAAGGTATTTTACTATGGGGTATAGTAAAAAAATATATAATGTATTGGGGGGTTTTTACAGTAATTATAATATCACGCTTGTACAAATAAGTGTGCACAAAGTTAACAAGATTTGCAAATATTTTTTGTGCAATTATTACAATTTATCTTTCTCATTGTGCCTCCGATTTTCATTCTCCGCGGTGTACCTTCTATTCACCCTGCTGCTTGTATCTATCGTGCTGGCTCTTTGAATACTCGCATTACCGAACTTCCCGCGTATCTGATCTATTGCCGTATCAAGCTTCTTCATCCTCTCCTTGCGCTCATCAACCAGAAATGACATCTGCTCAAAACCATCCCTGTCTATGCCCGTGAGTGAAAGCCCTATCAGGCGAAGCGGTGTATTGTCCCATGCCTCAGCTATAAGCATTCTGACAGTCTCAAATACAACCTCCGTCACATCTGTAGCCTCCGCAAGCTTTTTCTGATGTGATTTGGTAACGAAATCTATTGTGCGATACGTCACCCCGATACATCTGCATTTTGCACCCTCAGCACGCATCCGCGCTGTCACAACATCCGCCTGCGCCAGTAGCATTTTATTAATACTGTCAATATCCTCAAGGTTCTCCTCAACCGTAGTCTCTGCGGAATAACCCTTGGCATCCTCACGCTCCTCACGAACTGGCGAATCATCTATCCCGTTTGCATAATTGTAAAGGTGGATAGCTGTTCTCTCTCCGAGAAGTATCTTCAGGTCGTCTGGATTTGCATGCGCAAGATCACCTATCGTATTTATTCTCGCTTTCATCAGCCTGGCAGCCGATGCTTTTCCACAGGTAAACAGCTCTCCCACAGGCAATATCCACATTTTCTGCGGGATTTCATCTGCAAAAAGTGTATGTACCTTGTCAGGCTTCTCAAAATCGCTCGCCATTTTAGCACAAACCTTGTTCGGACCTATTCCGACATTTACAGTGAAACCAAGCTCATCCCTTATTCTGTCCTTAATCTCATGCGCAGTTGCTATCGGGTCTGGATAAATCCTGCTCATACCAGACATATCAAGGAATACCTCATCAATCGAAAAAGATTCCATCGCAGGCGTATATTCCTTGCATATTGCTTTGAATGCCTTTGAACATCGGTCGTACAATTTAAAATCCGACTGCACACAGACAAGCTCCGGGCATTTGCGAAGTGCCATAGCCATAGGCTCTCCAGTCGTAACACCATACTTTTTGGCAGGTATCGACTTGGCAACGACGATGCCTGTCCTTTTCTGCGGGTCACCACCAATACATGATGGTATCAGGCGTAGATCCGACTCACCAGCTGCCACACGCCTTGCCGCCTCCCATGACAAAAAGGCACT
Source organism: uncultured Agathobacter sp. (assembly GCA_934359755.1). Taxonomy (GTDB): domain Bacteria; phylum Bacillota; class Clostridia; order Lachnospirales; family Lachnospiraceae; genus Roseburia. The sequence continues at coordinate 8,871 of CAKRLV010000045.1, forward strand.
ATTTACATCCACATGAAAAATCAATCTATTTTCTATACCCATGTCTTATCCCTGCCTGTATTTTCCATATAACAACGAATCTGTTTAAAAAAGAGCATGGATCTTGAAATCAAAATCCTCATATTCGAACTCACTCATAATAAACGGATGCTCCTCATAGAATACAATCTTGTGATTCTTCTTATAAAGAACAGGATAATCTCCCTTATATCCCTTCATGAGAAAGCAGCTTGTCACGCGCTCCCTTGCGACCTCCATACGCTCCTGTGTTGTCTCGTCATAGATTCGCTCACCATACTTCTCCGAAGCGACATCTATCCTGCTGTTAATATAATTATAAATCGCCTCATGTCTGCCTCTTATAAGCTCACGTGCCATTTTTCTGACAATCCGCGGACTTGCCTTGCCTGTTATGAAAAGCTTCTCATACTTATCCATCTTCTTTAGGAAAGACTTATCCCCAACCTTATGTGCGACATGGCGCATAGCAACAATGCCCTCTAAAGTATTCGGGTACCATCCGTCAAGACTCTCCTTAAGTGGTGTCCAATATCTAAATGGTGCAAAACCGACAAGTGGAATCAGCTCAAGCTCTTCCTCATCACACGCCTCTTTGCCAATGAAGCTGTACTTCTCATGCATCGTACCTACGATATAAACAAGTCTTCTCCATTTCTCATGTCCCTTTACCCAGAAATGTCCTATACGGTGGTACTGGTACAAATGCCTCTCCTTCGTTACCGCTGTGTACCACAAAGTAAATACATTGTCGCCCTGATGAAAAATAATTCCGTTTTTCTGCTCACCATCCACTAATTGAAAATCCACTTCCGCTTTAGATTTGTTGTCCCATTTGCCGTGCGTAGTAATTCCATCAAAACGATAGTAGCACTCCACCGCATCATTCATCATAAACGGGATATACAGATGATCCCCCTTATCAAATATCTCAAGCGCACTGTAATCTATTAATTTCTCTAAGTCGTTTTCCAGGCAATTTTCTTTTTTCTTAATCATATTACTCTTCCACAGCTGTGTCAGCTATTCCATATACTTTCAAATCAACACGTCCATCTGTTACTTTAATTCCATCAGCTTTAAGCAATTGCTGCTGCATAGCCCGCATCATCATTATATATCATACTTATCCTGCCTTTTATTTATATTTTGTTTATAATTCATTTAGTTGATTTTATAATTACTTTCTTTATTGGACAAACTTTGGACACATTTATCCTATATTATATACTCATAAAACAGATAGACACCTGGCTTAAGCAGCCAGATTACATATTCCCTTTTATAATTTTTTCATAACTAACTCCCTGAAAACCAGCAGCAATGCTGGTTTTCTCCTTTTCCCACATAACAAACCTTATAGCTCAAGAATACTCTTTAAGCTATTTTCTGATTTCAGATTCGACAAATACACATTCACATGCTCCATATCCATGCTTCTATCTGAAAAAGCAGGATAGAGAAAGCCTGCCTCCGGCATCTGCGGATTCTGCTCACGGTCTGTCGGTGATACTGCCACAATCAGATATTTGTAAACTTCCTCTGATTCATCAAGTCTCTCCTTGTCAGCCGCTTTTATCGGCACGTCATACACACCATAATACACATATATCGCATAGCTTTTCCCAACTGGATACTGCTCTGATATTATCTCATATAAATTGAGCAGCAATGCATCATTCTTAAGTTCACAGTCTCTTATTGCATAAAGCAGCTGCCATATACTGCCAGGCTTCATTCCAGGAATCCTGTATGACTTTAGTTCTTCATTTGTCTTTGAAAAAGGTATAGTCTTTGCAATATCGAGGCATCTTGTCCGTTCTGCGCCTCTTATATTCAGGAAATTCGTATTGAATGTTCCATCTACAAAGCCCTCCTCATCTATATATGCTCCAGCAATTCTGACCAGATTACTCCTTGTGGCAGTCAGCCTCCTTGTAATCTCAAGCATATCCTCTCTGTTAATCATTATATCTATCCTCTCTATAGCTATTGGCATCATCTGATATGGAACCCACTCGCGTATTCATCGACTGGTAAATCCTTATATTCCATTCTGTCTATATTGATATATGGACTTGCATTTATAAGCTTAAGTACCTCGTTCTTACCTCATTTCTTATGATTTCATCCATAAACTTACTCCCGCTTTCCCATAAAAGCATCCATAACATTCACACTCGATGCCATCTTCTTTAATTTTGGAAGCTCGCTCTTCATATATATTTCAAGCTGCGCGACTTCACCCTCATCAAATCCATTGTTCTTTGTGATTCTACATTCGGGTATTTCACCCTCGGCAGTTCTCTTTCCATCTGTAAAAGAGACAAATGCCAGCTTCCTGCCGTCACGATTACATACAGGGGAGACAGACATATTCAGTTCTTCCTTCTGTGGTTTCTTCGGTTGCCTTCTAATATTAAAATTATCCATATTTCCTCTCGGTTATTTCGATTATTCACTTCAATATAATAATCTAGTATAATGCTATACCTGCGCTATTTCAATACATTTACAGTATTCTGATGCACTCTCACCTGTTCTATTCTTGTTGTTCGCACCCAAAAGTGTGAACAGCAACGATTACTCAGTAATCATCTATAGTTTCTGTCACAGGAAAAAAATAACAGGTACAACTGTACCTGTTACTATCATTAATATAAAAGTTTATTCGGCTTTGGCTTTTGATTTCTTCTTTTGCTTGCCTTTCTTGATTTTGACGCCGACAGCATATGCTCCTATTATTGCAATCGTACATAGTCCGCCAAGTGCCATTGCATTTGCCTTCATCTGCACTAAGAGATTTGTAGTCAATAAGAAATCTATTCTTACGCTTGTTGCCATATTTCCTGCGGCATCCCTCGCCTCGACATATATAGCCTGCCACTTATCACTGCTTTCTACTTTCGTCTCAACTTTTCCCAAACTATCGAGGATTTCGTCGCTGTTGCGGCTGAGTACCTGCTTGTCATTATTGTACATTACCATATTGTCAACTAAAATATTGTCCTGCACGTCTATGTATACATTCTTGTCAACAGCCACGTAGTGCTTTCCTGACTCTACTCCTGTCAATACGATTGTAGGTGCTGTCTTGTCTACTACGAATCCTACATCCATACCCTTAGACCTGTTTGTAGATTTATTCGTAGCCTTATCCTCTGAATACATTGAAATTACATATTTAGCTTCTGTTGCAAATTTCTCTTTCTTGATTCTGTATTCGTAAGTTTTCCAACTGCCCTCTTTAGTATTCTTGTTTACGACGTAGTCCTTATCTTCTTCAAGTGTGCTTGTCATTCCATCCATACTGCACTCTATCGAGCTCTTCTTGAGCAGATCCACATTTATCTCTGTCAGCACTACATCCTGTTCCTGATTTATGTAGTAGTCATCCACAAGCTTCTGTGTGCTGTCACTTAGTACATATACTGATCCGAATCTGTTTATAGAGTATGTTCTTTTCTCCTCTTTGACATTGCCTGCCTTGTCACTTACCTTCACGCTAAGCGTATACAGGTCGTCCATCTTCTTATCATGCGCTAAGTCTTTAATCTTCACACTTATTGTATCATCTGTCTGGCTTCTGCTGCTCTTGTACTTAATATCACCATTATTCTTTCCAACAAGTGATACCTCAAATGTCTGCACATCAAGGTTCTTGTCAGATACTGTTATGACTGGTTCTACTTTGTCATTGTTAGCTGACTTGTCTACGACACCTTCTATGCTTACCTCTGGCATTGTCATATCAACAATAAATTCTTCTGTGTCGTATTTATTGCCTTCATTTCCCGCCTTATCCGTTGATTCTACCGATATGCTGTACTGGTTGTCTTCATTAAATCCAACAGTCGCAGTCCACACATCTCCGTTCTGGACAAATGCACTCGCCTTTGGAGCATTACCTGTTGATTTGTCCGGACCAGCTGTAACATTTACCTTAGTTCTAGTATCATCAAAGCTCTTATCTGTGATTTCTATAGTCGCTGTTCTTGCGTTCTTATAATAGTTTCCACTTGACTTCGCATTGTTATTGTATGTCACCTTTACTACCGGTGCAGTCTTATCGATTGTAAATTCATCTGTTTTTCCATATGATGCGTGGTTTCCTGCCAAGTCTGTTGAACTTACAGTCATACTGTAGTCTCCATCCTCGACGAATTCCACTTCACATGTGTATGTACATTCTGATGTATGTACTTTGCCATCGCATCCCGCACCTGCCTTATGGTGCCATTTGCCAATAGCCGCCTTTGGACCTGTCAGTTCTATCTTTGTATCTTTCTCTGAGAAATTCGCATCCTTGATTCTAACTGTAGCAGTCCTGTTTTCCTTATAATACTTGTCGTTCTCTGCATCATTGTTGTCGTACTCTACTTCTATCTCTGGTGCACTCTTATCGATACTGAATACTACATTTTCCTTAGATGAAGCATTGCCTGCATTGTCTGTAAAATCAATGTCAGCGCTTATATGGTTTGTCTCTGATTTTACTGCTATGGTCTTGTTTGCCGATGTTACGATATTAAGCTCTGCTTCATCCGGCAGATTCCATCCGTCGGCTCCTGATATCTCGCTTGACCATTTTTCTTTTCTCTCATCATATTGTGACTTGATTGTCAGCTCATCGGCCACAAGTGGCTTGTCCACGTAGTACTCGCCCATCAACAGGTTGATTGATGCAATTCCTGACTTTGGATCCTTTACTATTGCCTTTACATTTATGTTCTTATTGTAAAGTGGATTGCCTTCGCTGTCTTTGTACTCTGTCTCTGGAAGTCTGATATCCGTTGCGGAAGTCTTCTCATGCTGCTGCCTGCTCTCGATTACTACTCCCTTTGGATTGTATACTTTACAGTTTCTTCCTACATTGTCAGTTACATATATCTGTACCTGTCCCTTGAAGCCCTCTGGTATAGTGAACTTCGCATTGTATGTAGCTTTCTTGCCACTTACCTGTGATACTTCAAGTGTATTTGTGACAGTGTTGCTGCCATCTGCAGGTATCAGTGAGTATGTTACCGACTTAACTCCTGAACCTTCTTTACTTGTCTTTCCGATAAAGTCTGTTGCATTTACTGTTACGTCAGTCTTCTTAGTGAAGAAATATCCGTACTGCTTTGGCACTATTGCCACTGAATCTGTATGTGTGTCAAAAAGTACTCCTGATATAACAGGATTGTCCTTGTCGATATAGATTTTTCTCTTGTCCTTAGATGTATTTCCCGCATTGTCCTCAGCTCCAAAGCCTATCTCTATGCTTCCGTCAGCTGAAAGTCTTGTATTGTCAACACCTATTGTGTAGGTCTTGTCTGTCTCTCTTATCGCAAGGTCATATCTATTTGTCTTGTACAGATTATTGCCATTCTTATCTTTGCTTAATGTCTCTCCATTTACAGATGCATTTACCTCATAGATTCCTGATTCCATATCAGTTACTGCAAACTTGTAGCTGATTCCACTTGCTGATGAATACCAGAGCTTGTCTCCATCTGTATAATCAGGTGTTCTTGAATTATCTGTAGTTGTCACATCTATTGTTGGCTTTTTGCTGTCTGCAAGAACAAGTGATGATTTATCTGAAAGTGCCTTTATTGTACTAACTGATACATTGCCTGTCTTGTCCTCTGCCACTATGTAAATCTTGTAAAATTTATTGTTCTCTGGAAGTTCAAGCTCACATGTATAGCTTCCGTCTCCATTTGGTGCGAACTTCTGCGTCTTTAAATTCTCATTCTCAAGCTGGGCATACAGTTCTTCGACATCCTGCGAATCTGTACTCTCAACTGCTGATGATGCCAGATAATACAATTTCACTGATTTGATACTATCACTGCTGTAGGACTCTGCATACTGCTTATCATACGCTCCTGTTAATGAATCCCGCGCCTCTACTGTAAATCTAAGTTTCTGTGTCTCCTGAATAAATGAACCAAAGACAAAATTAAATACTCTGTCAATCGCTGTTCCATTTACATCTTCAACATGAAGATTAGATACAACTGGTGCTGTATTGTCTATATTGTAGACAAGTATGTCCTCTGCTCTTGATATTTTATTTCTGGCTGTCTTCACCCAGAAATAGTACTTGTTGGTTCCCTCTACAGCCTGACCTACAGGAACCTTGTACTTTACAGTTGCCCTGGCTCCATTACCACATGTTACCTTGTCCTCTGCCACTTTTGTCCAGCCTTCATCCTCAGCTGATGGCTGTGTGTCATCATTTATTGTAATCATATAAGCGAGGTCTTTTATGTTCCATGTCGTAGAAAGTTCAGCTTCTATCTCCTTGATATCATTGATATTCTCGGCTTTGGTTCTCTTCCAGACTACTTTCTCATCAATGACTGGTACTACCTTTGGGCTGGCATCTTTGATTGTAAAAGTGTAAAAATCTGTTGGAACACATCTGTTATTTGCCTCATCAACAATAGTTGGAACTATATGGTATGTTCCTTCTGGAAGATTCTCAAGCTGCGATTTGTCAACCTTCATCATGTATGTGGCAGTATGGTCGGAATCCGGCTTATCACTTAACATCTCAAGCTTACACTCTATTCCTGTATCATCATCCTGTATCTGTTCACCATCTTTGTATATCTTGTAAGAAATATCTGTATTGAGGTTCTCCTCTGTAATACCACATGATAAATAGTGGTCTCTGTCAGTCTCCCAATAGCTTCCCTCTTTCGATACATCTGATTTTATAATTGAAGTGTCCTCGATGCCGTTCTCGTCGACTTCCTTAACAGAGTCTTCAACTATCTTAGGTGGTTCTGAGTCGATTATAACAGTGAGTTTAACAATTTTTTCACGTCCACTGTAATCGGTGATTTTTAGAGTATAGTTAATATTATCAAATACATTTATATCTCTTCGAACTTTTAAAATAGCTGATGAATTATTTACTAATAAATCATAATAATCATTAACAACTTTACTATCAGAATACTCTATACTATATATTCCTGATTCATCATCCCTACATATAATATTCAAATCACAATTTCCATCTTGTGAATAATATTTATATACTGGTATATCCGCATTTTCATCGGAACATACAGCTTTCTTATTCTCATCGGAATTATCCTCTATTGTTACAATCTCTGGAACTGTATTATCCTTATACATTCTAAATGTTATGGTTCCAGCTTCTGCACCTTCTTTTAATGTCAGCTTTGCACTGTTTGAATTCTTCTTTATCTTGAGATTTTCATTTTCTTCAAACTTAGCGTAATAATTATTGCTACACTGTATATTAAGACCACTTCCATCTTCATTTAGTTGTTTGACTGTAACTCCAGATGGAGTATAACCTGACTCAATTTTAAACTTTCCAGTCGCATCGTATGAATATGTAAGTTTATATTTATATTCAATCTTTAACTTGATATCAAGTTTATCTTTGCCTTCCAATTCCTCTTTTGGAATCGTAACACAAGCTGGATTGTTTGAATCAACAGTTGATTTTTCATTGTCTGTTGATTCAATCATGATGTCTTCTCCATCTTCTGGCACAACTTCAATTGTTAAATCCTTGCTCCCATCATTAGTAAGAGTAAATACATTGTCTTCACTATTGATTTCATCTTGTCCGAGCTTACAGCGTATTTTTCTTATCTTATCAGCCATCTCACCTTCGCATTCAATTTTAACTGCAGTTTGCCTAACTGAATTAGTTGGCGTAGCTAAAATTCTTGTGTTTGCTGTTCTATCTGCTTTTACATGATTTCCAACTTGCTTTTCTGTTGTCTTCTCCACAACCGCACTATTTTCGTCAGCCACAACTATTGACTGTGGCATGAACTGAAATAGTGTTGTTACGCATAATACTATTGCTATATATCTTCTTATCACTTTCATAACTTTCTAACTTATTGTCACTTTCACCTTTCTGTATACTCCATTCTGTGCATATACATACACATAA
>CAKRLV010000046.1 GCA_934359755.1 uncultured Agathobacter sp.
GGCCTCCTATGATTTTAATATTTTATCATAGAAGACCATTATATTGTCTAATTTACAGAAATTTTTTCACAGGCTCGATTTGATTGATATGATTAATCTTATATAGTTCTAAACGCCACCTGCACTCCAAATTCTTCTCCCTGCTCGGAATACAGAATTCGTCCGCCAAGGAGAGACATCATTTTCTCGACACTTCTTAGACCTATATGGTTACTCTCGATATCTGCATGTTCAATTTTGACCTTATTTTTGAACATCATTTTAAGCTCATCAGTATCGCGCGAAATCATTACGCGTACTGGTGAGGATTTGTCTCCGTATTTTAGAATATTGGAAAATATATTGTTGAATATACGCTTTATCATTGTGGCATCCCCAAGTATTGTCGGAAAATTAGGCATATCATCTGGCTGGGCATGGGTGTCGAGGGCATACTCGAATCCAGCAAGTCTTATAAAATCAATATTCTCCATCAGGCAGTCATATAAAAATGAATAGTTAAGTGGTTCAAGTTTTGGTGTTTCATTTTCTTCATAGACAAGTGCATATTCGAACATTCTGTCAGTCATATCTTTTATATCCGAAGTCTTCTGGAGACAGCGGTTTAAATATTCTTCCTGCATGTCAGGTGATTTCTTTAATTTTAGAACTTCCAGATAACCATTTAATATAGTAAGCGGAGTGCGCAGGTCATGCGAGATGGCTGTAATCAGATCCTGATTGGCTTGTCGGCTTTCCTGTTCCTGCTGCAATGTATCATCGAATGTAACACGTAGTTTATCAAGTTCTGCTGCAAGTATGCCTATCTCATCTTTGTTATATTGTGGAAAGGCGCTTTTTAAATCGCCAGAGGCCATCTGCAGGATTGCATCTTTCAGTGCATAAATCTGCTTCATTTTTCGTGATACAAAAAACATTACAACCCCGAAGAACAGCAATATACAAGAGGATGTAGATATATAAGCATAGGGATACAGAAAAATACTGGAATGATATTGATATATCAGCACAGTTGCGTATCCGTTTTTGAATTTGAGATTAAATTGCTGACTCTGTTCACCTTCACCACCTGTCAGTCGATAGCCCAGATCAAAGAACTGGATAAATTTGCTGTTGTCCATTGCTGTAGCATATTTTCCAGCACGATAATAGCCATCGAGACCATATATATATATTGAAGTGTATTCATCCACGAGATTCAGAAGGGGCTGTATCTGCTCGACACCAATAGTGTCCTTCTCGGATTTTGGAATATTATAATTGGGAGCTTCTTCAAGGAATTTGCTCATCGTATCTTCGTCTCCGTATAGTGGAGCAATATGAAAAATCGGATTTAGTATGCCATACGCATTAAATCTGTTAGTCCACAGAAAATGAAAGAGTGCAAGGCAGACTGTACCTGTTAGAATGATTAAAAGAAGAAGTTTTGTTCTGATTTTTAATTCTTTTATTTTCTTAATCACAGCGGTAGCCCTTTCCCCAGATTGTTTTTATAATTGAAGGATTATTTGCATCATCTTCGATTTTCTGCCTGAGATTACGCATATGAACCATGACGGTATTGTTCGCACCGTAATAGTATGGTTCGTCCCACACTGCTTCGTACAATCTCTTGGCAGAGAAAATCTGTCCGTGATTTTTGACCAGCAGCATAAGCATGCAGAATTCTGTGTCGGTAAGTTCGATAGGGGTTCCATTTTTACTTACAGTCTGTGCATATTCGTCAATTATCAGTTCATGGTAAGTTATGCTTTTTGATGCAGGTGTTGTTTCTTCTTTTCCCTTATATATATGATAGCGGCGGATGAGTGCTTTTACACGGCTGATAAGCTCGCTGTATGAAAATGGCTTTGCCAGATAATCGTCACCACCGCTTGAAAATCCAAGTGTTTTATCACTGTCCTTGGTGCGGGCACTTAGAAAGAGTATTGGAGCGTTGCTGGTCTTTCTTATCTCGATGCAGGTCTGGTAACCATTTATGCCTGGCATCATTATGTCGAGTATTATCAGATCAAAGTCATGCTCTTTTACAAGGGCAAGTGCAGTTGCGCCATCTTTTGCCTGAAAGATAGCAAATCCTTCATCGGTCAGAAGAATTTCTATTATTTCCCGTATTTCGGGATTGTCATCTACAACCAGAATGTTTGATGTGTCCATGTAAGCCGCTCCTTTGTATTTCAACCTTGAATTATAGCTAAATTATAGCAGAGTTTATAAATGAGATAGAAAATCTTAAGAAAGCTTAAGAATTAATTTAAGGTAAAAATAAGATTTTTTTGGTAAACTATACAGCGAACCAAAGGAGGAATGAAAATGAAGTCGATAACTGTAATTGTGCCTTGTTTAAATGAGCAGGATGCATTACCTATATATTATAAGAAAATGTGTGAAGTAAGGGACAGGATGAAAGACGTGGAGGTAGATATTTTGTTTGTGGATGATGGTTCTACTGATAAGTCGCTTTCAGTCATGAAAGACTTGAATGCTTTGGATGCAGGCTGCAACTATCTTTCTTTTTCAAGAAATTTTGGAAAAGAGGCAGCCATTTATGCAGGTCTTAAGAATGCGTCAGGTGATTATGTAGCCATCATGGATGTGGATCTTCAGGATCCGCCAGATCTTCTTCCACAGATGTATGAGATTTTAGAGACTGGTGATTATGATAATGTTGCGACAAAGCGTTCGACCAGGAATGGGGAACCTGTGATCCGTTCGCTTTTGTCAGAGTCTTTCTATAAATTTATAAATAGCATATCAAGAACTGAAATCGTAAGCGGTGCAAGAGATTACAGGCTTATGAACCGCAAAATGGTGGATGCTGTTCTTGAGATGAGTGAGTATAACCGATTCTCGAAAGGGATTTTCGAGTGGGTCGGATTCAGAACTAAATGGCTTGAATATGAGAATGTTGAGAGGTCGGCAGGAGAGACTAAATGGTCTATTGTCAAGCTCTTTAAATATTCTATGGAAGGAATTATGGGATTTTCTGTGGCACCATTGTCGCTGGCATCGGTAATAGGACTTATATTCTGCATACTTTCATTTTTGATGGTTATTGTTATTATAGTAAGAACTCTGGTCTGGGGAGACCCGGTTGCGGGGTGGCCATCACTTGTATGCATCGTCTTTATGGTTGGCGGAGTTCAGCTGCTTTGTACAGGAATTGTAGGTCAGTATCTTGCCAGGACATATCTTGAGACGAAGCATCGTCCTATCTATATTCTAAGAGAGGCAAGTGGGGAGAAGAAAGATGCAGACAAATAACAAGGCGGGGCATGCATATAGGGGACTTTTATATAGATGTTTTCCGTATCTGGTACTCGCACTTCTGGCAGTATTTTTCTGCTGGTTATTTGGATTTAGGAATGGTGTGTTCGGGTCGAAAGTAGACTGGATCAGCCAGCACAGTGTATTACCGGATTATTTCAGGCAGCTGTTTTATGATACGAAGCAGTTTTTTCCTGAGTTTGCTGCGAATATTGGTGGTGGACAAAATATTTATAATTTTTCATATTATGGACTGTACAGTCCGATTCTGCTGATATCGTATCTTCTTCCGTGGGTGGACATGGGATTATACATAATGATATCGATGATTATCTGTCTTGTGGTAGCTGTCTGTCTTCTATATAGATGGATGACTCAGAAGGGAATTTCACCGATAGTAGGTTTTATGGCAGCAGTGCTTTTTATGCTGTCGGGACCGATGATTTTTCATTCATATAATCAGATTATGTTTGTTGATTATATGCCATTTTTGTGCCTAGCACTTATTGGAGTGGACAGATACTTTGATAAGGGTAGAGTGGGACTTTATACCATAAGTGTCTGGTTGATGATTATGACTAGCTTTTATTTTAGTATAGGCGGGATGCTGGTACTGGTCATATATGGTATTTACAGGTACATGGAGGATGAGACGAAGAGACAGAACTGGAAAAAGACATTTCTGCCAGAAGGCCTTAAATTCATGGTGCCAATGATGATTGCACTGTTTATGAGTGCGATACTACTTGTGCCGACCGCATTTGTTCTTGTGGGTGGACGTAATTCTGGCGGCAGGAATGCGATAGCGATGTGGAAACTCTTTGTTCCTTATATCAGGTTGTCAGGATTTTTATACAGTCCATATGGAATAGGACTTAGCGCGATTGTAATTGTGGTACTGCTGTCTGGACTTCTTTACAGAAAATACAGTGAGTTATGGCTTCATATGGCATGTATTGTCGTGTTTATCATTCCTGTTTTTTCATGGGGGTTAAATGGCGGACTTTATATAAGAAGCAAAGTCATGATTCCATTTATTCCGCTTTTATGCTTTATGATTGCAAAGTATGTCGAGAAGTTAAGACGGGGAGAGATTGCTTTTGTGGCAGCTCTTATACCATATCTTGTGACGTTGGTTATTCTGCTTTTCGGCAAAAAGCAGATATATATAATCGACGGAGTTATTTTGCTGGCAAGCTTCTTGCTTTGTTATAGGAAGAAATGCGCGCAGTACATTCTGTTATCGTCGCTTATTGTGCTCACCTGCTATGGCGTGGGATACAATCAGAGTCATAGTAATGCGATAGAATCAGATTTCTATAACTCGGTAACAGCCGATGAGAACAGACAGAAGATTGATGAACTCACTCAGGCAGAGACAGGTTTTTTCCGCACAGAGGAGAACGGAAATATAAAAGACGATGCGGCGAACCTTAACCGCATATGGTCGACAGAACAGTATATTTCATCAATATATTCCTCTGTTGAGAACAAGGATTATCAGAATTTTAGGATAAATACATTTATGACTGAGCAGCCATACAGGAATCTGCTCATGCAGTCATGTGCACATAATTCGGTATTTCAGGATTTTATGGGCGTCAAGTATATTGTATCGAAGAAGGATGTACCAGGATGCAGGAAGATAGCGGATGGTGTGTATGAGAATGAGGATGCGTTGCCGATTGTATACTACACTAATCATGTGATGTCGCAGGAACAGTACAGTGAGCTTGGATACCCATACAATCAGGTTGCGCTGCTGTCATATGCCGTGGCAGAAGATGAGATTTCAGACAATACGAAGATTGATATTCTAAAGGATGGCATGACCAGAGTTGATGTGAAATTTGCAAAGAACAGGATTAAGATTGAAGATGCAAATGAGGGTGACTTATTCCTGCTCCAATTTAAAGTAAATAATAAGTGTCCGTCTGAGGATGTGGTAGTGAGTGTCGGGAATATTAGAAACAAGCTTACGGCGCAGACGCATATTTACTATAATGGCAATACAGAGTTCACATACGCAGTTCCACTTAGAGAAGGACAGACAAGCGTGCGTGTCAAATTCGGTAAGGGAGATTATAAGATATCTGGTGTAAAAGGATATATATGGAAGAAATCAGCTCAGACAAACCAAAGGGAAAAGCTTGTCCAATCAGAGTTTAGTCTGGATAAGTCGGCTACCAAAGGGAATACAATAAAGGGAACTATCCAGGCTGGTGAAGATGACGGATACCTTATCACTTCGATTCCATATGATGAGAATTTCAAGGTATATGTTGACGGAAAAAATACCACCTATGAAAAGGTAAATACAGCATTCCTTGGAATGAAGTTGTCAAAAGGAATGCATGAGATCGAGATAGTCTATCATGCGCCAGGACTTATGGTTGGAAAGATATTAAGTCTGGCAGGTATTCTTGGATTTTTAATCATTGAAATTGTGTATAGAAAACATAGAAAATTTTAAGGTCCTCAGGACGTCAGAAGTTAATGCGTAGCAGAATTTATCTGCTACGCTTTTTTCTTTATTGAGTTTTAGGGTTATGCGTTCGTCATATTGACAATAGAATATTTAATGTGCAATTTGACGGGGATATATGTACAAAATATGATTGAAGTAGGAGGACGACGTCATCTACAGTATTAAAATAACGAATAAAATTCAATAAATATAGAAAATTTTCGTCCACATGACTAAAAATACTAAAAATTTTTAATGTTAATCAAAAAATATTCTATAGTTTATGAAAGCAAAATCAAATATACTAACGTTACAACAATAAAACAGAAGGGGGACAATTATATGAAGAAAAAAATTGTTGCAATTATGATGATGGCGGTGTTGACACTTTCGATGACCGCTTGTGGAGGAGAAGATAGTTCAAATGGCGGAACACAGAGTGCAGGCTCAGGGGATAGCGGAACAACATCTTCTGATGTGGCTAATAAGGATAAGCCTTTATGCTGGTTCAACCGTCAGCCATCAAACAGTTCAACAGGAGAGCTTGACACTACAGCACTTAATTTCAATAAGGATACTTACTATGTTGGATTCGATGCTAATCAGGGTGCTGAACTTCAGGGACAGATGGTAATGGATTACATCGAGAAGAACATCGACAAGATCGATAGAAACGGTGACGGAGTTATCGGATATGTTTTAGCAATCGGTGATATCGGACATAACGATTCAATCGCAAGAACAAGAGGTGTTAGAAAAGCCCTTGGAACTGGCGTTGACAAAGATGGAGAAATCGATAGCACACCAGCAGGAACAAATACAGACGGAACTGCTTCAGTAGTTCAGGATGGCAAAGTTGAAATCGGTGGAAAAGAGTACACAATCAGAGAGCTTGCTTCTCAGGAAATGAAGAACTCAGCAGGAGCTACATGGGATGCAGCTACAGCTGGTAACGCTATTGGAACATGGTCATCTTCATTCGGTGATTCAATTGATGTTGTTGTTTCTAACAACGATGGAATGGGAATGTCAATGTTCAATGCATGGTCAAAAGATAACAAAGTGCCAACATTCGGATATGATGCAAACAGTGATGCTGTTGCAGCTATCGCAGAAGGATACGGCGGAACAATCAGCCAGCATGCTGACGTACAGGCTTACTTAACACTTCGTGTTCTTAGAAACGCACTTGATGGTGTTGATGTAGATACAGGTATCGGAACTGCTGATGATGCAGGCAACGTATTAAGTGATGATGTATACGTATACAAAGAAGATGAGAGATCTTACTACGCACTGAACGTAGCTGTTACAGCTGATAACTACAAAGACTTCACAGATTCTACTGTTGTATGGGCACCTGTTTCAAACCAGCTTGATTCATCTGCACATCCAACAAAGAAAGTATGGCTCAATATCTACAATGCTTCAGATAACTTCTTAAGCTCTACATATCAGCCACTTTTACAGAACTATGATGATCTTCTTAACCTCGATGTTGAGTACATCGGTGGTGATGGACAGACAGAGTCAAACATCACAAACAGACTTGGAAATCCAGGACAGTATGATGCATTCGCAATCAACATGGTTAAGACAGACAATGCAGCTTCTTACACAGCTCTTTTAAACCAGTAAACATCATTCAGGGAGAGTTTATCTCTCCCTGATATTAAATAATATAGATTAGGAGCAGGAAGTATGGAGGATAGGAGTAAAGATAATATCTTATCGATACGTGGAATGAGTAAGTCATTCGGTCGAAACAGAGTACTTGACCACATCAATCTCGATGTGAAAAGAGGAACTGTTATGGGCCTTATGGGTGAAAATGGTGCCGGTAAGTCAACAATGATGAAGTGTCTTTTTGGAACATACCAGAAAGACGAGGGGAACATTTATCTCGATGGAAAAGAGGTAAGCTTTTCAGGACCAAAGGATGCGCTTGAGAATGGAATTGCAATGGTGCATCAGGAATTAAATCAGTGTCTTGAGAGAAATGTTGTGGATAATCTTTTCTTAGGAAGATATCCAGTTAATTCAATTGGAATGATAGATGAAGGCCGAATGAAGAAAGAGGCCTCAGAGTTATTTAGAAAATTGGGAATGACAGTTAATCTTGAACAGCCAATGAAAAATATGTCAGTATCCCAGAGACAGATGTGTGAGATTGCCAAGGCAATATCATACAATTCAAAAGTAATAGTATTAGATGAGCCTACATCATCACTTACAGTACAGGAAGTTGACAAACTTTTTGAGATGATGAGGATGTTACGTGATCAGGGAATTTCACTTATTTACATCTCTCATAAGATGGATGAAATTTTTGAAATCTGCGATGAAATCTCAGTACTTCGAGATGGAAATCTGGTCATGACAAAAAGCACTAAAGAAACAAATATGAATGAACTGATTACAGCAATGGTTGGTCGAGTGTTAGAGAACAGATTCCCACCAGTCGACAATACACCAAAGGATGTGATTTTATCTATACAGCATTTATCTACGAAATATGAACCACATTTACAGGATGTTACGTTTGATGTCCGAGAGGGCGAAATCTTCGGTCTGTATGGACTTGTCGGAGCAGGACGAACAGAATTGCTCGAGACAATATTCGGTATCAGAACAAGAGCAGCAGGTCGTGTATATTTCAAAGATAAGCTTATGAATTTCACTTGTGCAAAAGAGGCTATGGATTATGGCTTTGCACTTATTACTGAGGAACGTAAAGCAAACGGATTATTCCTCAAAGGTGATTTGACATTTAACACTACAATTGCGAACCTTAATACTTACAAGAGTGGTGTTGCATTATCAGATCAGAAGATGGTAAAGGCAACATCAGATGAGATTAAGATTATGCATACAAAGTGTATGGGACCAAGTGATATGATTTCAAGTCTCTCAGGTGGAAACCAACAGAAGGTGATCTTCGGAAAATGGCTTGAGCGTGGACCACAGGTGTTCATGATGGATGAGCCAACAAGAGGTATTGACGTTGGTGCCAAATATGAGATTTATGAACTGATAATTCAGATGGCAAAACAGGGTAAGACAATAATAGTAGTATCTTCTGAGATGCCAGAGATTCTTGGTATTACAAATCGTATCGGGGTTATGTCGAATGGACGACTTTCAGGAATTGTAAATACTAAAGAGACAAATCAGGAAGAATTACTTAGACTCAGTGCTAAATACCTATAATTAAGGGAGAAGGATGAATATGGCTAATAGTAAGATTCTAACAGCTGAGCAGGAGAAAAAATTGCGTCAGCCAATCGACGAGTATGTCGGTAAAATTCAAAAAGAAATAGATGAACTAAGAGCAGATGGTACTGCAAAAATCATAGGTTGCCAGACTCAGATTGAGGCTTGCAAGCGAGATAAGACTCTTGCAAAGGCAGAGAAAGAAAACAGAATTGAGGCATACAAGAGAGA
Organism: uncultured Agathobacter sp.; assembly: GCA_934359755.1. Taxonomy (GTDB): domain Bacteria; phylum Bacillota; class Clostridia; order Lachnospirales; family Lachnospiraceae; genus Roseburia. Next base: position 9,179 of record CAKRLV010000046.1, read on the forward strand.
ACTCGAGAAAGCAAAAGCTGTTGAGGCTAAGAACAAAGACAAGATTACTAAGCTTATAGCTGATGCTGAGGCATACCTCAAGGATAATTTTGACAGCAAGTACTACAATGCAGTTAAAGAAAGCTGTGCAGCTGAGAAGGAAGAGGCATTAGCAGCGCACAAGCAGAGAATGGCAGAACTTGACAAGCAGCATAGAGATGCACTTGCACATACTAATGATAAGCAGGAAATCAAAGAAGAAAATTATGTGCATAAGAATCGTATCTCAAATGAGAAGCTTGAACTTGAAAAAGCATATCAGAGAATTAAAGATAGAAAGCATGATGCATATAGTTATAAGTATCACCTTATTGATCTTCTTCGTCTTTCAAAGTTCACATTTATGGAGACAAGAGCTCAGAAGTGGGAGAACTACAAGTACACATTCAATAAGAGAACATTCCTTTTACAGAATGGATTGTACATTGCTATTATTCTTATATTCATAGCACTTTGTATAATCACTCCAATCAAAAAAGGAACTCCGCTTCTTACATACAATAATATCCTGAACATCCTTCAGCAGGCTTCACCTAGAATGTTCTTAGCACTTGGTGTTGCAGGACTTATCCTCCTGACAGGTACAGACCTTTCAGTTGGACGAATGGTTGGTATGGGTATGACAACTGCTACAATCATCATGCATCAGGGTGTTAATACCGGTCAGGTATTCGGTCATACATTTGACTTTACAGGAATACCTGTAGTAGGAAGAATTATATTAGCTTTACTTGTATGTATTGTTTTATGTACTTTCTTTACAAGTGTTGCAGGATTTTTCACAGCGAAGTTTAAGATGCATCCATTTATTTCAACAATGGCAAACATGCTTGTAATCTTCGGTATCGTAACATATGCCACAAAGGGTGTATCCTTTGGTGCAATTGAGCCAACAATACCAAATATGATTATTCCAAAAGTAAACGGATTCCCAACAATCATCATTTGGGCATTAGCAGCAATCGCAATTGTATGGTTCATCTGGAACAAGACAACATTTGGTAAAAACCTTTACGCTGTTGGTGGAAACCCAGAAGCAGCAGCAGTTTCAGGTATCTCAGTATTTGCAGTAACACTTGGAGCATTCGTTATGGCTGGTATCCTTTATGGATTTGGTTCATGGCTCGAGTGTGCAAGAATGGTTGGTTCAGGTTCAGCCGCTTATGGACAGGGCTGGGATATGGACGCAATCGCAGCCTGTGTAGTTGGTGGTGTATCATTCACAGGTGGTATTGGTAAAATTTCAGGTGTTGTAGTCGGTGTGTCTATCTTCACTGCGTTGACATACTCTCTTACAATACTTGGTATTGATACAAACCTTCAGTTCGTATTCTCAGGAATCATTATTCTTGTAGCAGTTACACTTGACTGTCTCAAATACGTTCAGAAGAAATAAAATACTTAACTCTCCTAATAAAATTATAGAACAGGGATGTCGATATGGCATCTCTGTTTTTGCACTATGTGGGGTTTTGATTTGATGCCGCTAATGATATAATAGATATACATGTAACTGTTCCCGAAATGATCTGATTATTTATGGGTACTTACGCAGGAAAGGAAACACAATGTACACATTACTACTAGTTGATGATGAAGAGGAAGTGATTGAGGTAATCGCCAGAAAAGTAAAGTGGGAGGAGCTGGGCTTTGAGGTGATTGGACATGCCAACAATGGATATAAAGCCATGGAGATGCTTGAGGAAAGCCAGCCTGATGTGGTTATGACTGATATCAGGATGCCTTATATGGATGGTCTTGAACTTTGTGCGCATATCAAAGAAAGATATCCAGCCACAAAGATTCTTATTTTTACTGGTTTTGATGATTTTGAATATGCAAAAGAGGCGGTACATCTTGAGATTGAAGAATATATTTTAAAGCCTTTAAATGCAGTCGAGATAACGGAAGTATTTGGTAGATTAAAGAAGAAACTCGATCAGGAGCTAAGCGAGAAGAAAAATACAGACTTGCTGCGCAAGTATTATTCAGAGTCGCTGCCATTATTACAGGCAAATTTTTATTCGACCTTGATAGAGGGACGTATTCCAGAGAAAGAGATAAAAAAATATCTTCATGATTACCAGATTAATCTCGAGGGTCCTCTGTATTGCTGCCTTGTTATTCATACATCAGCGAGTCAGGTGCCGCAGGGCATGGATATCCGTCTGCTTACAATATCTGTTGACAGACAGGCGGAAGAAAGCTTTGAGGAGAAATGGGGAACCAGAAAATTTATGTATCTGGATGAGACTATCATGATAGTGCAGCTTAGAAGTGCGGCGCAAATTACGGAGCTTACAGATGAATGTGATCGTTTTTGCAAGTATATAAACCATGTTATGGGAGCAAAAGTGACGATTGGAATTGGTCAGGTGTGTGACAATATACTTGATTTGTCTAAATCATACCAGAATGCAAAAGATGCTGTCTCATACAGGGTACTTTATGGAAGTAATAAGGCAATAAACTTAAGTGAAATCGCACCTCAGAGGAAAATATCAACAGATATAAATGAGGGCACGGAATTGTCGAAGCTGTTCAAGATGATATGTCTGGGCAGCAAGGAAGATGTTGAAAAGGCTGTTGAAGTATACATGGAGCATAATTTTATAGCGCATAATTCGCTGGAGAAATACCATGTGGCAGTTATGGAGCTGATAAGTGAACTGTATCATTTTATGACGAACAATCAGCTTGATACTGTGAGTATGCCAGGCGGTATTGGCTCTTTGTATGATGAACTTAGCAATTTAGAGCCGCAGGTTCTGAAAAAATGGCTCCTTAGATTCTGTTTTATGCTGCACGATGAGATGGCTGATGCGAGATATAATTCTAAGAAGTCATTGATAGATAGAGCCAAAGAATATGTTCAAAACAATTATCAGCAGGAGAACCTTGGACTTGATGATATATGCCGGGATCTGGGCGTGTCAAATTCCTATTTTTCAAGCATGTTCAAAAAGGAGACAGGCAATTCATTTGTCGGTTATCTGACAGAATACCGTATGGAAAAGGCTGCACGTATGCTGGTTGAGACGACAGAGAAGAGTTATATAATTGCACAGAGTGTGGGTTATGCTGACCCAAATTATTTTAGTTATGTATTTAAGAGACAGTATGGGGTATCACCATCGAAATATAGGACGGAATATGCAAAAGTATAAAGATAAATATAGATATAAAGCAGGTGACATTCAAAGTACAATAATGATTGCACTATCTGTAATATCAGTAACAATAATGCTGTGCGTAGTTCTTATTATGTATTGGCGGTTTTCGAATGTTACACAGGAGAATGTGCTTGATAATAATCAAAAGATAATGGACCAGACTGTGGAGTCTGTAGAAGATTATCTCATCAAGATGCGGCAGGTATCTGATGCAGTGTACTATGATGTAATAAAAGAAAATGATATATCCAGCCAGGCGGATATGATACATTTGGGAATGAACCTGTTGTATGAGGCTAATAAGGATAATTTAAGAAGCATAGCAATATACAATAAATATGGCAGTCTGCTGGCGGCTGAGCCGGTAGTTGCGCAGAAGGAAGAGCCTGATGTCACAAAGCAGGAATGGTTTATATCAGCTATGGACAGGATGGAGAATATTCATTTTTCAATACCGCATGTGCAGAATCTGTTTGATGATGGCACACTTAGATATTATTGGGTAATATCATCAAGCCGTGCTGTTGAAATCACAGATGGTACTAATACACATATGGGGGTTCTGCTGGTTGATATGGATTATTCCGCTATTTCGCGTATGATGGAGCAGATTAATACTGCTGGTAATGGACAGTATTTCTATCTGTGTGATAGCGAAGGCGAGATAATATATCATCCACACCAGGTGTTCATTGAAAATGGAATGGAAAATGAAAGCAGCAATAAGGCTGCTGCATCCAAGGATAAAATTTATGATGAACATGTGGGAGGTGTCCATAGAAAAGTAATAGTTAACACTATAAGTTACACTGGCTGGAAGCTCGTCTGTGTCATGCCGTATTCGATTTTTACAAATAAGATGACGGATGTTAAGCAGTTTTTGCTTGTACTTATGCTGTTTATGGCGATGATGCTTGTCTTTGTAAATCGTATTGTGTCTAAGAGAATATCGAGACCAATCATGAAGTTAAATGATTCGGTTACCAAATATGAGGAGGGCAAGGAATCTGATATTTATATAGGTGGTTCAAGGGAGATAAGGCATCTTGGAAAATCGATACAGAATTCGTACAGGCAGAATTCTGCGCTTATGCAGAAAGTGGTATGGGAGCAGAATGAGCGAAGAAAGAGTGAGCTTGATGTATTACAAAGTCAGATAAATCCGCATTTCTTATATAATACTCTGGATTCAATTACATGGATGATAGAGGGCGAAAAAAATGATGAGGCGGCATTTATGATTACGCAGCTGGCTAAACTTTTCAGGATAAGTCTGTCTAAAGGTCATACTATTATAAGCATTAAAGATGAGCTGCAACATGCACAAAGTTATGTGAATATTCAGAAAGTGCGTTACAAGAATAAATTCAGTGCAAGATTTGAAGTGGACGATGACATAATGAATTATTGTGCTGTTAAGCTGGTCCTGCAGCCAATCCTTGAAAATGCAATAAATTATGGAGTCAGAGAGTTGGACGATTGCGGAGAAATTGTTGTAAGAGGTGCAAAGGATGGCGATAATATCGTAATATCTGTGACTGATAATGGAATGGGAATACCTGAGGAAGAGATTGAACTTCTTCTTACGAACACTAACAGAGTGCATAAAAAGGGTTCTGGTGTCGGACTTATCAATGTTAACAACAGGATTAAAATCCTGTTTGGTGATGAATATGGCCTGCATATAGAAAGTGAGTTAGACGAAGGGACGACTGTTACTATTACTATCCCTGCAATTATATATTCAGAGGACAACAGACAAAGATTTGAAGAACGTCGTATGCCAGGGGAGAAGAAATGATAAGTGGAAGAAAAGCATTTATAAGAACTGAGATAATATTAGGAATATTGGTTGTTATTGTACTTGGATTTATCGTTTATAACAAGATTAACAGTGGAAAAGAAAAGATAGCTGTTATAGTGCCTAACGTAGATGAGAACCAATGGTCAGCGTTTAAATATGGGTTGAAAATGGCAGCACAGGAGTATGATATTGATATTGTTGTGATAAGCAAGGAAGGCATGCAGACTGCATCTGATGAGAGGGCGGTTATCGAGCAGGAGATAAGAAAAGGAGCCGATGCTGTCATTATAAAGCCAATATCAGACAGTGACGAGGGTGCGAAGATTAAGCAGATTACAGGAAAGGTTCCTGTTATGATAGTGGGCGATAAGCTTACAGGCGATGGAAAGTCCGTTTTTCAGACAATAGAACCCGACCATTATGCTATGGGTGCTGATCTGGCTAAGCAGCTCCTTGAGAATAATAATGGTAATCTTGATGGAAAGACAATAGGGATATACTCAGAGTATGAGGTTTCAGAGGCGGCTTCCATGCGCAGAAAAGGTGTCATAGATACATTAGAAGGATGTGGGGCACAGATACTTTGGGATGTATCGAAGAATTCGGAGTCAAATGAAGAAGTTAATCTTCAGACGCAGAGAAAAGTGGATATAGTTATGGCGCTTGACAATGCGAGTCTTGTAGAGGCAGGAGAGGCTGCTGCCAACAATAATTTATATGGAGCTTTGGTTTATGGAATAGGCAATTCATCAGAGGCAGTTTATTACCTTGATACAAAATGGGTACAGTGTCTTGTTGTTCCTGATGAATTTGAAGCTGGATATCAGAGCGTGACAGAACTTGTTAATAGATTAAGAAAACGCTGGTATAAAATTGCTGATAAGCAGGTCGCATATACGGTGTTGACCAGGGACAATCTCTTTTCTAAAGAGAATCAATATCTGTTATTTACAATAAGTCAGTAAATAAGCCGGTAAATTAGGAGAATAATAATGAAAAAATATAGATATGTACAGAGCGTAATAGTGCTTACGTTTTGCTTTGTGTTGGTGGCGGCAAATATCCTGTCTTGTGGTAATCCACACAAAGAACAGCCGAAGCAGATATATATAGGTGTGGCATGCTATAATCAAAAAGATACTTTTTTAGGGGAATTGATGGAGTCTTTTAAGGAAGAGTGCAGCGAACTTGAGGAAGATGGATATGACATCAGTCTGACAATCATGGATGCTGCTGGTTCGCAGAGAACGCAGGATGACCAGGTGCAGGAGATGATTAGTGATGGGTGTGATATTTTGTGTATAAATCTTGCGGATAGAACAGATCCATCTGAGATAATTGATGCGGCAAAGGAGAATGATGTGCCAATTATCTTTTTTAACAGGGAGCCTGTGGAAGAGGATCTGATGCAATGGGACAGACTTTACTATGTCGGTGCAAAACCAAGGCAGTCAGGCCGTATGCAGGGAGAACTTGCAGCAGATATTATCAAAAATAACCCAGGTGTTGATAAGAATAAGGATGGAAGTATCCAGTATGTAATTCTTGAGGGTGAGATGGGACATCAGGATGCGATTATCCGAACAGAGAGTGCTGTGGAGAGTTTAAAAGACAATGGAATAGTGCTTGAGAAGTTAAGCTATCAGATTGCAAACTGGAACCGCGCCCAGGCACAGAACCGAATGACGCAGCTTATAGGGCAGTACAAGACACAGATAGAACTAGTGCTTGCCAATAATGATGCGATGATCCTTGGTGCTATAGACGCCTATGAGAAACTTGGATACACAGAGGCAAATCTTCCTGTGTTTGTAGGCATTGACGGAACTGACGAGGGATTGCAGGCAGTGCAGCAGCAGAAGATGGCTGCGACTGTTTACAATGATAAAGAAGGACAGGCAAAGGCAATGGCCCAGCTTGCATTTTCTGTAGTGACAGGTGATGGCATGGATACTATAAAGTTCGAGAACCAAAGATATATTTATCTTCCATATCAGAAGGTTACAAAAGATAATGTGGAAGAGTTTATGAAATAATAGGTTTATAAAATAGGTTTATAAAATAGGTTTATAAACCTGTTGTGCCAGACAAAAACATGCCAAGAATTCTCTTGACGGATTATATTTAAGGTGTTAATCTAAAATAGGTTTAGCGATAAAGCATAGCGGCTATAAGAATGCAAGAAAATAAGAATGCAAGAAAATAAGAATGCAAGAAAATAAGAATGCAAGAAAATAAGAATGCAAGAAAATAAGAATG
>CAKRLV010000047.1 GCA_934359755.1 uncultured Agathobacter sp.
AAATGGATGACACAATGGGGGAGCAAGGCGCTTGGAGATCAGGGTTATTCCGCTATAGAAATTCTTAGGTATTATTATGGCAGCAGTATGTATATAAATACAGCAGAAGGAATATCTGGAATACCATCATCATGGCCAGGATATAATCTTTCAATTGGTTCGACTGGAAGTAAAGTCCGCCAGATGCAGCAACAGCTTGCAAGGATTGCAAAATCTTATCCTGCAATCCCATCAATAGTAGCAGATGGAATATATGGAAGCAGAACCAAAGAGGCTGTTCAACAGTTCCAGAGAGTGTTCGGACTTCCGGTGACAGGTGTTGTAGATTATCAGACATGGTATAAGATATCAGCAATTTATGTGGCTGTTACTAGAATTGCAGAATTAGATTAAAGAGGAAATACTAATGGAAAAATGGATTGGCATTAATAAAAGAGCTGATTTTAAAGGTATTGGAGCAAAATATAATATAGATCAGGTTACAGCAAGACTTATTAGAAACAGGGATGTAATAGAGGATGAGGACATAAGAAAATTCCTCTATGGCGGACTGGATGATTTGTATGATCCGCATTTATTGCTTGATGCACAGAAGCTTGTTGATATCTTGGTACAAAAGATAAAAGAAAAAAAGCACATAAGAATTATAGGTGATTACGATATAGATGGAGTTATGTCTACATATATCTTAAATAAGGCGCTCGCGAGATGTGATGCGATAGTCAGTGCTGCAATTCCCGACAGAATTGTAGATGGGTATGGATTAAATATGCGGCTTATAGAACAGGCGTATGAGGATGGAGTAGATACCATTATCACATGTGATAATGGTATTGCTGCAATTGATGAAATCGCAAAGGCAAAGGAACTTGGAATGTGTGTCCTTGTTACAGATCATCATGCAATTCCGTATGACCAAAATGGCGATGAGCGTATCTACAAAAGAAGCAGGGCGGATGCAATAGTGAATCCGCATCAGATTGAATGTAAGTATCCATTTAAGGAAATTTGTGGAGCAACTGTGGCGTGGAAAGTAGTTATTGTACTTTACGAAAGCATGGGGATTGATGTAAAAGAGGCATATGAATTTCTTGAGAATGTAGCATTTGCAACGGTCGGTGATATAATGCCACTTTTAGACGAGAACAGAATAATTGTTAAGGAAGGCCTAAAGAGGATTCATCACACACAGAATGTTGGAATGAATGCTTTGATAGCACAGTGTGGCATCAATAAAGAGACAGTAGACAGCTATCATTTTGGATTTGTTCTAGGACCATGTATAAATGCAAGTGGAAGACTCGACCTCGCAACAAGACCGCTTAATATGCTGCTTACATCTGATGTAAAAGAGGCAAGCCGGATTGCGGGTGAGTTAGTAGCACTCAATGAGGAGCGAAAAACCATGACACTTGAGGGTGTGGAAAAGGCGAAGCAGATATATGAAGAAGGTGGATATGACAAAGACAATGTTATTGTTATTTATTTATCTGACATACACGAAAGTGTCGCTGGAATAATAGCGGGACGTATAAAGGAATTATACAATAAACCTACATTTATTATCACGAACGCAGAGAATGGACTAAAGGGCTCAGGGCGTTCAATAGAAGCTTTTTCTATGTATGATGAGATGGTAAAATGCAAGGATTTATTTGAACATTTTGGTGGACATCCTATGGCGGCTGGCTTATCACTTAAGAAAGAAAATTTAGACGAATTCAGACGAAGAATCAATGCCAATTCAACACTCACCAAAGAAGATTTCGTGGAGAAAATAAAAATTGATGTTCCGATGCCGACGTATTATGCGAATATGGATTTGGTAGAGGAGTTTGATATACTTGCTCCTTTTGGAAATGGAAATCCAAAGCCTGTGTTTATGGATGACTGCGTCGGAATTTCAAGGATGTGGGTAGTTGGCAAAAACCAGAATGTTCTAAGACTCACGCTTATAACAAAAGCGGATACAAAGGTATCGGGAATATATTTTGGAGACATAGAAAAATTCTTCGGATATCTTACAGAAAGGTTCGGAGTGGATGCAGTCGAAAGTGCAAAGAATGGACAAAGTAATAATATACAGATTGCAATAGTATATTGTCCTAAAATAAATATTTTTAGAGATACACAGAATCTACAGTTTGAAATTAGATACTACAAGTAGTACAATGAAGATATCATTTTATCAGATAGGAGAAGGATTATTAATTGATGTTTGGTAATAGAAAACGTATGAGCGCAGATGAAATTAAATCTATGAAGGAGCAGGTGGATCAGGATATTGTTTTTTATCATCAGCTCGCAGATGCGCAGGGACAAATGAATGCGAATATTTCTGAAATAAAGGATTCAAGAAGACAGGTCGAACAGGAAGTTTCGCAGATTAATGACAATATTTCTTATGGAATAACTCATATTCAGGACAATATTAATGCAGAGGCTTCTATGATTTATGAACTTGAGAATATGTCCAGAGAATTAAAGATGACCAGTCAGGATTTCGAGAGCCTAAAGCAGAGTATTGGGAAGAATTATGAAGAGACAGTTAATGTTGTCGATGCAAATAAGCATTTTACCACACCTTCTAAGATGCTTCAGGATCTGCCGGGTGAACTAAAAGAACAGAACAAATTATATAGCAAACAGATTGAATATATGGCAGAGTACAGCAAACAGATGAGCGTTCTGGCTCTTAATGCAGCTATCGAGGCTGGACGTATGGGTGATGGGGCTATGCAGTTCGTGGATGCAGCAGAGCAGATTCGTAATTATGTGTCTAATTACAATAATTGTATAGAAGAAGTCAAGAAGAATATTGATGAGCATAATGAACGAATTGACCGAATGGAGGAACAGATAAAGCATCTGATTGCGCAGCTTAAAGACAATAATGTCGCTACTGGAAAGCTATTAAAGCGTTGTGGTGATATCAAGAATGCATCTGACAAAATTAGTTTTGAGGAATATCCTGACAGGATAGAGGCATCAAGAAACGAGCTTATTGGTGTTAAGAATACGAACGAAGAACTGCTTAAGACCGAGGAAAGAAACAGAATGCAGATTGGCGATGTAGAGGCAGAATTTGAGATTCAGATTAAGAATGAAAGTGAGTATCTGGGAGCGGTTGAGCCATTTTTAGAGAAGGCAAAAGCAATGGCGGATGCGAATAAGTTGGAGGTAGAAGAACTGTGATAACGAAAGAATTTTCGTTTTTATCAAAGGATGGAAAGACGAATATACATGCCATAAAGTGGATTCCTGACTCGGGAGAATATAAGGCAATCATGCAGATTACCCATGGAATGGTTGAATATATTGAAAGATATGAAGACTTTGCCACTTTTCTGACAGCGCATGGATATATGGTTGTAGGGCATGACCATTTGGGACACGGACAGTCTGTAGTATCTGAGAATGACTGGGGATATTTTGCACCTGATGATCCAAGTGGTGTACTTGTTGAGGATATGAATCAGTTAAGGAATATCATCCAGAAGGAGAATCCAGAAGTTCCGTATTTTATGTTTGGACATAGTATGGGGTCATACATGCTCAGAAAGTATCTGACTAAGTACAATGATAATCTTCGTGGAGCTATTATATGTGGAACGGGATATAAGCCAGAGAAGACCACCAGGTTTGGACTAACGGTTTTAAGTATTTTGACTAAGCTTAGAGGCGCAAGATACAGGAGCAGATTTTTTCAGAATCTTACCTATGACAAGCCATATAGGAAGTTTGATGTCACAGGCAAAGATCCAAAGAACAGCTGGATATCATCCAACGAGGCGGAGGTTCGCAGATATTTTGCAGATCCTAAGTGCCGTTTTATATTTACTCTCAATGGATATAAAGGCTTATTGGAGGCGGTTCAATATGACTGCAGGAAGGCAAATATAGACAAGATACCTGATAAGCTTCCGGTTTTTCTAGTAGCAGGAAGTGATGATCCTGTAGGAGATATGGGGGTTGGTGTTAAGAAGGTATATGATATGTTTATAGAATCCGGCAAGGGGGATGTCACTTATAAGATTTACGAAGGCATGCGCCATGAAATAGTAAATGAAATAGGATGTGAGCAGGTGAGAGAGGATTTACTTGCGTGGATGAATGTGAGAATTGATACATAGAAATTGACTAAATTATTAAGAAATTCATAAATTTTCTTAACAATCATAAAATGGTATTGTACCTTTAAATTTGCAGTGATATAATTTGCTTCGTCAAAGGAGCTAAAAGGGATGATGGAATTAAAAAAGAAATTATCTGATTTTTTTATAAAATGGAAACATTTATTAATTTTATCGTATTTTGCGGTGTATCTTACATGGTTTGCATATTTGGAGAGAACTGTTACCACACGTTTTCATGTTATACATGTGGCGCTGGATGATTACATTCCATTTTGCGAATATTTTGTTATTCCGTATATACTTTGGTTTGGATATGTAGCGTGGGGCGTGGCATATTCGGCTATACATAATAAGCATGATTACTATAGACTTTGTAGTGTACTTTTCACAGGTATGACAGTATTTCTCGTAGTATCAACACTATATCCTAATGGACATTATTTACGTCCGATGTATTTCTCACATCACAATATCTTTACGACGATATGTGAATGGTTATATAAGACGGATACACCTACGAACCTGTTTCCAAGTATACATGTGTATAATTCGCTTGCAATTCATTTCTTTGTTATCAACAGCAAGGATTTGAAGAATAAGAAGACACCAAGACTTGTTTCATTTGTACTTTGCACAGGTATAATTATGTCGACGATGTTTATCAAGCAGCATTCGGTATTTGATGTGACTACAGCGTTTATTCTCGCATTTGTTATGTATCAGGCGGTTTATGTGCGCAATTGGATTGGCGCATCTGCAAGAGGCACGAAGAAGTATACTGGTAATAGTCGTATACCACAGATTTGACAATGATATTTCTGATAAAGGAATACAGCGATATTTAATAATATATGCAATTAGTAAGAGCAGGGATTTGAGATGTATAATCTTAAATCCCTGCTCTTGTTAGTTTATAGGTTGTATGTACTTTTGCTTTAAATGCTGTATATACTTTATATATTACGTTATATGTTTTATATCTGCTTAGTACTCTAGTATGGCAACACCCCAAGGTTCTATAGAAAGGATCTCATTTGATGAAATAACTTTGTCGGAAAGAATCTCATGAGCATCACAGTCTATATTCTTTAAAGTCTTAGGCTCATCTGAGTAGTTTAATGCGAAAACTATGTGATTATTGTAATCGTTGATTCCCTGTTTGATATAAATCTTGTCATCACACGTATATGTAAATTTGTCATCTTCGGCATAGTCTGTAGTCTTAAAGAAGTCTTTTAATATTTCCATTAAAGTGTCTTCACCAAAGAGTGTGGCAAGATAAAGGGCATGTCCGTCTCCGTAAGAATTAATGGTTACAGCTGCATAATCGCCCCATACTTTGTGACCATAATTGGCAAGTGGAGTGGCTGTATCGCAGTATACAAGTTCCATCCATTCAGAGGCAGTTGAAGTCTTTCCGCTGTAGCTGACAGTTACATTTGAAGGATAGGTGAACTGGTCATAGTGGATTCCAAGTGCCTTATTTAAAATATGTGGCTGTGTGTCATGGTATATCTTAATATGTTCATCTGAGAAGCCGCTTTTGAAAGTGGCGATTAAATTACCGCCGGCTTTAACATATTCATCAAGTGCTGAAAGAACATTTTCTGGTGCACAATAATATGCAGGTAGTAGCAGATAATCATAGTTTTCAAACAACTCAGGTGCTGCTGGAATGACATCATATTCAATATTCATTTCATACAATGCATCACAAAGCCATCTGAAAATAGTATTGTAGCTTGCCGCTTTGTTTGTCTGGGTAGGAAATTCAATAAGTGCAGCAAGTGATGCATTATCAACGATTATAGCTACAGAATTATTTTTCTTTAGATTCTTAATCTTATCGCCGGCTTTTTTTAATTCATTACCGATTACACTACATTCCTTGTATGTTCTGTTAGCTGAAAAGTCGTGAGACAATACACCTTTCCAGTAGCTTTCGATTGCATTGTGGATAGAATGCCAGTGCCAGTATTCAACCATGTTTGCGCCATTTGCAATATGACTGTATGCCTGTAGTCTTAGCTGGTTAGGGTAAGAAAGCCATTCGGTATTGCCCTGAGCCTGTGTCTCGAGTACGAGGTAATTATCATTCTTAAGACCACGTGCAATATTGCCGCAGGCTGTGATTTCACGTCCGGTCAGGTTATCCTGCGATGGATGGTAGATATCACATCCAGCAACAGTCATGTATTTGGCTGCCTCATGCTGGTCGACTTCAGGCTGAAGACCGAATGAAAAATCATGCCATTCAAAATCAAAATTCTGTGTTATGAACTGATCATCTCTCTTAAATGAGGCTACGATATCTGACTGCCATTTTAGAAAATCTGTAACAAGCTGACGCTGGAATTTCCTGTATTCGGCATGGAGACTCTGATTTATAGTTCCGCGTACATCTGGAAAATCTTCCCATTTATTTATGCGGTTGCTCCAGTAATCAAGTCCGAATTCATGATTGAATTCATTTATATCAGGGTACATTTCCTTTAATCGGTCCACGAACATTGCCTGAGCACGAGGTCCGCATGTGTCATAATATTTTGTCTCATTGTCGAGCTGATATCCGATAACATTTGGATGATCCTTTACCTCAAGCATTAATTTCTCTATTATAATTTTAGCGTGGGAAAGATATATGGGATTGGTTATATCCATATTCTGCCTGTGTCCGTATATCTGTTGACCGTCATGGGTGACAGATAGGATATCATCACCTTTTTTGGCGAGCCATGTCGGAATAGCGTAAGTTGGTGTACCTACGATTACCGATAGATTGTGCTTTGTTGCGCAATCAAGCATTCTGTGAAGATGTGTGAAATCAAAGACGCCTTCCTGAGGTTCCCATGTACTCCATGTGGATTCGGCTATTCGAATGACGTTCATTCCAGCGGCTTTCATCATAGAGAAATCTTCTTCGATTCTGTCATAAGGCATGTACTCATCATAGTAAGCAGCCCCATAGTAAATTTTAGATGTTTGCATATATCCTCCTTAATAGAGTTGCGCAATGTTGCAAGTATAAAATAATTCATTTAGGTTGCATTTAAATAAAGTTATAATCTGTTCAGTTATAGCTCTATTTATAAAATGTAATTGTTATACCTGCATCGTAAAAGTGGAGATATGCTAAGTATAGCATGATTATTTTTGGCTATACAACCACAAATTATATTTATTTTTAAACATTAATAATAAATGATATTAATTTCTATTTGATGGTATTTGATGGAGATGATTGCAAAATATAGAAGCAGGGTTGACATTTATATGGTAAAAGAGGACAATAATAATGCGCAACATTGCGCAAATATATAAACTATTTATATTCGGGTGCAAAGGGGAGCACTGATTATCGTATGGATAGTTGAGGGAGGAAAAGATGACCGACAATAAAAATATTACAATATCAGATGTTGCGGAAGCACTTGGTGTATCTAAGACGACAGTAAGTCGTGCTATATCTGGAAAAGGAAGAATAGGAGAAGCAACAAGACAAAAAGTTCTAGAATATATAGATGAGCATGACTATCAGCCGAATGTTATAGCGAAGAGCCTTGCACAGTCTAAGACATTTAATATATGTGTGGTTATGCCTGGAGACTATGCCTTGGTTGATCTTCCATTTTTTCAGGAGGCTATCATGGGAATTCAGGAGATAGCCGGAATAAATGAGTACGATATTCTGCTTTGCATATGTCAGGAGAATGATATATCGGGGCTTCGACGTATTATACAGAATAGAAAAGTGGATGGCGTTGTTTTGCTTAGAACTTTTGTTGATGATCCACAGATAGAGTTTTTGCTGGAGCGGAATGTACCATTTGTTGCAGCTGGTTCCAGTGAAAATAAGAAAGTAAAGCAGATCGACCATGATCATGAAAATGCATGTCGCGAGCTTACATCAATTATATTGATGAAGGGGTTGCGCAAAGTGGCAATACTCGGAGGCAATGAGCATATTTATGCGAATAGGAAGCGTATAAGCGGAGTGCGCTATGCGTATGAGCAGCTTGGCATAGAACTTGAAGAAAGTAATATATATATGAATCTTGAAAGCAGGGCATTGATAGAAAAAGCAGTAGAGGATGCAGTTAACAGCGGTGCCGACTGCCTTCTGTGCATGGATGATTCTATATGCAGCCAGGCTTTGCGAAAGTTAAGACAGGAGCATGTGAAGGTGCCGGGGGATATAAAGGTGGCATCCTTTTACAATAGTTCAGTACTTGAGAATAATATTCCGTCTATTACATCACTTTCTTTTGATGCAAAAGAACTGGGAATGACAGCATGCAAGAATCTGCTGGGGCTTATAGAAGGGGAAGATGTTCCGACAAGAACACTATTATCGTATGAGGTAGTCTTGAAAGAATCTACCAAGTAGAGAAAAAAATAGGAAGATTATGCCATTGCATGTTAGTAACGATATATGGTAGTAAAGTCTAAATATGAAAGTACTCTTGTAGAAAAAACAATAAAATTTTAACTATTGGCTTAATAAAAAGTAGGTGCATACTTTGGAAAAACGTAGTATAATAAAAGAATTTATCATGAATATTAATTCTATCATGTAGTAAATCGATATATGTTTTGAAATATAAATAAGGCTTAAAGTAAAATGGGTATTCATAGATTGTAAAAACATTTCTTAAAAAAGAAGTGGCTCTCAATGAGTAACTAAAGAGAAGTAGGTTTGATGAGTGGAATCAAGAATAATTTTATATCACAGTGACGAAGTGAAAAAATGTAAAGATTTTATTGAAAAATCAGATGAGTTACTTTTAAGTGGAAATCAAAAAGATGATATTTGGCTTGGGCAAGGTATGTATTTTTGGGATAATCTTGGTAATGCTAAGTGGTGGAATAGTAAACAATGCAACAGGCATCCAGATGTTAAATATTGTATTGCAATTGCCAATGTTGTATTAAATAATTTACTTGATTTGACGGATTTTGAAGTTTATACAACTTTGGAAAAGCTGTGGAAACAGATTTGTCAAAAAAGTAGCTTGGATGAGAATGTGCAACTGGGAAATAAATTGAATTTTCTTTTTGATACTATGGGATTTCAAGAGCAGTATGATATAATTAAGGTGTATGGTAAATATAATAGAACATACAATAAAGGATTTTTCAAATTTGATTATAATTCTATGAAATCAGAGCCTACAATTGGAGTAAAGTGTATATATAGTGTTCGAAATGCAAAGTGCATTGTCGAAAAGGATTGGATAAAGGAGGAAAAGTCATGAATAAAGAAGAAAGCTTATCTTTTTTACAGAGCTGTATTGATAAGGTGAATTTAGCAACTGCGCAAGATATTCAATTTTATAGAGAAGTGTATGATAAAGATTGTACTATGTCTATGAATGCTTCCGAATTTCAATTTGTTTTTCCGACAGATGATTTTGCGTATAAATATGAAATTAATAGTGTATTTGAATTGGAATCTAATAGTCATGAGATAACAAAAACAAATGAACAGAAAATGGAGTATAATTTTTTGGGAATTAATTCAAATATTCAACAAGACAATGATAATTTGCCATATGCGGCATAAGGAGTGATTATGAATCGTAGTAAATTTCAATTTTCGAATCCGGAGTTAGAGAAAGTAGATTTTTTGGTAAACCAGAACTTTAATGATGAAAAGTGCGATGGCATTGAAATGAAATCAAATACAGAAGTTGAAATATTAGGCAGTAATGAGGCATATGTAGCGTTAACTATAAATATAGGTAATGCGACAGAAATGCAACCATTTAATATTTGTGTAAGGATGGCGGCTAATTTTAGATGGGAAGAGTGCATTGATGAGAAAAAATCAAAGCAATTATTAAATATAAATGCACCAGCGGTTTTGCTGTCATACATTAGACCATTGGTGGCTGTTATGACCAATAGCTCAAAATATCCCGTATTGAATATTCCATTTATTGATTTTACAAATTCAGATAATTAATTAAAATCCTTAGGTTATACCTGGGGATTTTTTATAAGTGTGCATTTCTGTAATTTATTAAATATCCTCTATTTTTTGCTCTAAAATACAAATTGTTTATCCATTTATATATAAGTACAAATCTATAAAATAGATTAAGGTCTATTTTACGACAAAAATAATACTTTAGAACTAGATATATTCGTCAGTAACTGGTATAATAGTACTACAATAATTGCAAAAGAGGATTAACAAATGAAAAAATTCATATCAACCATTCTATTAATGTTCACAATTACTTTTCTGATGTCTGCTCAAAATGTATATGCAGAAAGTACAGAGAATGCAGAAGAAGCTACTTATTTATCGCCAGATATATATAATGTACATCTATATACAGATCGTATAACCTTTTCTTGGACGGAATGTGATTATGCTGATTATTATAAGGTTAAATATAAAATTGGCAAGGATAATTATAAAGAGCTGAATACAGAATATACTGATTATCAGATTACTAATCCAAAACTAAATAATGGTACTAAAATCATTATTAAAGTTGATGCAATAAATGAGATTGAGCAGCTCGATTATTCCAGTGAATATACTACTTATTATTTTGATTCTGTAAAACTAAAAAAGACTTCAAGTCCTTCTAGTAAGAAGCTTTCATTAGAGTGGACTACAAATAACCGGATATCTAATTACCAGATTCAATACAGTGCAAAAGGCGAACTTAAAACTGTATCTGTAGGTAATAAAAACAATTATACTCTAAACTTAAATGGCAATAAGAAATATTCTGTCAAAGTAAGAGGTTATAAAGAAATAAACGGCGAAAGATATTACACAAACTGGAGTAATGTCAAAACAGTAATCACAAAATATAACAAATGGGACAAGATTTTAGATACTTATGAAAAGGATCCTAATACAAATCAGATAGTATTAGTTAAATACATATCTGGCTCATCTGCAAATATTGAATTTTATGAAAAGAAAAACGGAAAGTTCAAATTAGTACTATCAGAAAAAGGATGTGTCGGTAAGAAAGGTATTGATAAAGTAAAAGAAGGTGACTTGAAAACTCCTACTGGAACTTTTAACTTAACTACTGCATTTGGTATTAAAAGCAATCCAGGGACTAAGATAAAATATACAAAAGTAAATGAAGACTTATGGTGGTGCTCTGATTCGCAATATTATAATACTCTTATCAATATCAAAAAGAAGCCACATAATTGTAAAGGTGAACATTTAGCTCACTATGGAAGTGTTTATAACTACTGTCTTTTTATTGACTACAATAAAGAAGGTAAATATAAAAAGGGATGTGCAATATTTTTACATTGTAGAAAGACTGCAAAATCTACTGCCGGATGTGTTACTTTAAGTGAGAAGAACATGAAAACTATCATTAAAAAAGTTGATAAGGGTGCAAAGATATGCATATATAAAGAGAGTTAATAGCTCTCTAAATTATATAGCTTCTGATCAGTGTAATTCATTCTATGGTTCTGGATTAGATAAGAATAATACTTGGATGAAAATTACGAATAAAGATACTAAAATTAGCTTTTATATCCAATCTGTGTTTATTTGAACGATCGGGAGAAGAAAATCAATTTCTGTTTCTGAATCTTGTATCGAGTGCGTGATTTATCAGCATAAAAATAATCGTACCGAGAATGACACCAGAAAAATCAATCCATACATCTCTTACTTCGCAGCTTCTTCCATAAGTAAAAAGCTGGATAGTCTCATCAATCATCGAACATATAACACCCAAAAGCAGCGAGGTTATATGCGTTAATCTTCTGCTGATAGGAGTACATATTATACAAAGCTTTTGCATGGCAGATTTAGTGAGCTTTTGCATGTTCGCATTAAGCAAGATTCCAAGTATCATGAATTCACTAAAATGAGCCATTTTTCTGATAACAAATTCGGACACCTCGATGCCAAAGATATGCAGCACATTGTTGATATAAACAAGGGCTGTTCCACTTTCATTTGATGAAACATAAGCTGGCTGCATGGAGTGTCCCCAGATGACACAGAGCCAGACAAAAAGCAGAACTGGCAAAATTGGAAACTTCTTAATTTGGGATGTTAATTTGTAATGTTTTGTTTTAAAATAATTCTTAATCATGCGGATAGTTTAACATGAAATTATAAATTTTTCCATAAACAGGAGGCAATAAATATGATAAGACAAAAAGAAGATGTAAGAATAAGAAAAGTAAGTAATGCACAAGGCGGAAAAGGGGATATATATTTTCATGACTGGCTGCTGCCGGAAGAGGCAAATAATCATGGAAGAGTATTCAGTAAACTTGTGATTCCATCGGGGTGTTCAATTGCTCCACATAAACATGAAGGGGAATTTGAGGCGTTTTATGTATTGAAGGGAACTGCCACGGTTACGGATGGAGATGAGGTCGTGGAAGTTTATGAAGGCGGTATGAATTTGTGCAAAGATGGAGATGTACACGGTGTGCAGAATAATACGGATGAGGATCTTGTGCTTATTGCACTAATCATGAATTAAATTGCTGTTTGTCGCGCTAGCGTTATTTACGTAGTGGCTCGAAATGAGCTGCCTTGCTGTTTTATTTGTGGGTTTTATTCTATGAATATGCATGAAGGGGGTGTGGTATATTTTGTAAGCTCCGAGTCCTCGCATTAAGAATCTCTAAATGATTCGCCGAGTATGTCTATAAGTGACGCGTCGCTCGCATTCGACGTCCTGTCTCACGTTCGCTGAATTTGCCGTCCATGGCAAATTCCCACTGACAATATCCGAATCATTAAGACATTCTAAATACTGCGGAGTTGCATACAAAATATACCACACCCCCTTCATGCATAATATAGGTTGTTTACCCACAAATAAAACAGCAAGGCAGCTCATTTCTATCTTTAATATATTGGCAATATTACGATTACTATGAATTAGCGGAAGTTTCTGTCAAATTACGTCAAGACAGTTTTATATAATTATATTGGAGCATCATTTCTATCGAATCAGGGCAACCGCGATATACTAAATCGGCATGAGCGGCAGTATTTATCCTGATTTGCTCCAATACATTTGAAATGATTTGATGGATGATAGTATATTTTAAGAGCAATTCCGCAACGACGTAGAGTATCTTAATAATTCGTTCGTAATCAGCGGGAAATTGCCATGGACGGCAATTTCAGCGAACATGAGACAGGACGTCGAATGTGAGCGCCGCGTCACTTATCGATAAACTTATCGAATTATTTAGATACTCAAGGAAGTGAGGACCTGGCGAATAAAATATACTATCAGCCATCAAATTAAATTCACAACACAAAATAGCAAATCAAAGAAATAATATCACTCATGTCTCACAAAGTAAAAAGGTTGCCCGTACCTCGATAAACAGAAATTTAATTAAGGTTGTAATTTAAAGGGTAAAACTGCGCATTCGGTTGCGCAAATGACGATATGCTAAAAGCGAATTTGCGCAATTAATGTGAAATATGTTCAAAAACGACTATGAAAAAATGGGTAATTTGTATATTGACATAGTACTATATGCTTGGTATACTAAGTTCAGAACAAACGGTTGCGCATATATAAGGGTAAATGAGTGGAGTATTTTAAATATTACAACCGTGGAGATTAATAAAAAGCTTAAAGATGGAGGATAATGTGATGGACAAATTTGTTGTTAACATCATTCACCGTCCTGAGATGGTACCTGAGTATTCAGCTACAGTTACAGGACAGGGAAAAGAAGAGGATATCGGGGATAAGGCTCTTATTACAGAGTCACTTGACATTTTCAAGACTCAGCAGAGACTTGCTCATGAGAATGGACTTAAGTGTACTATTCAGATGACATACGCAGCACTTTTTAATGATGAAGCTGTTGAACTGGCAAAGCATGATCATGAAGTATATGGTGATGAGATTGCACTTTCTTTGCTTGGACTTCCTTGTGAAGAGTTCCGTGAGAAATATAAGACTAAAGATTTCTGTATCTGGATGTTTTCTATAGAAGACAAGAAAGCAATTGTTAATGATGTTTTCGAGAAATTCCATGACAGATTTGGTTTCTATCCTGAGTCAACCGGTTCATATTATATGGATGCAGATTTGACAAACTACATCAAAGAGACATATCCATCAGTTAAATGTGCTGTTGCTACATGCTGGGAGGAAGGTCCAAAAGCATATCATACATGCAATAACTCATGGTATACATTATTTGATGGCGGCCCATGGGCACCATGGATACCTTCAAAGCAGAACACACATGCCCCAGCGGCTAATAAAGAAGAGGATAGCGGAATTGTTGCAATCCCTCATCTTTCAAGAGACCTTATCGCATGTTACGATGGTAATGGTTCAAACTTCGGAACACATCCACAGAACGTACTTCGTGGAATGATTTATGATACAAAGACATGGGAGTATCCATATCTTTACAACCTCATCGACCAGTATCGTTCACTTGAGAAATACAACAACGGATATTCATACAATATGATGTTCGTTGGACCAGGCTGGATGAACAAGATGGGACGTTGGGAGCAGCCATATGAGCTTCTTCTTAAATCATACAGTGATGGATGCAAGTACTATGGAGATCTCAAGAAGGAAGGCAAGCTTGTTGATATGACAATGTCAGAGTTCGCTGACTATTACAGAGAGAAGAAGGGTGTAAACGCTGGAAATTACAATGAGCCAGAATGTGCACCTTGGAGAGATATCTTATACGGATCAGACAAGCAGTTATTCTGGTACTGCGATCCATATATGAGAACTTGTGTAAATATGGATCAGGGTGGTGCTATTGTAGATCTTCGTCCGTATGTAGCTAAGCTTGAGTGGCCGGTTGGTATTGGTACAAAGCATGTACAGGATGCTTCTTATCCATTCCTTATCCAGGAGAAATATCGTGCAGGATACTTTACACACTATGCAGGAGCTGGTACAGTTCGTTCAGCTAAGCTTTCATACAATGGTGAGGAAGTTGACCTTTGTCTTTGCCCAACACATTCACACTTCTCAGAAGAAGTAATAGATGGAAAGAAGAACAGAATCCTTACACTTGATCCAGTTGAGATTGAGTTCAATGGTGTGACAGTTAAGCTTCAGACCAAAGAATACTTCGAGGAGGGAGCTTCTAATATCAAGATTGAGAGAAATATTCTTGAAATCAGCGATCCAACAGCAGAGATTTACCTTGATGAGTATATTACTGCATGTTATGGAACTACAGAGTATCCAGAAGACATGACAGGAATCACACTTGCATGCGAAGGTGAAGGTGGAGAGACAATCAATTACGAGTATAAGTGCCGTGAAGCTAAACTTGATGGCGCAACAGCAGTAAGCGCAGTTGTTCCAGCAATTCAGACTAAAGTATCACTTACACCATCTGACAAGGCGGTTGGATATATTGAAGAGGGATATGCATTCTCTCCAATGTTTAAACTTGGATATAAGAAGAGAATTTCTGATAAGGAGGTATTTGCAACATGGCTCAACTTGGAAAAGGCAAATTAAATTATAGATGCCCTTCATGTTTTATGAGGGATTTGGATATTGATATGTTCCTTGACAAAGATACTGGAATATACAGCTGTATAAGATGTCAGTTCAGAGGCGATGAGAAGAAGATTCTTGAATGGAACGAGAAAGTACGAGAGCGTTACGGCGCTATGTATAAGAGATACGACAAATTTGATTTTGATTAAATTTAATGCAGCAGGCGGTCTGGGATTGCCTGCTGTAATCTTTAATTAGAAGTATTTTAGAAAGTAGCTTGAATGGACATTAATTTTGATGGCAATAGGTATGAGGTGACAAACTATAAATAGTCAATAGATTTTGAAAAAAAGTTTATGATTATAAAAAAGGGTAACCTTAATAA
>CAKRLV010000048.1 GCA_934359755.1 uncultured Agathobacter sp.
TCCGGTGAGGAGTTATTTGTTTTTGAGTAACAAAAAATGCCGTATTTATGCGGCTTGTGGCGTTTTGCAAACGCCTAAGTTTATCTTTTATCATAAATTTCATGCGTTCCACTTTGTGTATAGCATATCACAACTGCCCCTCATTGCACAATTCGCTAATATTTTTTTATGACTTTGACTGTACCCATTTACCATTTCAATATATTTGTCAATTTACAAACAGGTTCTTAATATTTACATCTCACTTTATTTTATTAACACGTTAAATTATGACTGTAAATATCTTTTTCATTAATGTATAATGGATTTGATTATTCAGACTAATGATTAATACTTTGAAACATCTAAGGAGGCTACACGCTCATGAAACTTGAAAACTACGAAGTGCATCTGCCAAACTATTCAATAGGCGATCACATATATGATAAAATCGGACCAGTCTGTGAGTCCTACGGAAAGACAGTACTTCTTATCGGCGGTAAAAAGGCTCTTGCTGCTGCCGAAGATAAAATAAGAAGCTATGTTGCAAAAACAAATCTTGAAATCATCGGTGTTGAACTTTATGGAAACGACTGCACATATGCCAACGTTGAAAAGCTCCGCCAGCTTCCAGTCTATTCAGAAGCTGATATGGTATTTGGTGTCGGTGGTGGAAAGGCACTCGATACGGTCAAATGCCTGTGCATAACTGATGACAAGCCTGTATTTACTTTTCCAACAATCGCATCAAACTGCGCAGCCTGCACATCGGTATCTATCATGTACAATGACGATGGCACTTTCTTAAAACCAAACTTCTTTGTACGCCCTGCAATGCATGCCTTTATCGATACCGAGATTATTGCAAAAGCTCCAGCCAAATATATGTGGGCTGGAATTGGTGATACCTATGCCAAATATTATGAGGCTACGATATCGTCCCGAGACGAACGCCTTGAACACTTCACAGCACTTGGCGTCGCTACTAGTGTGATGTGCCGCAATCCACTTCTTGACTACGGTGCAAAAGCACTACAGGATCATAAACAAGGACTATGCACATATGATGTTGAGCAGGTAATTCTTGCAATCGTTGTCACAACAGGTATTGCCTCAATCTTTTTGACAAAAGATTTCACACCTGATTACAACAGCGGTCTGGCTCATGCTATTTTCTACGCACTCACATCCTATCCGGTTATTGAAGAAAAACATCTGCATGGTGAGGTTGTAGGATTCGGTGTACTTTTTGCACTTCTTGTTGATGAACAATATGATGAATTTGAAAAAATATATACACTAAACATGGAGCTTGGGCTTCCAACATCACTAGAACAGATTGAGATTACAGAAGAACAGTGGGATGAAAGTCTTGATCGGATTCCTGAAATGTCAGATGTGAAGCACTATCCATATAAAGTTACCCGTGAAATGTTAGAAAAAGCTATGGACAGATTAAAAGAACGGGAGGCACGCGCATAATGAATAATTCAAAAAAAGCCGATTCAGGTTCACTTGCAATAATACTTGGCGTGTCATTCGTATGGTTTACAACACACTTTGGCGGCGGATTCGCTTCTGGCGCACAGATATACAGCTACTATGTACGCTACGGAATATGGTGCCTTATCATGCCGGCACTTGCAATGCTCTATAACTGTATATTTTTCGCATATGGAATGAGATTTGCCCGCAGGCATGAGGTATATGATTACCGCTCTTACAACAATGCATTCTACGGAAAGTTTGCACCTGTTTTTTCCAATCTATTCGAGATTCTATATATCTGTGTAATGTGCGTCGCTCCAGCTGTTGCGTTTGCAACAGGCGGTGCCACACTCAGTACACTCACAGGATTGCCATATTTATTGTGCACACTTATCATTGGCGTATTTATTTTTATTGTTGCAATTTTCGGTACAAACCTTGTCCGCCGCGTGGCTTCCGTCTTATCAATCTGCATAATTGCAGGACTTTTAATAGTGTACATTCCAAATATCATTCATGGCTGGAGCACTATCTCTGATACTGCATCACAGATGACGGACGCTTCCCTTCCATTCGGAAAAGCGCTTTACTCTGCTTTCCTATATGGAACTTTCCAGCTTGCCAATATTGCGGTATTTGTACAGCATGCCAAAGTATTTAAAAAGCCAGGCGACGCTGTAAAAAGCATGGGAATCGGTTTTGTAGTAAATGCACTTATGATGACTATGGTATGCCTTGGTATCATGACTGTAAGTTCAAGTCCTGACATGCAAAGTGCCAGCGTTCCTACACTCCTCATGGTACAAAATGGTGTTGGAAAAGGCTTTATGACTCCACTTATTTCTATACTCATTATCCTTGGAGCTGTCTCTACCGCTGTAAATATGGTAGCTGCCATGGTAAAGCGAGTATCTGATGGACTTGAGAGAATAAGTTCATCAAATGGCAGCACAACCCAAAACGAAGCTGCTTCTGGCAATAAAATAAAACCGCGTGAAATCGTAATCGCGCTTATATGTTGTCTGGTTGATTTCGGTATTGCGCAGTTCGGACTTTTGACATTGATTCAAAAAGCTTATAGTTTTCTGGCTTATCTTGCCATACCAGTTATTCTGATACCATATATCATACATATGATTGTAACCAGATTTGACAGCAAATAAAGTAACAAAAAAGCATATGTCTATGCAATTACTACATAGACATATGCTTTTTGTTTTGTCAGCAGTTATTAGCAAGCACTTTATTCTTTAATAACTTCATTGTAGAACGATGTCCTAATACCATTATATTTTTCCAGTTCATCTTCATTAGTCGTAAGTATATCATAATTTTTTACATCTTTATATTTATAAGCTTCGCCATCTCCCTCTATACGCCCTTTATCGAGCACCTGTGACTGTCCACCATTCACACCATATACTGAATATTTCACCGTACTTGGTATGTATGTTTTTTCTTCATTCTTTGTCTTTTTATATTCTTTTACCGCCGGCAACTTATTCAAAAAAATATAATATTCATCCTCTGTGCGCATGAGCTGATAACCATTTGAGGCATCATAAATTTCAAAGTCCTCTTGAAAAGAAACTGGCTCATAAATATATATTTCATCACCTTCATTAAGTTCACAATCCGACGTATAAATCTTTTCTACAATAGCCTTAGTATACACTGTATTGGTATATAATTTTCTTTCATCTGTAACATGTATTTTTACACACAAATCTGATTTATCTTTTAATTCTTCATAGCTATTAACATTTTTAAATGCATCATTTCGCTCATATGCTTCACCAAGCTGTACTGTATAATTATCCACACCATTACTACTCTGCAATTCCTTGAATGTTCTTGCGCCTTTAAAACTAAATCGAGTAACTATGGCAAGTACAATAACACATATTAATATGACCAGGCATAATATAACATAACGTTTTGTTCCTTTTGTCATTTACTATTCCTCTCCATGTATATTCTCAACGTATTCAACAATCTTGCCTGCTTCCATCTTAATCTTGATATCTGACAAAATATCTATATCTTCCTTATTGTGGCTTGCAATAATTACAAGTGCGTCTCTTTCCACTTCATGCTGAATTATCTGCCTGAACAAATTCACACCATCTTCATCCAAGGCATTTGTAGGCTCATCTAATACAAGTAATTCTGGTTTTTCCATAATAGCCTGTGCTATCGCCAAACGTTGTTTCATTCCCAAAGAATATTTCGCTACAACTCTCTTTTCTTTATCATCTAATCCAACTCTATGAATTGCATCCCGAATTTCATTTTCACCAATAATTCCTTTTATATCCGCAAGCATTTTTAGATTCTCATATCCTGTAGCATACGGAAAAAATCCTGGATTTTCTATCATTGCTCCAACGCTGTCTGGGAAATCAATATCTTTTCCCACAATGCTGTTATTGATTTTCACACTGCCCGAATCGCAATGAATCAATCCAAGAATCGCTCTCATAAGCATCGTTTTTCCAGAACCATTTCTTCCATATATCCCATATACTTTTCCACTTTCAAACTCAAAAGACACCTGATTAAGAATCGGATTTCCTTTAATGTTCTTCTCTATCTTATCTAATTTAATAACCATTTTTACTCCAATCTACATCAATTCATACTTATTAATTTTCCATTTTAAAATTATGTAAATCAAAATACACATCGCACAAATGCCTGCAAACATAATTGCCATACTCACCTTACTTGTAACCATATAATTATAATTGCCCCAATTAAAAGGAATAAATCTAACCAGATATTCCCACATACCATTATTCTCATATACAACACCTGTTATTATGACAGGAATCCCCACTGCAAATATTGTTCCAAACACACATGTCGTGCTGCTTAGATACAATTGCATTGTATTTGAAAGCAGAGCAAGCATTAGCATCTGTGCAAATTCACATCCTAAAGGAATAAGTATTTTCCCTGAAAAACCGCATGTTCCCTTGCATACCAATAAAGCCACAACGCATACACCAAACACAATCTCATAATAAAATATACTTATAATGCTCTTGATTACTGTCGCATTTAGCCATTCCGTCCTGTTAGAAGTTCTCAAAAAAATATATACAAAATTTGTTTTCAAATCATCTACAAAATCATTTATCACCCACAACAATAATACGCATTTAGGCACTGCATACAAAATTATCAAAAATAGATTTGTACTATCCTCTACTGCAATTCCATTTGTTAAATACTTTATAGAATCTGATTGCCCAATAGATTCGCTGCCAAGTTTCAGATAAGAATAAAAAATGGCTAACGCGAAATGAATTATCGCAATAAGAAAAATTCTGCGAATTTCAATATTATTTAACTTATACTTCATCATTCCTCCACAGCAAATCCTTATTTATAATCCATTGTCTAATAAATTTATATATACAAATAATTATAACCACCTCAAGCACGCACATTATTTCATGAAAAAACCATACGTATCCACTTTCAGTAAATAAATATGAGGCGTTTGCAATATCCGAAAACGTAATAATATGTTCTCTTATAAATAATCTGGTAACAACATATGGCATAAAGGAAATAAACAGAACACTCATCAATGTCAATATATCTATATTCCATTGGATTTTTACCATATATGCAATAAAAGCTATTAGTGTCATAAGCAAAGTGTACGTCACATATGTGAAGACACCGTAAGCATAATCTTCTAATCCATATTTTCCATTTGATAAAATAATCCCCTCTATTACTATTGGGGAAAGTATGATAAATACATACCATATACTATTAATCAGTAATTCTCTTGCGATTTTTCTGTGCCACTTTTTACGGCTTCCATATCCCAACATTTTTGTATAATACATCTGCTCTGCAACAGCCTTGATTATAATTCCTGTAAACACTGGTAATATTAACGCAAGTATGAGAAATTCATTAAGTTCCGTCTCTACTAGTTCATGTAACTTTATCATGCTATTTCGAGACATTATTTTAAAGGTCCACACAGCATATAAGGCACTTATTCCTGCACTAATAAACCAGAAATAATTTTTTCTAAATGTATTCATACTTTTTACTACCTTTTATTGTTAAAACAATCCCCATCGCATATATCACCAAAACAAACGCCAGATATTCTGATAATCCAACTCTATGCCCTGTCTCAATATATGTTAAGAAACTCAGCATCTGGATATCCGCAAACTGTCCTAAAATCATTAAAAGTATAAAAAATACAAAGACAACAATCGAAATATTGATTGCTTTTATTTTTTCAAATTTATCAACTAAACCTAATCCATATGCCACCAGTCCTATACCACTGCCGAGAATACTTGCAATTAATGCATACAACAAATTATAAATATATGGATTCTGCATCTGCCAAAACTCTAACAACAAGCCTTTATCATAATTCATAGCAAGTGCATATTGCGGTATCCCAAAATTATTATCATACCCGTCTATTGGAAAAGCAATGCAACACAATAACTGATTTAGCATCAATGCTCCAAAAAGACTTAAGAATGTCATCACAGTTACCACTATTGCATTACCTATAATATACTTGTTTCTATTCATTCTTAATAACGAAAAAAGACAATTTCCGTTTTTTTCATTGTTCTTTCTGTAACCAGAATAAAGTGTTGCCGATAATAGTGGAAAAACAAGAGTAAATATCATTTTAATAGGCCGTGAAACCGTTGATACAAGTAAAAAATTATCAGCTGCACTTCTTATTTCCATATAGTTCACACTATAATATTTAACACAATTCCAAACAACCGCTCCAATACTTAATACATACAATAATGCAAATGTTACTTTAAATTCTCTTTGATTGAGCTGACTCTTTATCTGAAATAATAATGATTTCATTTCTATGTGTTCCTTTCAATCTCTGATAAGGGCAATTAGATTTTCCCTGCAAACTGCATATCCGAATGTTAACACATAAATTATACGCACAACCAAATTTGGATTTTTCAGTATACTATTTGGATTATTTTGTTCCTCTGCTATTCATAAAAAATTTTTCATTTATTTAATATCATAATAATTGATACAACTTCATCCTGCTCTCTTGTCATTTTATAGATTCCAGCATACTTATTGACAATACTTTTAATATTTTTTAATCCTATCCCATGCATATAAGTTTCATCCTTATTTGATTCATCATTGCCGTTCTTATCTTCCTTATATGCATTGGTTAACTTTATTATTATCATTTTTTTGACTTCTTTTATTATTAAATCTATATACTTCACATCCTGATCAGCACAAGCATCTATAGCATTGTCTATTAAATTTCCCAATATACATACAATATCCAGGTCTGATATAACACATTCTCCTAGCAAAGCAATGTTAGTTGTAAATATTATTCCTTTTTCCTCAGCAAGACTTCTCTTAGTGTTAACAATTGCATCAATAATATCATTGCCTGTTTTTATATAGAAAATCTTTTGCTGCATTAAAAGATTTTCTTCATTTATAAATTTTCTGATTTTCTCATTATCTCCTACATCCAGCCAACGCTTTATAGCAAATATTTTATGCTTATAATCATGTATGCTGCTTCTCCACATGTTAAATACTTTTTCTGTATTTTTTTCAGATTTGTATATCATTTCATTATGTAATCGTAATAATGCCACATCTTCTTTCAGCTTATAAATTTGAGATAAATTTAACACAAAACCAAATATTAAAATAATAAATGCAATAGATAATACAAAAAACAGTATTGAAAATTTCCTTAATTCAACACTTTCCGCTATTGAATCATTTCCTATAATATAGTAATCCAAAGATATAAGAATTATTGATATCACACAGTTAGCAACAATATATTTGCGTGGTAATTCAGCCCTGTTATTGCTATATTTGCAAAAGAAGTACACAATAACAAATAGAAATAACTTACTAACCACCATACATATGCATCTCTCTATGCTTTGTACCTGCAAGATATATTGTTTATTGACATTAAAAGCAATTGCTCCCATTTGAGCAAAAGAAAAATCAACAGCTGATGCAATTACTGCATATAGCGTTGTTAATAAAAATATAAGACCATACTTTTTCCTGTATATTATTGCCTGTAAAATAAACAGCGTGACAACTCCAATGATTCCATTTGCATACGAAAATAATTCAATCCTATTTATAACGATTGTAAGTATTGAATATACAATCGCATAAATAAAAAATCTTTTTTTTACTTTTTCATCATTTATTTTGACAAACTCATTTGAAAATTTAAAACACAGAAACACCTCTATAAGTGTAATTACATATTCAATCACCCAGTACCATAATCTCATATACGTTTTCCCCAATATTTTGATATCTCTTCTTTTACTTCTTTTATTCTACTTCTGCTAACTATAAGTTTCTGTCCGTTATCTAATGTAATGTCATGTCCAGAATATTCGTTAATATATTTTACGTTAACAATACATCCACTATGAATTTTCACAAAGTTCTCATCGTTCAATTCATTAATTAACTCCGTCATATTCTTTCTCCCCATCATAATTCTTCTCAAACCATCATTCGTTATGCAATTAATTTTTCGTGAAATCATTTCAAAATACATTATATCTGCGTTATAAAGTCTTACCTCTCCCTCTTGTGTTTTTACAATATATTTTTTATCACTTTCAACCAGAACCCTACTATAGGCCTTCTTTAAAGCAATCTCTATTTCTTCTCTCATTTTTGCTTTTCTTATATATTTAAATGGATTATAATCTATTGATTCAAATACATACTGTTCATGTGCTGATATAAAAATTAAAATAATATCAGATTCCTTCCCACGTATCTTCTTCGCAACCTCTAACCCAGAAATATTTGGCATATCTATATCTAAAAATAAAATATGTATGTCAATCTTACTACTTAACAATAAATCGGCTATTTTACTTCCATCAGTATACAAATATGTCTCTATCTCTATCCCCAATTTACCAGATGACCTATATAATTCTTCTTTAATTGCCTCGAGATCCTCCAAGCTGTCATCGCATATTGCTATATTTAATATCATATTCTTCCTCTTTTTTATCATTTTTAAATAGTATAACGCATCTACAATCGTATGTACATTGTAATATTCTTTAATCAAATTGCATATACACAAAAAAAGCATATGTCTATGCAATTACTACATAGATATATGCTTTTCAATTTTACACTGATGATGTTTTGTTTTTTTATCATAATTAATGCCAACCAAAAATATTTGACCTTTATATTCCCGTAAAACCTTTACCTTTGAGAAACGCTGTCCCACTTCGATACAGATACTGCATTTACATATTCATTTTGCACTTCCCTATTAGGTATATAAACACATTTATCCATGAAATTATAACCTAAATATCCTAAATGTATAAGCAAAGTAAGCACATCATCTTTAGAATCGAAGGTAGTCATATCATTGGTAAATGTACCGATATTGATTGCTTTCTTTTCTCCAGCCATCATACTGAGTACATCATCTTTAAGCCCCTCCAGATTCATATCAATATATAATCTTAGTGCTTCAAATGTCTCTGTCTGATTCCAATATGAATCACAAATCCCCGATGTTACCGCTTCGACTACAGACTTTGGACTATAAATAGTCATACCATTTACAAAATGATATCCATCATACCATTCACGAAGTTCCTTCAGATCCATATCGTACTTTGCACATAACGCAGACACCTCATCCTCTGTAAAACCTACATATTCTGTCAGCTGCCTTGGATTTGTCATTGAAAATTCTGAAAACATGTTAAGAGCTGAATGTGTACCATATTTTTTTATTGGTAAAATTCCTGTCATATATGTCAAATGTAAATAACTTTTATCTTTTAATAAATCTCTCAAAAAATCGAGATACTTCTTTTGGGATTCATCATCACTACGATACTCCCGAAAAACACAATCCCACTCATCTATAATTACAATAAAAGGTATCTTTGTATTCTGATATACATCAAGCAGCGTTCTTGTCAAATTATCTTTATTAAAATAGTCAAAAGCTGGATATTCACTGAGAACTTCCCACAATATTGACTTCTTTATCAACGCTATCATTTCATCCATGCATTTTGTTTCACTCAGAAATTCCTGAACATTAATAAAGATAGTATCATATTTGTTAAGATGTTCTTCAAATCCTGCGCTCTTAGATATTTTCAAATTCTTAAAGAGTTCCCTTGAATCACATCCCCTGCTATAATATGCTGTAAGCATATTTGCCGCCATTGACTTTCCAAATCTCCTTGGGCGGCTGACGCATATATTCTGCTGTTCAGTATCCATTACTTTATTTGCATATTCAATTAAACCTGTTTTATCCACATAAATCTCTGAATTAACAGACTTTCTGAATTTATCATTTTCCGGATTAAGATATATACCCATATGCGTCTTCCCCTACTTTTTATAGTATACTCCCATTATATACATCTAAAATTTTATACGCAATAAATTATTTTTGTTTACGCTATCTGCTTTCCTAATCTTGTCATCAAAAAAATACATTCCCTCACCTGCAAAATCTACAGTTCGTGAATGTCCATTATCATTTTTATTATTCAGTAATAATTTGCACAACACATGCCTTTTTCGCATCCAGCCAATCAGTGCTGCTTGAAGATAGAAATGATTTTGATACTGTTTCAAACGATAGCAGAGTTATCTTTGCTATTTCCACATGCTATTGGAATATTAGCAATCGCTTTTTCCGAATCTTTTTCAGCTAATAATAATTGATAAAGAAACTGTTTTTCTTTATCTGGTCTTTCAAAAAAACGCTTCACCGATATCATTGGATCTGCCAACATAATCATCACATGTTTCTTATCTGAAATTTTCTTTAATGTCTCAATTGAAATATTAGTATCCACAAATATCTTCTTATTTGACTTATTGGTTAATTCCTGAAGAATCCTTAGTATATGCCAAATTCGGAAACTCTTTCCAATCTAAATTTTTCATTAACTCTTCATGATAATTTTCTTCGCAGACGATTCCATCATATTTCGCTGCCAAATATTTTACCATGGTAGATTTTCCCGCATATGCATTTCCATTAAAAAATAAACGTTATCTAATTTCATATAATATCATCCCGCTATAAAGAAATGGATTTAATTAGAGCACAAACACATTATATACAATAATTGCCTCAAAACCGCAATTATATGATTTGCCCACTTTCTGAACTGGATAGCTCTCGGAGAATCCACTTTATTTCCTACCGCAATGATTGCACTCAGATTATAATGATTGGTATTATATGTTTTTCCATCAGCGGCAGTTATTCGAAATTTTCGAATAACTGAATTCTCATCTACTTCTTTATCCATAAATATTTTTTTCAGATGATAATTAATCGTATTTGTCTCTACATTATATAATACCCCCATCATTTTCTGGGTAAGCCATACATTTTCATTGGTACGATATCTGCTTTTTAAAATATCCTGAACTTTGTCCCACTCTTCCTCTGAAATAATGGCTTCATGATGATTCTTCGCAATTCTATATGCACCATATCCCTGCAGATACAAATCATAAATCAGGCGGACTATCTCTGCTTCTGCTTCATTGATGGTTATACTCTTATCCTCCGGGTTATAATCATAACCAAGACATCCATTAAATCCCATCAGCTCTCCTCTGGACATTTTCATCTGCACACCCATTGTCACATTCTGGGATAAAGACTCAACCTCATTCTGTGCAAGAGCAGATAAAAGTGATAACTGCACGAAAAAAGCTTCACTGATACTTGTTGTTATCTTTAGGGCATGAAAAAAGCAGACACATGGAATATTTCCACATATCTGCTTCTTTCATTGCGTGTATTCAGTTTTATATATTTGCAACTATATACCTTTATAGTAATCCTTACGGATTAAGCCACTACTCCATATCCATATTACTTAGCTGCCGGATCTGGTCTCTCCTGCTATAAATAACTGCTGTTACCTGAACTCTGTTATTTTCATCATCAACCCAATAATAAATCAGGAAATTTTTAACAACAATCTTGCGTACTCCCTCAGTCCTCCATGGCTCTTCATCAATCAAGGCATGTTTTTTCGGAAAACTCGACAACTTAGTAATCTCTGCTTTCATCTTGTCAAGCAGATTATCTGCTGCATCCGGTGCAATTAGATCATTTGAAATATAATGAACTATCTCTTTCATCTGCTCTAATGCCTGCCTTGTTACCCTTACCTCATATTCATTCATGCACTATATCTCCGACTTTAATTGATTAAAAGCCTCATCAACAGATACAGAATCGTTCTTTTTTGCCTGTGCAAGCCCGGTCTGCATCATCATATCAAATTCAGCTTGTGTTATAGAATCTCTTGTGACAAGTTTATCCGGAATATCTAGTGAAAATGGTACTCCATCACGCATAATAACCTGTCTGTAAGTCATATCTATGAATACAGATACAGGAATTCCAAGTCTGTCAAGAATTGCCTCTGCCTGCTCTTTTATATTCGGTTGAATTCGCGCTGTTACATTTGCAGTTTTTGTTGCCATAGTATGCACCTCCTGTTTTTTATAGTGTACCACCATGTATTGCTTTTTACAATACAAATAATCTCTGCATTATACAATGCAAAATAAAAGAGACTCCACTCGCCATGAATGAAGCCTCCTGATATATGTATACATCCTGCAGCATATTATCTACAGGATGCCAGCTGCCTATGCTGCCTTTTTGTCCAGAAGCTGTTTTACCCCACCTAAGTAATAACAGAACCGGTCAAATTTTTTCTGCCTGCTTACAGAGTCTTCTATGTCTTTTCCTGCTCAAACAATATTCCTTCTTATATATTAGTCCCCGGCGACGGCTAGATACGCATTAGAGATGTCTCCATCGAAATGCTGTTCTAGCAAGGGATTTTTCCCTTGAACCCTTTGTTTATTATATTTGGGGGGTGCTTTTCGCCCCCAAATAGTGAAAGTGGGGGCACTTTCTGCCCCCACTCAAGATATGTTGCTAAAATACAGTTTAGATTTACCATACATACAAATCTGGAAGTTATCTATTTCTCCTCTTCGTTAATACCTAGTTCATTACATATTACTTGCTATCCATCATACCTTATTCTTTCTACCAGCGTTTCCTTTTTCAGATTACTGC
>CAKRLV010000049.1 GCA_934359755.1 uncultured Agathobacter sp.
TATGCCTAAATCATCAAATCAGAAATTGAAACTGATATATCTTATGAAAATTCTTCTGGAACGGACGGATGAAACGCACAGTATTACTATGCCGGAGATTATTGATGCGCTCGCTGCGTATGATATAAGTGCGGAACGCAAAAGCTTATATAATGACATTGAAAATTTAAGGGTGTATGGTCTGGATGTTATAGGAACGCAGGAAGACAGGACATATTCCTATCATATAGGAAACAGACAGTTTGAGCTTGCTGAATTAAAACTATTGGTAGATTCTGTGCAGTCGGCAAAATTTATCACAGCTAAGAAATCAAATGAGCTTATAAAAAAGATAGAAGGGCTTGCCAGTAAATACGAAGCATCACAGTTACACAGGCAGGTATTTGTTGCTGGTCGTGTAAAGACGATGAATGAGAGCATTTATTACAATGTTGACAGGATACATACAGCAATAGCAGAAAATTCGAGGATAACATTCCAGTATTTTCAATGGAATGTTGATAAGAAGATGGAACTGCGCCATGATGGAGCACTTTATGAAGTCAGTCCATGGTCATTATCCTGGGATGATGAGAATTATTACTTAATTGCATATGACAGTAATGAGGGAATAATAAAGCATTTTCGAGTAGATAAAATGCTTTATATCAAGTCAAATGGCAAAGGAAGAGAAGGAAGGCAGGCATTCAAATCATTTGATATGGCTGCATATGCCAGAAAAATGTTCGGCATGTATGGTGGCAAAGAAGAGTGGGTGCGCATTGAGTGCGACAATTATTTTGCAGGTGTTATGATAGACCGTTTTGGAAAAGATGTGTCAATGATCAGATTGGATGATAAACGCTTCGTAGTTAATGTGGAGGTTGCAGTCAGCAGGCAGTTTCTAGCGTGGATCATAGGTCTTGGTGAGGGAGTAACGCTTGCAGGACCAGATAGTGTTGTTGAGATGATGAATGCTGAAATTGACAGATTGATAAAACAATATAAGAGATAAGCATGATAATTACTCCAGAATTATATATTTGAGTTAGTACAGAGAAAGCATAGTTTAATCAACAGTGTTTTCTCTGTATTTTTTTACTCTGAATCAAAAGAAGCTTCCGGCTGCAACACTCCATCTAAGCAGTAGAACACATGTAAAAAGAACGTATATTCGGAGTACAAGGTGTGTTTATGGGACACCTTGATATTTATAATAAGAGTCAGATAAGAGATAACAATAGAACTTTAAATAAAAAGTACGAAAGTGAGGTAATAAATATGGCAATATATGATTGGAATAAAGACGGAAAAAAAGATATGGTAGATGATTTTATTGAATATCAGATTTATAAGAACTCTATGAAACAAAACACGGGAAATAGCAGCTCTGGTAGTAGTGGAAGTGGGACATGGTTAATAGGCTCTATTATATTTATGATTGTTCTTGCAATTTTAGGATTCAGATAAAAATAGCGTAAAAAGTAACAGAGGTAGCAGAGTGGCAAGGTTATGGTATTGGATTAGAAAAACAGTATTACATGCTAAGGAATGCGGAGGATGCTGCATTATGTGTGAATATTACGATGTATGCAGAAATGATGGGACATTAGAATAGGAGGTGTCTATGGGAACGGATTCTTTATATTACATAATGGATTATAGTGGTAACTATTATAGGACTGATAAAGCAGATCAGTTGGTAGCTGTGGCGGGAGAGCAGGACGCAACAGTATTTACATTTGCACAGGCAAACAGCCGTATATGTGTAGGTAAGAAAGCATCATTTTATTGTATGGTTCCGATAGAAGAAACAGAGGAAGATATGAACGGGACAGTATCAGGCAGTGATGAAATAGACGACAATTCCAGTGCATTACCTGTAGAAGAACAGGAAAATAATGATGATGAATATATTTCACCAATAAAAGAACTAACATATGATGAGGTGACAGAACCGATTGAGAAAAATGTTGCATCGTATGACCTGTCGGAAATGGACTGGGCAGAATACCTTACCCATTTTACATATCTAGTGGAAGGACTGAAGGAATATAGGGATGAGCTGTCGAAAAGGCATTCAGATATAGACCAGAAGATATGCGATATTCTCCACTACATTGAATTATGTGAGACTGATGACAATGAAGCCGCTGATCTGATTGAACTGCTGAGAGTGTGCAGGGAAAACAGGAGAGATATCAAGGATGAATTACAGAGAATTGAATATTTTCAAATCGGTTTTGGGACGAATGCAAATGTCACCAGAGCAAAGCAGGCATTAAAAAGTATCAAAGGATTGGAAACAAGAAAGTATAAACCTAGAAAATACGAGGAGCTGTTTGAAAATTGCGTGCTCAAAGATAGACGGTTACAAAGAGACGATTTACATAGAGCAGCTCATGTTAGTTCAGATACAAAGCAAAGATACAGCATTGAACCAACATTTGATGAAAAGGATGGTGAAGAAACAATGGCAGAAATGGCAGAAGAAAGAAGTTATACTCCGTTTGATGGAAAAGAGAATGACTGGTTATCATTTGCAAGACAGCAGGCAGAGTTTTATAGAAATGCCGGACATTATATAACAAATCTACAGATAGACATCAAAGAGATAGATGCTGAGATTGAAAATATTCTTTTGGAAGCAGAAGATACTAATTGCAATGTCGCGCAAGGATATAAAGTATTTAAGAGCCTTAAAGAGTTGAGACTTGAGAAGAAAGCAAAAACGAAAGAACTTAACTGCCTGTATGCATTGACAGATTACATTGATTGTGAATCTCTGGCTGATACCTGTGAAGATAATCTGGCAGAAATTGAAGACATAATGGAAGTTCCGGAACAAAGTGAAGTAACAAAAATGCAGCCTGTAGATAACGGGCAGGAAGAGAATATGCATATATTAGAAGATATGGTTGGTTGAAAATACGGAGGCTGATTTGTATGAGAAAGAATTCATTTGGACAGGGACTGGTAATATTATTTGTGATAATAGGTATTCTGTATGTGATAGGTTCAATAAGCGAAGCAAATGAGCCTAAGTGTATTAAGGCAGGATGTGATAATAAGCAGGCAAGTGGAAGCAGCTATTGTTATCTGCATAAACCATATACGGGAAGCAGTACATCCAATAGCAGCTCATCATATAGCAATAAATCATCCAGCAGTACATCTAAGAGTAGTACAAGCAGCTCGGGTTCAAGCAGTAGTTACAATAATAAATCAAATTCAACAAATAAGTCATCATATAGCAGCGGCACAAAGAAAAGTACAACGACAAAAAAGAGTACATATGATTC
Organism: uncultured Agathobacter sp.; assembly: GCA_934359755.1. Lineage (GTDB taxonomy): Bacteria > Bacillota > Clostridia > Lachnospirales > Lachnospiraceae > Roseburia. The sequence continues at coordinate 3,282 of CAKRLV010000049.1, forward strand.
TTATGATGATGGCTATGATGATATCTATATGGATGGAGATTATGACTATGACAGATATGACAGAGACAGCGATTATGCTGATGGTGTAGATGATGCAATGGATGAGTACGGAGAAGACTGGTAAAGCTGATAAAGCTTTGCGGAAAGGAGACCATTATGGAAGAACTTTATTTTACAATAGCAGGTTGCAGCCATTATTTTGGCAGTGATTTTATGGAAAAAGGGATGAAAGTCAAACTTGAAAAAGAGCCGGATAATGAGTACGACAAAGAAGCAATACAGGTAAAGATAAAAGGACTTGGAAAGATAGGATATGTGGCTAATAGTCCTTTTACTGTTAAAGGTGAGTCTATGAGTGCTGGCAGATTGTATGACAAGATTGGAGATAAGGCGAAAGGAAAGGTTGTATTTGTAGTTGATGGAGGGGGTGTGTGTAGGATTATTGATACTGGTACAGATGATATAAAATTGTTTGATTCACAGCATAAAGAATTAATATGAAAATAAAATAGTCGAATTATTTTTGAAAGGCAATAATTGAGGATACTAATAACAAATGTTATAATAATTTCATGATTGAATGACATAAAATTAGTAAATCATAAAAAGGAAACCCCAAATAGATATGAGTGAAAATAAAACTTTAGATTATTACAATAAGAATGCCAGCAGCTTTGCAGAAGGAACAGTGGATGTGGATTTCTATGACACACAGAAACATTTTCAGAAATTGCTGCCTGAGCAGGGATGTATTCTTGATTTTGGCTGTGGTTCAGGAAGAGATACTAAGTATTTTCTGAGTCAGAATTTCCAAGTTGATGCAATAGATGGTTCGGAAAAATTGTGTCTTATTGCAAGTGACTATACAGGTATAAAAGTAAAGAAAATGTTATTTAATGAACTTGAAGAAATAGAAAAATATGATGGTATATGGGCTTGCTCTTCGATACTTCATCTTCCCCAGAATGAACTTAAAGCAGTATTGGGGAAAATGGTAAAAGCATTAAAAATAAATGGCATCATTTACACATCTTTCAAGTATGGTGAGTTTGAGGGAGAGAGAAATGGACGATATTTTACAGATTTTACAGAAGAGAAGTTTGAAAAATTTGTTCAGAATATAGAAAATGTTAAATTGAGGGAAGAGTGGATTACAAGTGATGTAAGACCAGGTCGTGGAGATGAAAAATGGCTGAATTTAATACTGCAGAAGAATTAGATGATATTAATGAAATAGAATATGGGGCGGATGCACTTACTGGAGGTCAAGATAAGAGGATGTATCTGTATTATCAGTTGATTAATAGTCTGAAACAGGCTGATAGCGTGGATATTGTTGTTTCATTTCTGATGGAATCTGGTGTCAGAATGTTGCTTAATGAACTTGAGAATGCATTGAAACGTGGAGCAAAAATTAGAATTCTTACGGGAAATTATCTTGGTATAACACAGCCATCAGCATTGTATCTTATCAAACATAAGCTTGGGGAACAGGTAGATTTACGTTTCTATAATGAAAAAAATCGTTCATTTCATCCAAAATCATACATGTTTCATTACAAAGAGTATAGTACGATATACATAGGGTCATCAAATATTTCAAGGAGTGCATTAACATCAGGTATTGAATGGAATTATCGATTTAGTAGCAAAACAGATCCTCAAAACTATGAAAAATTTTATAATACATTTCTTGATTTATTTGAAAACCATTCTGTGATAATAGATGAGGATGAATTAAAACGCTATTCAAAAGACTGGCACCGTCCAGCTATATCAAAGGATCTGGATAGATATGATTTGCAGGATAATGAAATTACAAATAATATAGCGTTATTCGAACCAAGAGGAGCGCAGATAGAAGCTTTGTGTGCGCTGGAAAATACCAGAGCAGAGGGCGCAAAAAGAGCTTTAGTTCAGGCTGCGACAGGTGTTGGAAAAACATATCTTGCAGCATTTGATTCAAAGAAATATGGGAGAGTACTATTTGTTGCACATAGAGAAGAAATCTTAAAGCAGGCTGCAGAATCTTTTAAAAATGTTAGAAATTCAGATGATTATGGTTTTTTTTGCGGAGAAAGTAAATGCACGGATAAATCTGTGATTTTTGCTTCGGTTGCAACACTTGGCAGGAATGAATACCTGAATGATAAGTATTTTGCTCCAGATTATTTTAATTATATTGTAATAGATGAATTCCACCATGCAGTTAATGACCAGTATCAAAGGATTGTAAATTATTTTAACCCACAGTTTTTGCTGGGATTAACAGCGACTCCAGAGAGATTAGATGGTCGAAATATCTATGAAATCTGTGATTATAATGTACCCTATGAGATCTCATTAAAAGAAGCAATCAATAAGGGAATGCTTGTTCCGTTTCATTATTATGGGATTTTTGATGAAACCGATTATTCAAAATTACACATTGTAAGGGGAAGATATGATGAAAAAGAATTGAACGAAACCTATATTGGAAATGTTCACAGATATGAGCTGATTTATAAATATTACTGCAAATATGGGTCAAGGCAGGCTCTTGGATTCTGTTGTTCCAAGGAGCATGCAAGAGAGATGGCGAAAGAATTTTCATCAAGAGGAATACCGTCAGTTGCCGTATTTAGTGATGCAAGTGGGGAATATACTGAGAAACGAAATGTAGCAATACGAAAATTGAAGAATGGCGAAATAAAAGTGATTTTTTCTGTGGATATGTTTAATGAAGGCGTTGATATTACATCGGTTGATATGGTGATGTTCTTAAGACCTACAGAATCACCAATAGTTTTCCTTCAGCAACTTGGAAGAGGACTTAGAAAATACAGGGGGAAAGAGTTCCTGACAGTGCTTGATTTTATTGGTAATTATGAGAAAGCAGGCAGAGTGCGTTTCCTGCTCGAAGGAAAAACTGATGTGCAAAGACAAGGAGTTCATCTATCAGATGCATTGCAATTTCCAGATGATTGCCTGGTGGATTTTGATATGAAGCTGATTGATCTTTTTGCTGAAATGGATAGAAAACATTTAAAGCTTAAAGATCAGATAATAAATGAATATTTCAGGGTAAAAGAACTGTTAGGAAAGCGACCGACAAGACTGGATTTGTTTACATATATGGATGATAATATTTATGAATCTGCAATTACACATTCCAAAGATAATCCGTTTAAAAGATATCTTGAGTTCCTCAATGATTTGGGAGAACTAAGTCAAATAGAAGAAGAATTTTACAAAGGGGTTGGAAGAGAATTTATCAGCCTACTCGAAAACACAAATATGTCAAAAGTATATAAAATGCCAGTGCTTATGGCATTTTATAATAACTCAAATGTGTTGATGGAAGTGTCAGAAAAACAGCTTCTTTCCAGTTGGAAAGAATTCTTCTCAACTGGAACAAACTGGAAAGATCTTGATAAAAATATGACATTACAGAAGTATAATGATATATCAGATAAGGAGCATTTAAAGAAGATTCTTACTATGCCAGTGCATTTTCTTTTGGAATCAGGGAAAGGATTTTTTGTTAAAAATGATGATGTGATATTAGGCTTAAGAGAAGAATTACGTCCCCTAATTGATAATCCTGTTATGATCCAGCAGATGAAAGACGTGATAGATTATAGGACAATGGATTATTGCAAGAGAAGATATAGAGAGAAGCAGAATTAATAGTAACTATAATTGATATGAAATGGATTTAATGAGAAAATGCAGATATTTGTAGATGCAGATGCGTGTCCGGTAGTGGACATTGTTGAGACAATAGCAGAGAAATACAATATTTCCACCACATTGCTGTGTGATACAAATCATATTTTGTATTCTGATTACAGCGAGGTGATTGTAGTAGGTGCAGGAGCAGATGCAGTAGATTATAAACTGATCAGCATTTGTCATAAAGGGGATGTAGTAGTATCGCAGGATTATGGTGTTGCTGCAATGGCACTTGGCAAGGGTGCATATGCGATTCACCAATCAGGCAAGTGGTACACGAATGAGAACATAGATCAGATGCTTATGGAGCGACACCTTAATAAGAAGGCAAGGCGCAGCTCTCATAAGAATCATATGAAAGGGTGCACGATGTCCGGTGGACATCGGTTCTGCACCGACCGGAGTGGAAACGGAGACACGAGAAAGCGTACAGAAGATGATGATGTACGCTTTGCGATGTCCTTTGAAAAACTAATACTGATGGCAAAGTCAAAAGAAGGTGCTTAGAGTGGGTTTATTTAAGAAAAAGACAGTTACAAAGACATATGATAAAGAAAATAAGAAACCAGTTATCAAGGCGAGCATATGTAATGGCGAGCAGGTTGCAGGCTTTAAGGACATTCATACAGGTAAAATGGAAGAGGTTATGTTGATTAAGAACTCGGCAGACCTTGATGCATTCAAGAAAATGTATGGAATAAATGGAGAGATAGAGAAGGAATACTGATATGAATATACAGATATTTGGAACTAAGAAATGTAATGATACTAAGAAAGCGGAGCGTTTCTTCAAAGAGCGAGGCATCAGGTATCAGTTCATTGATATGAAAGAGAAAGGCATGAGCAAAGGTGAGTTTAACTCTGTGGCTCAGGTCAACGGTGGTCTGGACAACATGATTAACTGGGAAGGTAAAGACAAGGATTTACTTGCTCTTATTAAGTATATCGCAGATGAAGATAAGCTCGAAAAGGTGCTTGAGAATCCACAGGTAATTAAAACACCAGTAGTAAGAAACGGAAAGCAATCAACACTTGGTTATCAGCCGGATATCTGGAAAGGATGGAACTAATGATAAAGAAAATAGTAAAAGATCCATTGTTTCTTGCACAGAAATCTGTGGATGCAACGGAGGCAGATAAGCAGGTGGTAACGGATTTACTCGATACATTGCGTGCTAATCTTGATCATTGCGTAGGCATGGCGGCAAACATGATAGGTGTTAAGAAGAATATTATTGTGGTGGCTGCAGGTCCATTTCAATTTCCAATGATAAATCCGGTAATAACGAAGAAACATGGGGAATATCAGACGGAGGAAGGATGTCTGTCGTTGGAAGGGGTCCGTCCATGCACCAGATATCAAGAGATTGAGGTGGATTACCTAGACCAGAACTTTAAGAAACAGCATGGGAAATATTCCGGTTGGACAGCACAGATTATTCAGCATGAGATTGACCATTGCAATGGCATAGTAATATAAAGTACGGATAGGCAGCTTCCTGAAATTACAAGAGGAATATTTTAATGCGCAGAGCAGATAGAAGCTATAAAGATTTAAAACAAAAACAGAAAAGTGCTATTGTTGATAAAACTTATAGGATGTATTTAAAGTTTTACCTTGTAAACCAGAGAATGCCGACTGATACTGAAAAGGACAGCATTTGTAGAACACTGTTTACAGCAGTATATGCTATTGCTCCAAGAACAGAATATGAAGAGTTCTGTAAGATTGTGGATAAGCGTGAAGCGATGACACATTTCTTTACATAGCAGGGTATACTTCTGGTGGTGCACCATATGGAGTAACTTGGGAAGAAATGGGACTGGAACCATGGCAGGAATTAGAGGAGGAGTAATGAAGTGTACATAATAAAAACTATACAAGGCGATATAACTAAAATTAAAGATGTGCAGGCAATTGTGAATGCAGCAAACAACTCTCTTCTTGGCGGAGGCGGTGTAGATGGTGCAATTCATAGAGCAGCAGGACCGGAACTTCTGGCAGAGTGTAGGACACTTCATGGATGTGAGACAGGAGAAGCAAAGATAACAAAAGCCTATAATCTGCCATGTGAGTACGTGATTCATACTGTGGGACCGATATGGAATGGTGGCAGGAATAGCGAAGAGGAACTTCTTGCTAACTGCTATTTTAATTCTATGAGGCTGGCTATGGATAATGGAATCAGGTCTATTGCATTTCCTTCCATATCAACGGGAGTATATAGTATTCCGGTTGAGTTGGCGGCAAAGATTGCGGTACATACAGTAAATAGGTTCTTACAGGATAACCCAGATTGCTTTGATCTGGTGGAGTGGGTGCTATTTGATACTCATACTGAATCGGTGTACGAAGCTGAGGTTAATAAGATATATTAAAGATTAATCGGTTTAGGATTGGTTTAGTTTACTTTGCTTAAACCGATAATTTAACCGATTGAATCAGCAATATTTACTTTTATTACTTGAAAGCAGAGAAATAGAGCAGGAAGTGAGCTCGATACAGATTATGAATTATTTGCATAAAGGATGATTTTGACTGAGTTTTTTTCAAGGGAGGCTGATTTGTATGAAAAAGAATTCATTTTGACAGGGACTGGTAATATTATTTGTGATAATAGGTATTCTGTATGTGATAGGTTCAATAAGTGAAGCAAATGAGCCTAAGTGTATTAAGGCAGGATGTGATAATAAGCAGGCAAGTGGAAGCAGCTATTGTTATCTGCATAAACCATATACGGGAAGCAGTACATCCAATAGCAGCTCATCATATAGCAATAAATCATCCAGCAGTACATCTAAGAGTAGTACAAGCAGCTCGGGTTCAAGCAGTAGTTACAATAATAAATCAAATTCAACAAATAAGTCATCATATAGCAGCGACACAAAGAAAAGTACAACGACAAAGAAGAGTACATATGATTCTTATGATGATGGCTAAATGCACAGATAAATCTGTGATCTTTGGGAGAATTAAGTCAAATAAAAGAAGAGTTTTATAAAGGGGTTGGAAGAGAATTTATCAGCCAATATTGATTCGATACTTCATATCTGCAATTCTGCGAACGAATTTCTCCCATCCGTTAATATTTTGAATCTCGTCTAAAAATAAATATGGCTTGATATCAGTTTCGGATATTTCTAATCCAATTTCTAAAATGAGATTTAAATCTTCAGCAGTCATTTCCAAAAGACGCTCATCTTCAAAATTTACATAAATAATTTGGGACAAGGGAATTCCATCGGCTTCTAATTGTTTTATTTGTTGGTACATCATATATGACTTTACGGTTCTTCTGATACCAACAAAGCAATAGTTGACATTGGCTTCTAGAAAATATTGTCTTGCGCACAAGACATTATTATGAATAAGTTGTCTTGAACAATGCGGATAGAGATATAGATAGTATATGCGTATTGATGGGTATTATAACAGGGAACCGATTGGTTTGTCAGATAATCCGGAAGAAGCTACATTTTCTTTGTAAACGCTTCATAGCTAGTACCTTGCTCATTAACTCATACACGATACACAAAATGTCCTCACTGTAAGACAACAATATGGTGCAAGAAAGTCATAACCAAAGAGGGATAATCAAATCATATAGATAGAGTATGGCAAGCCTCATCGTGGAGACAGGCGCCCCCTCTTCTGTGCAAAATCGCGAAATGGAAGACTGTGGGATTGATATGTGAAACAAAAATTCAATATAGCCGTAAAAAAAATACGGATAGGCTTGAGCTTTTTTGCGGATAATCATATAATAAAGAAAAAGAAATGGAAGGTGATTATCATGTTAAAGAAATTTAGTGTCGAAA
>CAKRLV010000050.1 GCA_934359755.1 uncultured Agathobacter sp.
AAAACGATGCACTAGTCAATCACATGGTGGTTGAGCCATTTGCGTGAGTGGAAACGGAAACCAAATATTATGGCGCGCAGTGTCCAGTCGCAGAACATACCAATCCATACGGCGATTGGACCAAAGCCCCACGCACGGCAAAGGTAAATACATAGACTCACACGGCATAGCCACATGGTGCAGCACGATGTAATCATAGAGAATTTTACATCGCCAGCGGCACGCATCCCGTAAGGTGGAATAAACGATAAAACCCATGTAAGTGGTTTGGTAATTGTAATAAAAGTAATCATAGAAAAACATAGTTTTGCGCTGGCTGGTTCCATGCCTGCAATTATCGTAATTGGTTTTGTGAGCGCGAAAACGAGAAGACAGCTTGCTATAACGACAGCCTCCGCAAGCCAGGACAGCTTTTTAATATAATAAATAGCCTCATCTTTTCGTCCGGCTCCAAGACATTGTCCAACTACAGTCATCAGTCCGATTCCAATTCCGATTGCTGCAATTCCATTTAGATTCTCAAGAATATTAGTCATGGCCTGCGCTGCAATGGCAACAGTTCCAAGGGTAGATACAGTTGACTGAATCGCAAGCTTTCCAAACTGAAACATGCTGTTCTCTATTCCAGAAGGAATACCGATGAACAGTATTTTTTTAATTAGGCTAAAATCAGGACGAATCGAGAAGTAATTCCTGATATAAATAGGTTCCTTATCACTTCTAAGCTGCCACATTACAACTACCGCACAGAAAATACGCGATACAAGTGTTGAGATAGCGGCACCAGCTACGCCCATATTAAGACCGAAAATGAGGATTGCATTTCCGCCGATATTCAGGAAATTTGAAATAACAGAAATAATCATAGGATTACGGCTGTTATTCTGCGAACGCATAATAGATGCACCCGCATCGTAGAGGCCTATAAACGGAAATGACAGTAATGTATAAAAGAAATAAATCTGTGAATTGCGCATTACATCTGCTTCCACTTTTCCAAAGATGAGACTAAGCAACGGATAACGGAAAATCAGACAGAGTGCTGACAAAAGCACAGATAAGAAAATCATAACAAACAGTACCTGTTGTGCAGAACGGTTAGCTTCTTTTTTATTGTGGCTTCCAAGATACTGTGAACATAAAATTGCACCGCCAGCAGACAGTGCAGACAGTGCCTGAATAACAAGAATATTTATCGAGTCCACGAGTGAAACCGCAGAAATAGCAGCTGAACCGATATTGCTGACCATCATAGTATCGGCAGTTCCCATTAAAGAAGAAAGCAACTGTTCAACGATGATAGGAATAAGCAGCTTTCTTAAATCTGTATTACTATATAAATGCTGTGTTTTAGCTGACATATGATACCTCATTTCTTTTCTTAGGTTATTATAGCATGATAATTTTAGGAGTAAAGTCATATAATTTTATAAATTTTTACCAAAATAAGGTCATTATATATAACAATAAGTTGATACTATAGAGCATTAGATGTTATAATGACAATATTAATAGGGAAGATGATTAATAAATCAGATGTAAATATAATTGTATTAATATTAAATGTAAAGAGGAATTAAATGGGGATGAACATAACAGAACAGAAATTGGCAAAGTATGCGGCATTGGCTAAAACGGCTAATATGCTCATTTACGAATATCATCCAAAGACAGATACGGCTATCAGATATGATTTTTTTCTCAATGAAGACGACCGGATAGTGAACTATATGCAGGAGATAGACAAAAGAGCATGGCTTCCAGAAGAAGAAAGAGGCAAGTATGTCCAGTTCATAAGAGGAATTGATGATGGCATGATAGAAGTATTAAGCATGTCTGCTAATGGTGAGAAGATGCTTAAGTCCATCAGGAAAGTCCGCATGGTAGATGAAGATGGTGAAGAGTATATTATACTCAGCATGAAAGATATTACCATGCAGCGTAAGCTTGAGAGGAAATATCAGAATCAGGCGCAAAGAGATTCCATGACTGGATTATACAATCATGCCACATATAAGACTCTTATAGAGAACTATCTCAAAAAGAAGACACCATATGAAGCGTGTGGGCTTCTTGTTATAGATGTTGATTATTTCAAGGGAGTAAATGATTCTTACGGACATCTATTTGGAGACAAGGTTCTTACTGTGTTTGCAGATATGCTAATTAAGCATTTCGGAGATATAGGAATAGTTGCCAGAATTGGTGGAGACGAGTTCTCTGTGCTTTTGAAAAATATAAACAATACGAGGCTCATTTCAGCGCTTAGTAACTTTATCCGTGAAATAAGAACGGTAACTTTCAAAGAGAATGATTATATGCCGACGTGTAGTATTGGAGCGTGTTATATAGCTGAGAATGTTGCATGCAGCAACTATGAACAGGTGATAGGTAATGCGGACTGGGCGTTGTATGAGGCAAAGAAACAGGGTAGGAATCGTTACGTATTCTGTGACAACATGCATCGTTTTGAGGAAAAGAAACAGGAAAATCAGTATGAATTAGAAGAAATAGATGCAAGATATTTTCAGAATGACATAGTTGCCACATGCTTTGAAGTATTTGAGAAAAGCGGCTGTCTGACAGAAGCAATGAATCTTATGCTTAAAATTATAGGTATGCGATTCCAGCTGGATCGAATTACAATGATACATACAGATATAGAGAATATGAAGGTAGAACAGATGTATCAATGGCTTGCAGATGGCGTACCTACTGCACTTACCAGGTCATCGGGGTTTAAAAAGGATGATTTTATTACTCTGTTCAGAGGATACGACGAATACGATTCTGTGGTACTTAACTACGATCATATGGAGCAGTATTCGCCAGATGCGGCAGCACTGCTTATGCAGGGAGACGCTAAGACAGTACTATATATTGCAATGTATGATGATGGCAAATATATTGGAGCGGTATCATTTACTACCTGTCATGATAAGCGTTTCTGGTCAAAAGATAAAAGACGTGAGCTGTCGGAGATTACCAAGTTATTCTGTCTGTATATGAAGAAATATGCTGGTGTGAATGTGGCAAGCTGTGGTTGCATGAGAGAAGCAGAGGTTGATAATATTACTGGGCTGGTTTCATTTGACAAGTTCAAGCAGAGTGTAGAAAGAATTATAGTCAGTGCGCAGGGATCAGGATATGTCATGGTATATAGTGATTTCGAGAATTTTACTGCGTATAACAAAGTATATGGCTATGCGAGTGGGGACAGGTTGTTAAGGGAATTTGCGGATTATATCATCAGTACATTCAAAAGAGCCGAGGAGACACACTTTGCAAGAATTGTTGCAGACCAGTTTGTACTGTTCATGCCGTATGATATCACACAACCTGACATAGTAGAGAAAGTGAGTGCGCTCAATGAAGCTTTTTCAGCGGCTCAATACATCACGCACGACCAAATAAAAGTAAGAGTCAGAACAGGAATATATTGCATAACAGACCAGTGTGTCGGCGTCTCTATGGCAATAGATGCAGCAAATACTGCCAGAAAGCAGATAAAGTCAAGCGACAGTATATGCGCGGCAATGTATCACGAAAGTTAGAAAGAGAGGATTTACATATGAACTTCTTAGAAGAAAGAATTGCGAAGGATGGAATTGTAAAAGAAGGAAACGTACTTAAAGTAGATAGTTTCCTCAATCACCAGATGGATATTGGACTTTTCGAGCAGATGGGTGCTGAGTTCAAGAAGAGATTTGCGGCGAAAGAAATCAACAAGATTCTTACAATTGAGGCATCAGGAATTGGAATTGCATGTATAGTAGCACGTTATTTCGACGTACCAGTTGTTTTTGCCAAGAAATCCAAGAGCATAAATATCGAGGGTGAGATGTACGTGGCCGATGTGGTATCGTTCACACACAAGAACAGCAATCAGGTAATAGTATCAAAGAAATTCCTGAACGAAGACGATAAGGTACTTATAATTGACGATTTTCTGGCAAATGGATGCGCACTTCAAGGACTTATTTCTATTGTGAATCAGGCAGGAGCATCGGTGGAAGGAATTGGAATTGCCATCGAGAAAGGTTTCCAGGTTGGTGGAAATATAATCAGAAATATGGGATACCAGCTTGAATCACTTGCCATAGTTGAGAGTATGGACGCTGAAACTGGGGAGGTTAAATTCCGTGAGCAATAATAAAAAAAATAACAAAGCAACTAACACAAATACAAATAACACAAGCTCAAATAGCGTAAATTCAAACAGTTCGGTAGATAATATCTACAATCTGGATGGAAAGGTACCAGTAGCAAAGGCAATTCCATTTGGACTCCAGCATATCCTTGCTATGTTTGTTGCCAATATAGCACCAATACTTATAGTAGCGGGAGCCTGCGGACTTGGTTCAAAAGACACTGCGATGATAATTCAGAGCGCAATGATGATTGCAGGAATTGGTACATTGATACAGCTTTTCCCAATATGGAGAATTGGATCAAGACTTCCTATCGTAATGGGTATTTCATTCACATTCGTATCAATCGCATGTGTGATAGGCGCGAAATATGGGTATGGTGCAATTATGGGAGCAGTACTTATAGGTGGTATCGTAGAAGGTATACTTGGACTTTTATCTAAGTACTGGATCAAGATTGTATCACCAATCGTAGCAGCTACTGTAGTGACCGCAATTGGATTTTCACTCTTATCAGTTGGTGCAGATTCATTTGGTGGAGGTGCGTCAAATGCAGATTTTGGTTCTGTGCAGAACTGGATACTTGGAACGATTACGTTGCTGTGCTGTATTATTTTTAATATATTTGCAAAGTCATATTTCAAGCAGCTTTCAGTTTTGTTCGGACTTGTAGTTGGATATATAGTTGCATTGTGCATGGGTGTCGTAGATTTCTCCGCATTATCAGATGTAGGAATCATAGCACTTCCTCATTTTATGCCATTTAAGATGGAATTCCATCCTGATGCGATTGTTGCATTTGTACTCATTTTCCTGGTATCTGCGACGGAGACAATCGGTGATACATCAGCACTTGCTTCATCAGGTCTTGGAAGAGATGTTACACCAAAGGAGACAGCAGGTTCACTGGCATGTGATGGTTTTGTAAGTTCTCTTTCATCGATATTTGGGTGTATGCCAATTACATCATTCAGCCAGAATGTTGGATTAGTAGCCATGACTAAAGTAGTAAATAGATACGTCCTTGCGACAGGTGGTATCATTATGATACTTGCAGGAATTTTCCCGGCAGTAGGAGCTATACTTGCTACACTTCCTAGCGCAGTGCTTGGTGGATGTACTATTATGATGTTTGGAACAATCGTAATCAGTGGATTACAGATGATTGGAAAATGCGGATTCAGCCAGAGAAATATCACAATATCTGCATTGTCTCTCAGTATAGGACTTGGATTTACACAGCTTCCAGACTTATTTGCGATATTCCCAAGTATTGTCCGTTCAGTATTTGCAGAGAACTGTGTAGCGGTAGTATTCCTGACAGCTATTATTTTGAATCTTGTATTGCCTAAGAATTATGGTGAGAAATAAGAATAAGAAAGTGTTTAGATATGGGAAAATATGCTTTATTGATTATTCCGGCAGTCCTTAGTGGACTAATGATAATTGCAGGTGTGATTATGATGATTGCACCATTAGATTACGACAGGCACGAATTTTTGAGGTACCCGGCGTATAGAGGGAAAATAGCGACGCAGTCGCAGGAAATCTGGAACAGCGCACAGAAAATATACGGTAAAATGATTCTGGTATTTGGCATTGTTAATATGCTTATATCATTTGGACTTGTGAAGTTATTCTTTTATTTTACAGATAATTTCTGGAAATATGAGGATGCTACTTTCCCAGCGCTTATTATATTGTGTTGTCCAAGTTATCTATTTATAATTATTTCGAATATTGTTACACGAAAAAAGATATAGGCTTGCCTATATCTTTTTTTGTAGGAAAATTAGAAATGATTATTTTTATCATAAAGCACAAATTTCTTGCAGGCAGCACTAGCTACATATATAATCAACATGCGACCGAAAATATGATAATAGTCGCAAAAGGAGATGTATATATGAAAGAAAAACGAAAAGAAGGGTTTGCAAGGCTGATAGAGATTGCTGGACCTAAGAAGAAAAAGCTAATTGCGGCAAGTACTCTTGCAGTAGTATCTGCCGTATCGCGAGTAATTTTTTTCCTGACAATATATGGAGTGATTCGGGAAATACTGCTTAGTTATAATAATCCGGCTCAGATTAATATAAATAAAATTGGAATGTATGCGGCAGTGACGATGCTTGGAATCATCATATACGGAATATGCTCATATACATCAAGCTCAATTTCACATACAGCGGCATACGATTTACTTTATGAAATCAGAATTAAGCTTATGGAGAAGATGTCGCGCATATCTATGGGATATTTTAGCGACACGACACAAGGTGCGATTAAGAAGATAATGTCAGACGATGTTGAACAGATTGAGGTCTTTGTGGCGCACAACCTAAGTGATGTGGCAGCAGGAGTTGCAGCACCGCTGTTTACAATTGTCTTCCTGTTTGTGATGGACTGGAGACTTGCGCTGGTCGCGCTCTGTCCGATATTTGTCTCAATAATGTTGCTTGGAATCTGTCTCAAGCAGAAAGATAAAGCGGCATTGCAGAAGAAAATGGCGGACAGATTAGAGCAGATGACATCGACTATTGTGGAATTCATACATGGTATTCCAGTCATAAAAGTATTCAACAGATCGCTTGGAGCATTCAGAAGATACCAGAGTGACATAGATGCATTTGTGGATTCGGTAGACAGGACAGCCAAAGCAAATGCAGTTCCAATGGGATTTTACTATGTATTGTTCGGAGGCCAGCTTTTGTTCCTGCTTCCAGCATCAATTATAATTCTACAGCATGAGAAGGATATAGTATCGGGAATTCTCACAGTCATCCTATTTTTCATAGTAGGACAGGGACTGAAGGAGCCGCTCGAAAACATGATGAATCTAGTTGTAGGACTAAACCAGATCAATGAGAGTGTAAAGAGAGTAGATGATGTCTTGTACCAGCCTGAAATTCCAGAAGATGGAAATCAGGTACCTGACAGATACGATGTAGCATATGAGAATGTCAGCTTTTCGTATGATGGAAAAAGAGCAGCATTGTCAGATATCAATTTCAGTATCAAACAGGGACAGGTATGTGGAATTGTCGGACCATCAGGTGGTGGAAAGACCACATTTCTACAGCTTTTGCTTCGGTTTTATCCACTGAACGAAGGTCGCATATGTATAGGAGGAGTGGACATCACACAGATACCACCAAAGGTTATGATGGAGAAAATTGCATTTGTATTTCAGGACAATATGGTTTTTTCAGACACAATAGAGAATAACATCCGCATGGGAAATAAAAATGCAACATATGAGCAGGTGCAGCAGGCTGCGAAAAATGCAAATATTGATGACGTAATAATGGCACTGCCAAAAGGATATCAGACAGTCATTGGCGAGGATAATGTATACCTTTCAGGTGGCGAAAAGCAAAGAATTGCGATAGCGAGACTCTTTCTAAAAGACGCACCTATAGTGGTAATGGATGAGGCAACATCCTACGCCGATGCGGAAAATGAGAGTAAAATACAGGCCGCTTTTGCGAAGCTGTCAGAGCAGAAGACGGTATTTATCATTGCGCATAGAATAAAAACAATAGAACACGCTGACAAAATTCTTGTACTCAGTGATGGCAAAATAGTGGATTGTGGAACGCATGCCCAGTTGTACAACAGATGCGTACTTTATAATGAAATGGTAAAGGCGAATGAGCGCAGGGATGACTGGACAATAAAAAGGGCGAAGGAGGATTAAGGCATGATTTTGAATAAATGGTTTTCAATACTCTCATTCGGAGATAAAGAAAAATACATAAAGCTGCTATTGTGGTTTGTGGTAGACAGTATAGTCGCCACAATTCCTTATGGGATAGTGATAATTGCAATATATTTTCTGCTTGGTCCAATAGAAGGAACAAGCACAGAAATTGATGCATCACCGCTTTGGAAAATAGTTATAGTGCTGCTGATTCAGGCGGTTGTATATTTATTTGTCAGAATGAAAAGCTACATTATGAGCTGTTGCGGAATGGCAGAAGGAATGAAGAAGTCGAGAATAGATATGGGAGAGCACTTGAGAAAACTCTCACTCGGATTTTTCTCACGCAGGGATACAGGTGAACTTTCAACAGTACTTCTACGTGATTTTGCTACAATAGAAAATCTGGCAAACAGCTTCGCACCACAGATTGCAATTACATTGGTGAGAATAGTATTATCTTTTATAATGCTGTGCTTTTTCGACGTAAGAATGGCGGTTGCACTTTTTATAACAATTCCATGTGCAATACCATTTGCACTTATAAGTTATAAGAGAATGAATGTTTCAGGCATAGAGTTAATGGATTCACAGCAGGAGGCTGCATCAGAGATACTTGAATATGTAGAAGGAATTAAGACACTTCGTGCATTTAATGTAGCAGGCGAACAATTTGAAAAACTAAAGAGTGCATTTGACAAACAGCGCAATGCAGCAGTCCATATTGAGACAAAATCGGCAGCACCAATTGCATCAGTTGGAAGAATGGTCCTTAATCTTGGAATAGTAATCACAATGCTGCTTGGAGGATATCTGACAATCAGACTGAAACTTACCCCATTTTACTATATTGCTTTTCTGGTAATGGCACTAAATATATACGAGCCAGTTTCAATCCTTATGTTTTTCATAGCAGATTTTGCAAGGACAAACAGGGCAAACGAGCGAATAGCAGAAGTGTATGCAGAGAAGCCATTGTCAGAAGAAAATGTCATGGTCAGCGACTCGGCAGTCAGAGGATTAGAGAATAAGACGATACGGTTTGAAGATGTATCTTTTGGATATGGACAGAAACAGGTGCTTAAAAATCTCTCACTTACCTTTGAAGAAAAAACAATAACAGCCATCGTTGGACCATCAGGAAGCGGTAAATCAACAATAACCAAACTGATAGCCAGATTCTGGGATACAGATTCGGGACAGATAACACTCGGAGGGGTAGCGATAAAGGACATGTCAGCAGACGCGCTGTTATCACAGATAAGTATGGTATTTCAGGACGTGTATCTGTTCCATGACACTATAGAGAATAATATAAAAATGGGAAAAGAGACAGCAACAAGAGAGGAAGTCATAGAGGCGGCAAAGAAAGCATCATGCCACGATTTTATTATGGCACTTCCAGAAGGATATGATACAATGGTAGGAGAAGGTGGTTCGACACTATCTGGTGGAGAGAAGCAGCGTATATCAATTGCAAGAGCCTTGCTTAAGGATGCACCTATAGTTCTCTTAGATGAGGCGACAGCATCACTCGACCCGGAGAATGAAGTGCTGATTCAGGCAGCAATCAGCGAGCTTGTAAACGAGAAAACTGTTATTATAGTAGCACATAGATTACAATCTATATACAATGCGGACCAGATAATTGTATTAGAAGACGGACGCGTGGCAGAAAGCGGCAAGCATGACGAGTTAATTCAAAAAGCAGGAAAGTATGCACTTCTGTGGGAAGAGCAGAGCAAGGCTGGATGCTGGAGCATTAACTAACTAAAATAGGCAGTAAAGTGAGGAGGGCATATGCCTGTCAGAGTGTTTTCAGAGGAAGAAAAAAACGAAATACGAAAGAAGATGCTTGAGGCAGGTATGAGCCTCATTCGTGAATACGGACTTACACATACATCCGTTACGAAGATAACAAAGGAAGCTGGGATTGGCAAAAGCACATTCTATAATTTTTACGAATCCAAGGAACTTTTCGTAGTAGAGTTGATTCGATACGAAAGAAAAAAGACCATGGGTATGATAGAAACTCTGCTGGCAGGACGTCCTAAGATGACGAAAAAAGAAGGCATGGAGCTACTTCGCCAGGTAATTTACCATCAGGACAGTATATACCAGTATCTTACAGAAGAGGACGTGAAGACGCTTTACCCGGTCATGGAGAAATCGGGACTGATAGCAGATGACTTAAACTCAGACACACCACAGTATTTACTGTCTATCATGGAAGGTGTGAGGGAGGATGTCGACCCGAAGGTCTTTGTCAATTTCCTCAGGATGATGGCGATATGTGTTGCGCAGAAAGATGCATTGCATCAGGATGTTCTGAACCAGAATATTGACATGATATTTGAGAAGATGTTTGAATACATGTGGGGCAGATAAACATTATGAGCTGAGATTTCGCCCACCAAAATGGTGGGCGTTTTTGTTTATTTGAATTTATTGTATTCCAAAAATAAATTTACCTTTCAAAACTGGTAAAAGGGGAATCACTATTGACGAAAATATAGTAAAAGGTGGATCGCTATTGACGAAAATATAGTAAAAGTGTATACTGATTTTATAACATGTTTTGTATTTTTGGGCAAAATATACAAAAGTGATCAGTTCCAAGGAAGGGAGAATAAAAATATGAAGAATATGAAGGTAAGAACCAAGCTAA
>CAKRLV010000051.1 GCA_934359755.1 uncultured Agathobacter sp.
AATGTGCCCGAAGGGATTCGAACCCCCGACCCACGGCTTAGAAGGCCGTTGCTCTATCCAGCTGAGCTACGGACACATACTTACTTTTCAGTAAGAGAGCGGGTGATGGGAATCGAACCCACGTATCTAGCTTGGAAGGCTAGTGTTCTACCATTGAACTACACCCGCAAATATTTAGTTAAGTCGGGGTGACAGGATTCGAACCTGCGACCTCCTGGTCCCAAACCAGGCGCTCTAGCCAAGCTGAGCCACACCCCGGAAACTTGCATCACCCGTGACGCAAGTAGTATTATATTATAGCCCTATAAGAATGTCAACCACTTTTTTAAATTTTTTTAAAAATATTTTTTAAGTTTGTTTTTCATGTCCCGAAGTGCCTTTCCTCTGTGGCTTATAGCGTTTTTCTCTTCAGGTGATAATGCTGCTGATGAACATTCAAATCCTACAGGATAGAAAATAGGATCATATCCAAATCCATTCTCCCCCTCTGCCTTAAGTCCTATGTATCCTTCCATCGCCTGACGCGATACAATTACATTGCCATCTGGAAGTGCTGCTGCTATAGCACATACGAATCTTGCAGTTCTTTTTTCTTTTTCAACACCATCTAATTTATCTAATATAGCCTGGTTCTTGATATCATACGAAGTATCTTCCCCCATCCATCTTGCTGAATAGACTCCCGGCTCTTTATTCATGTAGTCTACTTCAAGTCCTGAATCATCCGCAAGAACTATCGCATCTGTATATTTGGCTATAGTAGTTGCCTTTATAGTTGCATTCTCCTCAAATGTACTGCCATCCTCTACTATATCAACATCAATTCCAGCTTCCTTCATAGAAAGTATCTCGACGTCCAAATCTGCCATTATCTCACGAATTTCGCGCATTTTATCTTTATTTCCAGTTGCAAATATAATTTTATTCATATCAATATCCTTTCCTAATATCCTTTATCAAACGCTTCAAGTATAGCGTTATAAATTCCTTCTGCCGCCTTCTTCTGGTATTCATCCGAGTTTAATTTCTCAAGTTCAGCCCTGTTTGTCATGAAACCTACCTCTATCAACGCTACAGGCACCTTGCTGCTTCTTATGATATAAATATCATCGCCTTCCAGCAGTCCAATTTTTCTGCTTTTTAGAGATTTGCATACATTATGTAGACATATCGACGCAAACTTCTTACTAGAAAGTTCACTTTTGTCAGACTCACTGTACATCACCTGCGTGCCATTCAGACTTGAGAACGTCCCAGTAGATGATGAATTATTATGTATACTTATAAAAAGGTCTGCATCCGCTCTGTTTGCAAGGTCTGCCCTCTGCTTGAATGTCGGATTACTATCGTCAGTCCTTGTGTAGTATACACCTATATTTTTATCGCTGGCATCAAATATCTTCTTTAGTTCCAGAACAATAGCAAGGTCAATATTTTTTTCTTCTATATTGAGCTTTACCGCTCCCGATGCCTTGCTTCCATGTCCTGCATCTATCACTACCACCTTATCATAAATATCGTGTGGATCTATGAAATTAAAATATATTGCGCCGTTGACTATATCGGTTCTTGTCTCATACACTTTATCAAGTCCGAGGGCTATGACGCCTTTCTGTCCCTCATTATAGTACGCCAGGGAGGCAATATGGTCTGAGCTTCCACTTATGCGGTGATTCGAAAAATAATCACCTTCATCAGACTTAAAGCTCACAAAAACGGTCTGCGTCACATAGTCATTCTCGATTGTAATATCTTCCTTCGTAAGCCCCGCAGGCATCTCTATCTTCAACTGTCCATCAAGTTCATCCTGTTGTACTATATCGACCGGCACATCGACCTTGCTTACATCCGCGCTTTGCGCATCTGTTCCCCTTTTTTCAAGCCACGTCTCCATCTCAGCTGCCATCACCGACTTCTCATGAACCTGTGGCAGATAATTTACAGCCACGCACACCCCTACCGTAAGTAAAACTATGGGGACTGTAATTATCTTAAGTATTTTTTCATACATTTATCTATTATCCGAAAAGGCCTTTATACATAAGTTGCATTTATTACTCTTTTTGACATTCTCAAAATTTCTTCCGTTGCTGCTTATATAGCCTTCTCCATCCTCCAAATCTATACTGGAAAAATAGCTTTCTCCCGAATCATATTCTATTGCCATAGGACTATTCGAATCAGGCGTCGACAAGTATACGACAATAGCATACTTTTCTCCCTTTGAAACATTGATACTGTTAGTAAAATCTACCGTGTAGTATCCAGCATTATCAAATCGTCCTTCCGCTACCTTTGTTCTATCAGTCAAGGATGATTTGTCCTTGAAATTCTTCACAGCATACACTTCGTATGATGTATCTGGCCCAGTGGCATAAAATGCTGCTGCTTTAATTGCCTCGTCACTTTTAG
Source organism: uncultured Agathobacter sp. (assembly GCA_934359755.1). Classification (GTDB taxonomy): domain Bacteria; phylum Bacillota; class Clostridia; order Lachnospirales; family Lachnospiraceae; genus Roseburia. The sequence goes on from CAKRLV010000051.1 coordinate 2,413, forward strand.
CCTTAAAAACGTTCGCACCATATATTGATTCTTTGTTGATTCCTATACCTATAGAACCAACCCAGCCACACAGATCACTCTGATATATATTGTCATAATTATCTGCCGGCTGTACATCTGTATATGCCACGTTGTGGGTTCCAATATTGGTGTCATAATATGATACATAGAAAAATCCATCGTCGCCAAATTTCTTTCCCCAGCTGTTCTGACAGATAAATGCTCCATCGCCTTCAAGCTCTACATTGAAATTTGATGCAGGATAGTTATCATCCCAGCCCACAATCACGACATCATGGTTCGGTTTCTCCGTACCTATATAGCAGTAAGCGTTATTCTTTCTGTTATAATATGGCGAATACGCCTGTGAGCTTCTAAGTGTGCTGTACAAAGAGGTCTGCACTCCTCCATACTTAAATACAGCTTCCTTAATTCTCTCATAGTCCTTACCTGCAATCACCTGCATCTGCTGAACATGCATAACAGCTTCGGCGTCTTTATTTATCTTGTCGTCTGCATATGGATCATCCTTTTCATATATCGGTCCCTGCCATGCAGCTAAATAAGCCATTCCCATGGTATATGAACCACCTGTATTTCTAGTCACTGCAAAAGAATTATCAAGTGTCATATTGTCAACAGAAAATGTCATAGACTTCTCTGGCATCAGAGAAGATTCAAGCGAGCTTATTGCCGCAAAAGCCCAGCATGTACCATATGTCCCCTGATTACGGATCTTAGTAACTCTCTTCTTCTCTCTCAGATCATATTTAGCCGGCACAATAGAGGCATTATCCGACTCATCAGCCGCTTTAATCGACTTTGACTGAATATCAAAGCTATATGAGTATCCCAAAAGCTTAGACAGGTCATTTAAGCTCACATAATACTCTCCCGATACCTTTGTAAATGGTGATATTATTTTGACGCTGTCCTCGCCGCTTTTAGCTCTTGTATCATCTAAGGTCATCTGTGCTGACAGACTCCTTTTTTCTACAAGAAGCTCTGAATCATCATACACATGAATGCTGCAATTTAATGCATCCCTGATTATTGACACAGGCACCATGATACTCCGCTTTGAATCCATATAAAAATTATAGTCTTCACTGGTATATTCTTTATTGTCGATGTATACATGAATCACTCCCGAATTGACATCATCTGCTACAAGAGGGCTCCATGTATCAGCTTCAAGTGAAGCCCCCCTAAAACGTCCTACCTGGGAACGATCCTTCCCATATATATAGAAATTTGTCAAAAAAGTCATCGCGATAATAAGTGTAAATGCGATATATCTCCTTGAATATTTCATTACTTAACTCTCCTCGGTGGCTTCGGCCCCATAAACTGATAAAAATATGTCTTAATCATTCCATTGTATATCTTGCGGTTTTTGTCAGCTTTGCGCCCAATGTATCTAGGTGCATCCTCATAGCTTGTGATAAGGTACATAGACCACGAATCAAGTCCCGCATATGCCTGTCCTATCTGCGTATACAATTCTGGCAATGCTGACTTCTCCTCTAATCTCTCTCCATATGGTGGATTAGAAATAATAAAACCATACTTCTTCGGATGACTTAGATCAGCAACAGCTCTCTGCTGAAAATGGATAAGCTTGTCTACTCCAGCTCTTTTAGCATTCTCTCTGGCTGCTTTAACGACATCCGGATCAATATCATACCCCTGTATATCAACCTCAACATCCATATCCACCATTTCCTCAGCCTCTTTAACAGTATCATACCATAGCTGCTTTGGAATAAAATTAGTCCACTCCTCAGCTGTAAAATCCCTGTTCATTCCTGGCGCAATATTCGCCGCCATCATAGCTGCCTCAATAGGAAAAGTACCACTTCCGCAGAATGGATCAACAAGGATCCTGTCACCTCTCCATGGTGTCAGCATGATAAGTGACGCGGCAAGGGTCTCCGTAATCGGAGCCTTGCTGGTCTGTAGTCTATATCCTCTCTTATGCAACGAATCTCCAGATGTATCCAAAGTAACCATCACTTCATCCTTATTCAAAAAGACTCTGACCGGATATGACGTTCCATCCTCTGGAAACCAGTCAATTTTGTAGGATTGCTTAAGCTTTTCTACCATGGCCTTCTTCACAATAGACTGGATATCGGATGGGCTGAAAAGCTTACTCTTTATAGAAGACGCTTTTTTTACCCAGAATTTACCATCCTTAGGAATATACTCTTCCCATGGCAATGCCTTTATTCCTTCAAAAAGTTCATCAAAAGTAGTCGCCTTAAATCTTCCTACCTGAAGCAGTACTCTCTCTGCGCCTCTCAAAAATACATTGGCTCTGCATATAGCTTCTGCATCACCTTCAAATGTAATTCTTCCATCTTCTACTTTAGTTATCTCGTAACCAAGATCATATATTTCCCTTTTCACTACGGCTTCAAGCCCGAAATGACAAGGTACAACAAGTTCATAAGTCTTCATATCAATTCTCTTTCTCTATGTAAAATCAGTTATTACTATTGTGGCACAAAATTTGATTTTTTTAAACACTTTTCATCAAATTTTTTCATTGCTTCATAGCCACCAATTACTGTCGCTGTTTTATACCCACGCCGACCAAGATATCTGGCAAGCTGCATGCTGCTTCCGCCATGTTCACAATAAAACACAATGCTTTGCTCCTTATCAAGTATCTGTTCATAATCATCTGTAAATTCAAATGGCAGATTCACCGCCTGTTGCCAATGGCATTCCTCATAGTTTCCAGGAAGTCTGATATCAACTACTACAGAATCATTTTCTCTCACATACATAGCCAGCTCTCTGGCATACACTGTCTCAAATGTCATAATATTTACCTGCTCTTTATATAATAAAGACAGATGATACATAAATATCATCTGTCTCTATATACTATACAGTATGCTTCCTGTAGAAAAATGTTATTAAGATTTATCTGCAGTTCGTAGCTTTATCTAATGCATTTGTGCTGTTTGATGCCTTGTTTGAAGCTTTATTCGAAGCTTTATTTGACGCCTTGTTTGATGTCTTATCATACGCGTTTGTGCTGTTTGATGCCTTGTTCGAAGTTCTGTTTGATGCATAATCTGTAGAATTTGCTGCATTTGTTGAGTTAGTTGAATCCTCATAGTTTCCATTTGTTGCATTTTTTGCCATGACTGTATTTCCTCCAAAATTTTTCTCAAATCCCATATTTATGGGCTTTGGTTAATTTGTTGCAATCATAGTATTTACAATATAAATTTTTTTATACATTTGCATAATTGTTTTTTAGTTTCCACTAACTTATAATTAATTACGAAAAGATTTATCTTTTCAATGTTATACCTCTTATTAATTATTTATACTCCCCTCAAAACAGGTCCCCCTCAGGACCTGTTTTATTTTGTGCTTCATTATTCTATTGAAGAACAAAGAGTCACTTTGCGACTCTTTGCGCGCCTGTGTGGGCACGCAAGTGCATTCACCTCTCCACGCAGGTCGCATCCTCGCGGAGCGTTTTAATATATAGGAAAGAAGGACTTTCCTATGTATTAAAAAAGCACTTTCATAAGAAAGTGCTTCTAGCAGTCCGTACGGGAATCGAACCCGTGTTTCCGCCGTGAGAGGGCGGCGTCTTAACCGCTTGACCAACGAACCGTGTATTACTATACCATGCGTTCTTGTATCTGTCAACAGTTTTTTCAAAACTTTTTTATTTTATTTTTCATTTATTTTTCATTTTGTGAAACGTTTTTAAAATCAGGTCAAAATCCTCGTTCAAACCTTATTATTCATTCCTTATTTACACGCTCAAATGATGTGTAAAGTATGCTTCGACGCTTAGTACATCGTTTCGTAAATAACTATATCAATCGCGTAGAATGCGGATTCGATTGTGCAGGTATAAAAACGCAGGCGCAGTGGGCTACGCCAAGGCTTTTCTACCTGTACAACCGGATTTGCAGACAAGTGAATGGTGTAGTTATTTCGAAAACGATGTACTAGTAATTCTTATACAATATCATATTGCCGGCTCATATATTTATATATCAGCATTCATATACTTTGCTCATACATATAATGCAATTTATACTCGGCGTCAAAAAACACACTAAAAAATCAAGTCTTTATACAATGATCACTCAATCTCCACAAGGCTGAAATTCTTAATCCTGCCAGTAACAGGTGGTGAGTCTATAGCAATTCCAACCTGAATCTGTCCTGCTGGCAGGTCTATGCCCTCTATCATATGATTTACAAACCTGACATCAGATGGGAATATATCTTCTTTATATACTTTTTCGCCGTCAAAACTTATGGCGCGCAAAACCAAAGCCACCTTAACGCCTGTCGTATTTGTACCACGATACTGTACAGATAATGTGTACTTACCTGCTTTCTGCACATATACATCTCTGAAAATATCAAGTTTAAAATTACTCTTCGACTCTACCAGAACCTCGCCATCTTTAGCTTCACATACAACATCATCACTATCTTTTGTAACCCACCAATCAGATAATCCATTACTGAAATCACCATTTTCAATAAGATTAGTACCGGCCGGGGCAGCCTCTGAATCATCCACCTCATACAGAGATTCCATATATTCATCAATATTTCCAATTGGTAATTTATTGATTGAAAAATCTTTATAAACTTCAAATGACGGAAGTGCACATCCCTTTTCATTGAGCATTCCCATATTTTCATCCCATGTTCCGTAGGTCTCCCCCGGCAGACAAAGCGGTTCCCAATAATAAACTCCACTATCAAGATTGTCTGATGCCTGTGCCGCAATCTGCATAACAAGTTCAAGCGAACGTCTCTGTTCCTCTATTCCTGCCGGCAATCCCGCTGTCTTCATAAGCGCTGCTGAAACATGTTCATTCTCGCACTGTCTCCATGGATGCGCAGTCTCTACTACATATACGGGCAGCTTATATCTTTCGATAAGCGATTTCATGGAATCTCTCAAATCCATAAATGTTCCATGCCAGAAAGAATAAAATGATATTCCAATAGCATCAATCGGTTCCATTCCAGCCTCAAACATCGAATCAAACCATTCCTTCAGATAATAGAAACGCCCTCCCTGATCGAGATGAATCATTACTTCAATATTCTCAGATTTTTCTCTACATGCACGAATTCCTTCGTTCACCAATTCAGCAAGCTGTTTATAATCAGGAACCGCACCATCCGGGAAAAGCATACCGCTTCTTATCTCATTTCCAACCTGCACCATATCCGGAAGACAACCGATATCATCAAGTGCATCAAGCACTTCTTTTGTATAATCATGAACTGCCTTCTTTAATTCCTCATATGATAAGTTTTCCCATGCTTTTGGTTTTCTCTGCTGACCAGGATCTGCCCAATAATCAGAATAATGAAAATCAAGTACAAAATGCATTTGATTTTCTTTTATTTTCTTAGCCATCTCAAGAGTATGCTTCAAATCACAATATCCTTTAGAGTCAGGTACATTGCCTGGTTCATTCCAGATTCTAAGGCGGATAGAATTGACATTGTTCTGCTTTAACAATTCAAACGCTTCAATCTGCCTTTCGTCCATCGTATAGAACTTGCCTCCACCATCAATATGTTCTGGCAAAGATGATATATCCATTCCTTTATAAAATTTTCTGGTATTTTTCTTTTTCTTCTTTGCCTTGTACATTTCGTTATCAGCCATCACCAAATATTCCTCCAATTTCATATTCTTATGCGGATCGGTTCTCACAATACCTCGGCTCACCTCTATATCCTCGGCTTTAAACCGCTCTTCAACCTCAGCGATAAATCCATATATTTTTTCATCAGTCGCATCTGGGAAAAATACTACAAATTCATCCCCACCATATCTGTATGCATAACCATCCTGAGGCTTACAAGTATTTATTATCTCCGCAATCCGAGTCAGAACAAAATCTCCAAATCTGTGTCCCTTCGTGTCATTAATCTGCTTAAAATGGTCAGCATCAAAAAATATCATCGCACAGCTAATATTCCTTGCATGATACTCCTCAAACTTCGGCACAACCATCTCAACATATGCCACACGATTATATAAGCCGGTCAATGTATCCCTGTTGTATATTTTTCTCATCTCATTGTTAGCATTTTCCAGCTGCTTCTGTTTGAACAAATTCTCCAGTTTAAGCATAAATACAGAATGTACATCATAAAAAGATGGATTATCATATAAAAACTCAGGATTTTTTAATATAGTATATCCAACAATCTGGTCTCTGAAGTGTATAGACGAAAACATATATGCATTATTCGCACCAGTCTCCTCTATATACTTGTACAAATCATCAACACTATCAAATTGTGGCAATTCTTTATCCTTTTCATGCGCATATCCCACATACATATTCTCACGAACATAATCTGAATTAACAAACTCAGATTCAAGATTAGGATTCTGCAACACCTTATCTACAACAATGTATACACCATCATCCCCCAGCGATTCTATATGATGGCTGAATTTCTCAAAAAGACTATAAAAACTTGCACATTCTGTAATCCTGTTTTCAAGAATCATTACATCTTCTTCATACCCATCCTTTTTCACAGAATACTCTATGCGTTCTTTAATGTATTGTCTGTAATCAACTCTTCCATTGTTAGGGCAACCACAACTCTCAGCCCATATACACTCCGACTGTGCATACGTAAACTGGTCAACAGGCTTCCCCTTCCATATATCTATAAGCATTCTAGCCGCAGCCATTCCGATATTTCCACGATTATGCTCAACAGTTGTAATCTGCGGCTTAAAAAAAGCAGCTTTATCAAGATTATCAAATCCTGTAACCAAAAAATCCCTTGGAACATTATACCCGTTTTTTTCAGCAACCGAACATATTCCAGCAGCAATATTATCATTAGCACACACAAAAGCATCTGGCAGCTTCCTGTCAGCACTAATCCACTCTTCCATGTATTTAACGCCCGTAGAGAAATCATAATCGCCAAATAAATATCTATCAGGTGGCCCAACCAGATTATAATCCTCCATGGCCTGTTTAAACGCCTCGCAGCGCATTTTATTCTCATAGCTATAAACAGGACCTCCGGCAAACACAAAATCCCTGCAATTGTGTTTTAGATACAAATGGTCTATTAGTTCCCTGAATAATTTCTTATTATCATTACCAACATAATAAAAACCATCAACATAGTATCCAATACTTACAACCGGTATATCCTGTTTCTTCAACACTTCTATAATAGACTGAATCTGTTCCTGATCTGTCATATTGGTACAGTCAAATATAATACCGTCATATTCACTGTAATCTGGTAATTTGAACAGATTATACTCACCTATATTGTGTTTGACATCATGACTCCAGTTTCCGTTGGCATTAAACTGATATAAACATATATCCTCATCAGAATTCCGAATCTCGCTCATTATGCCATCAACCCACGAATACGTAACCAGACGTTTCCATCCGTCCGATATAAAAGCAATCTTCTTCACAGTCCCCCTCCATATTGTAACGAACTATATATAATAACAGCAACATATACTATATAGTACTTTTTAAATATTCCTCAATTATATAGTATTATATTACCATCTTTTCAGTTGATTAACTAGTACCTCATCCCCAACTTACGCATTAAAGTATGTTTTAAAGTCGAATTTGCATAAAAAAAAGAAGCATCACAATGATGCTTCCAAACAACGTGCGTGAGAGGATTCGAACCCCCGACACCTTGGTCCGTAGCCAAGTGCTCTATCCAGCTGAGCTACACACACAAAATGTACCTTCGTACAAATGCCGCAGACCGGAATCGAACCGGTACTGTATCACTACAACAGGATTTTAAGTCCTGCGCGTCTGCCAGTTCCGCCACTGCGGCATATAACAATATTAAATTGTTAAGTGGGACCTACAGGGCTCGAACCTGTGACCCTCTGCTTGTAAGGCAGATGCTCTCCCAGCTGAGCTAAGATCCCATAA
>CAKRLV010000052.1 GCA_934359755.1 uncultured Agathobacter sp.
GGTCTGGCAAATCGATATCGTCTCACCGAATCATCACAGCAGATGATTGATGACTGTATCAATGCGAACCTGCCTTTGACTGTCGAAATTCTCGATATTGATTATTTCAAGGAATACAACGACAACTACGGGCATCAGGCTGGTGATAACTGCATTAAAGCTGTTGCCGACTTAATTGGTGAAATGCAGGATGATAACACATTCTGCGCAAGATACGGCGGCGATGAATTCATTATCATTTACAAAGGTCTTGATGAACAAGCTGTCTTAGAAAAGGCACACCGCATCAAGCAGAATATCATAAGTCTTGCATTAGAGCACGAATACTCTAAAGCCTTTCCTTACGTCACAATATCCCAGGGACTGTGTACATCAATACCTGTTTGTGAACATAAAATCTGGGATTTCCTGCATATAGCAGATGAGTATCTTTATAATGTAAAGAAAAATAATAGAAACGGAATATGTATCGGAAATATTCATAACGAATCACGAATTATATAGGCGTAAAACATGGTGTCAGCTATCTCATATAGCCTGACATCATACATACACCTGCTGCTCCAGCCTGTATGCAGTCTCCTGCATTTTTGTCATTTATTCCGCCGATTGCATACACTGGTACATTGACGGCACTACACACATCTGCAAGGAAATCAAGCCCTCTGGCTGGAACACCTTTTTTACAGTCAGTGAGGAAAACATGACCTGCTGTCAAATAGGTTGCACCACATTTCACAGCTTTTTTTGCCTCCTCGACTGAATGTACAGATGTTCCTATTTTTCCAAAATTACTACTCTTTGGCACACCATGTTTTTGGGCATACTCAAGAAGTACAGGCAGTGGAAAATGTATTCCATCTGCCTTTAATTTTAGTGCTGCGCCCGAGTATGTGTGCAAAATACATGTCTTGTGATTCTTCCTGCAAATATCGAGTACTTGTTGTGCAAGCTGCATGTATTCATTTTCCTGCATATCCTTTTCCCGCAAAATAATCATAGCACAATCCGATTTTGCCACTTTCTCTATCTGAGTCAGAAAATCATCCTCTACCAGGTGCCTGTTTGTTATGCATATTTTTACAATTTCTGATTCTCTGTGCATATCTTCCCCTCACTAATCATTCAACATGTCTAACCTTATTAATTCTTTGAATCTTACACGTACACATAATCGTTTAATACTGGCTGCAATCCCTCATCCTCCATATCATGATACATAGCATCAAAGCTTCTTGCATCCGATATCTCGAACTGTTCATCGCCTGCATCGACATCTTCCTTGCCTTCGTACTTGCTTTCGTGATCCCCAATTCCTGTTGAAACTCCTGCTGAAACCTTTGTTGCAGCAATCTTTACGATTCCATCACGGAAGTGCTTCTGTTCTCTTGACGAAACTGTAATGCCCACGTATGGCAGAAAAATTCTGTATGCACAAAGCACCTGACAAAGCTGCTTTTCATGCACATCAAGCGGATTTATCTTGTCATTGTTGATGATTGGGCGGAGTCTTGGACACGAAAGCGAATACTCAACATGCGGATATTTTCTCTGTAAATAATACACATGAAGCGCTGACGCAAGCGCATCCTTGTGAAAATTGGAAAGTCCCAGAAGCGCTGAAAATCCGACACCTCTCATGCCTCCCATAATCGCTCTCTCCTGTGCTTCAAATCTGTATGGAAAAACTCTCTTATGTCCCATCAAATGCAATGTCTCATACTTATCTGAATCATACGTCTCCTGAAATACAGTTACATAGTCTGCTCCGCACTCATGAAGATACTTGTATTCATTACTGTTTACCGGGTAGATTTCAAGTCCCACATTTCTGAAATATTTGCTGGCAAGTTTACACGCCTCACCTATGTATCTGACGTCACTCATCCCTCTGCTCTCACCTGTCAGCATGAGGATTTCCTCAATACCAGAGTCTGCAATTACCTTCATCTCTTTTTCTATCTCTTCTGTGGTCAGCTTCTTACGGACAATATCATTGTAGCAATTGAATCCACAATAGACACAATAATTCTCACAATAATTAGCTATATAAAGCGGGGTAAAGATATACACAGTATTTCCAAAATGCTTACTTGTTTCCCACTTTGCACGCTGTGCCATCTCCTCAAGATGGGGAAGAGCTGCCGGAGACAGAAGTGCCTTGAAGTCTTCCACACTGCATGTCTCATGCGAAAGTGCACGACGCACATCACTGTCTGTATAGCTTTCCGGGTCATAACTGTTCATCTGAGAAAGCACCTTCTCCATGATGTCAGATGAAATCTGTTCCATTCCCTCCATGTATTCCATATGGTTTGTTCTCGATGCGGGATCATTTTCAAGCCTGTGCTTTTTCTCAAGAGCAGCCTCACTTAATTTGTCTGAATCTATAAAAAAATCATTTTGTTTTTCGTTTGACATTTTGTTCCTTTCATCGGGTAGCTTCTTTTGTTATGAAATTCCATAAGCTCCCTATCCATTTTTCAGTCTTACAATTATTTATTAATCCCGTAAAAATCCTGTTAATGGATCTGATGCAGATGCGCCTCTTTCAAGAACTCGTCCAAGTCCTGATAGGTAAGCAGTACGTCCTGCATCAATTGCGTTCTTAAATGCACCCGCCATTGCCGCTACATCTCCGGCAGTTGCAATTGCAGTATTTGCCATTATAGCCGCAGCTCCCATTTCCATCGCTTCACATGCCTGTGACGGTTTTCCTATACCAGCATCCACTATTACTGGCAGGTCAATTTCATCTATAAGAATCTGAATAAATTCCTTTGTTGCCAGACCTTTATTAGAACCAATTGGTGATGCAAGAGGCATTACCGCAGCTGCTCCTGCATTAACCAGGTCCCTTGCTGTGTACAAATCAGGATACATATATGGAAGCACGACAAATCCCTCTTTTGCCAGCATTTCTGTTGCCTTTACAGTCTCTACATTGTCTGGCAGGAGATACTTGCTATCCTTCATTATTTCTACTTTTACAAAGTCACCACATCCAAGTTCTCTAGACATTCTTGCGATTCTTACGGCTTCCTCTGCTGTTCTTGCTCCTGATGTATTTGGTAGAAGTGTAACATTGTCAGGTATATAATCAAGAATACTTTCTCCCTGCTTAGTGTTGGTTCTTCTTACTGCAAGTGTAATAATCTGTGCTCCCGCATTTTCTACAGCCGCTTTTATCAGCTCCATAGAATATTTTCCTGAACCAAGAATAAATCTCGATGTGAATTCTTTTCCACCTAAAATAAAACTATCTTTTTTCATGATACTTCCTCTTTTCTTGTATATGATATGAGGGTCAAAAGATATTTTGCTCCTCATTTGTGATTAATCATATTACTACATGCTTCGCATTCTCGTAATCTGACCATTTAATCATGTATATTAATTAAGAATCAACTGCAAAATCATATTTGCCTGATGTGCTGCACATATCATCACTCGCGGCGCCATAAGCCCCTGACTCTCATTTATCTCCGATACACCATCGCCGCAGAGATAATAATGTGACATAATTTTCCTTGTCACTATTGAATTGCTGTCTCCATATCCTGCCATACCTGATGCACCAACCAGATACTTCTCTGGCATATTTTCGAGTATGTAATTTGTAAGCATTGCTTTCTGTTCTGGCACATCGAATGCCTCACAGATATATTCCTCTTCTTTTAAAAGGTTAAAGATATTCTCTTCCGACAATTTGATAAAATCTGTATGAATGTCAAGGTATGGATTAATCTGCAATAATTCCTCTTTGAGTGCGTCAGGTTTTGGCTTTCCAATCTGATTAATTCCATACTGCTGCCTATTGAGATTAGACAAATCAACTACGTCAAAATCAATCAGATGCAGTCTGCCGATTCCACATCTTGCAAGTGCAAATGCTATATTCGAACCAAGTCCGCCCAGCCCACATACCGCTACAGCTGCCTGACTGATTTTGTCCTGCACACTTTTTGTATGACGGTATTCAAGAGCTTCATCTATCTGCTTTTTCGTCGGTATAATACCTTTATCAGCCACCTCCAACAAAACTGACTACCTCCACTATATCTCCATCTTCAAGTGTAACCTGACCATATGATGCCTTCGGTACGATTTCTTCATTTCGCTCTACTGCTATACGCTCGAACTTATAACCATTCTGCTGTAAATATTCTGATAATATCATTCCTGCTGCATCACATTCTTTTCCATTAATCTTTACCATGAACGGACTCCTTTCGTATTTCTTGTATTTTCTTTAGTAGAGCATTTCGCAACTATGGAAGTTGGGTCTGAATAGTTACTACAAATCAAAAAAAGCCGCACGAAAGAGAACTACACCCGCGGTGGTGTACCCCTTCGTGCGACTTGATAATCAACACTCTGCCTAGAATTGTATCATTATGTTTTCATATATGCAACCATTTTGTGAAAACACGTAGATGTAATTTTGTGAAACTAATTTTGTGAAAACACGTAAATATAATTTTACTGTTCGTTTTACTGTTCAGAAGCATAGCTTGACACCGCGCTATCAAGCTATGCGCCACAGCGTTAATTACTGAATGATTACCCAAACCCCTTATTTATTATCATCTATACAATTATCCTTTGACATAAGTTCACACTATATTATAATAAATGTGTAGGCATTTAGTACCTGAATGGTTACATACATAAATAATATGCTAATGGTTAAAATACGATATGTATTAATATAGCTACCACTTGCTAAATGGGAGGATAATATGACAGAAAGGACAAAGATCTCAGAATTCGAACGTAATAATAAAGTCGGCATGACAAGCCATATGATAGTAATAATACTTATGGAGCTTCTTGCCATGCTCCGCTTTATGTCGGGCGGCTGCTCCATTGGATATCTGCTTATTACCATAATAGTTGGTTTTTTCTCTCCAATTGGTGAAATAATCTGTTGGAAAAAAAATCATGAGACTACGATGATTAAGCATTTTCTCGGATACGGATTCGCTGTGTACTTTACTCTTGTAATTTTTACATCCGAAGATGCGATGCTTTTCTTCTTTGTCATCCCACTTCTTCTGGTTATTTCAATCTACAATGATGCGGCTTACAGTTTAAAAATTAATGCTGGTGTTGTCATTGAATCCTTCATAATAACCATAGTCGGCGGACTAAAAGGCCGCTTCGGCTACACCACTTTAAGTAATGCAATCATCCAGGATCTGGTTGTAATTCTTGTTGCGCTTTTCTCTTACTTGGTTGCAAAAACTACCAACAAAAACAGCCAGGTAAAGCTCGACCAGATTCGCAATATGATGGATGCCACAGACAAAGGACTCGTCACTATTAATGAAGATTTGTCAAAGCTGCTTGAATCTACTGCCAGCACCAAAAGTGCAATGGATGAAGTATCTGACGGAACCACCAATACAGCAGAAGCAGTTCAGACACAGCTCCTTCAAACTACTGCAATTGGTGAGAAGACTGCGCTTGTTGAAGATGCTGCCAAAAAAATAGATGCATCTATGAAACAGACGCTGCAATGCGTAGAACAGGGCAAGGACGATTTACATACTCTCATCACTGATGTTGAAAAAACAGTTGAATCGAGCGGCAAAATGGCCACTCTTCTGGAAGAACTACAGGAAAATATGGCTGAGATGCACAAGATAAGCAAGATGATAGAATCTATAGCTTTCCAGACAAATATACTTGCGCTCAATGCCAATGTAGAAGCCGCACATGCTGGTGAGGCAGGAAAAGGATTTGCTGTAGTCGCTGACGAGGTATCTTCGATGAGTACTAAAACCAAAGAGGCAACAGAAGAGATAAGCGGAATGATATCGCATATTTCTACTTCATTGTCGGATATTACAGATGGAATCAAACGTATCTCGGGTGAGATTGATGATGAGAAAACGTCTGCTGAGAAGTCTAAGAATTCATTTGCAATAATAGAAGAAAATGCCTCTTTTGTAACCGAAAGTGTAACTACCTTAGTTGAGACAATAACAGACCTTACTTCTGCAAACCATGAAATTGTCGATTCTATCCAGACCATTTCAGCGGTATCTGAGGAAGTGTCAGCACTTGCATCGGAGGCAAGGAATCAGGAATTTGAGAACACAAATGTCTTAAACCACATTGCAGATGCAGCCTCAAAACTTACAAACAAATAATTATATCCCAGTATGAGATATTCGCTTCGCGATCAAATCCTGAAACTGAATAATTACAATATATAGTTACAATATATAGTTACAATATTTTATAATTGGAGCAGCAAATATCATATGCACATAGATTCAAACATAAAACAACTACTTGAAAATGAAACCAAAATCCACTTAGCAGAAATTCGCTTTTTGTATCAGAAGCTTGACCGCCAGTTCAGACTACACGGCGCAAAAGTTCCTATTACATTCGGATTTGATGAAGACAGGCTCGGGGCTTACACCCCGGGCCTTGGTAATGATGAGGAAGAATTTCATTTTTCCTTATTATTCATAGGCTACTGCCTGTCAAAGCCACTTTCCAAGGAGGACAGGATGGATTTGTACAAGCATGAATATGCACATTATATGCAGTACAACATGGACATCCCCGCCAAGTACAACTGGCAGCCTGGCATCCATGGAAGTGCTTGGAAATATTGCTGTTCTCTCGTCGGAGCTGCGCCAACCCCTTACTACAAAGCTGGCGAGGGCTTAGTTGAACACGATTATGATAAGGTGTTAAAAAAGAAAATTACAGACAAAAGTATTCCTATCCGTGACCAATATGTTCGCGAACAGGAATACCGTAAAAAAAGAGATAGTGCTATTAAATTCAATATAAATGATGACATCACACATCCGAAATTCGGAAAAGGTACAATCGAACACATTGAGCAGCTCGAAGGCTCTGTACGACTTCATGTTCGCTTCGGTAATGACCTAAAGAAAATTGATCAGAAATGGCTGCTTAGAACCACCCTGAAAAAAGGTAACTTAAATATGTAATTTGCGAAACTGCACTGGTGTCATTCCAGCTACTTTTTTGAACATCACTATAAAATGGCTTGTATCTGAGTATCCTACATCGCAGGCTATGTCCTGCACTTTTCTCTCAGGATAAATCAGCAATATCTCCTTGGCTTTATTTATCCTGTAATTCGTCAGATATTCATAGACCGAGCAATTGACATACTCGGCAAAAATGCGGGCCAGATACTGCTGTGACACAAACACCCTATCCGCCATTTCCCTGGCACTGATATCCTCCATGTAGTGTTCCTCAATTATACTTATAACCGGTTTTATGTATTTCTCCCAGACAAGCTTGTTCTCATTGCGCGTGTAGCTTGTCTGGTCGGCAATCAGCAGCATCAGATTATAACAATCAATCGACAGCGTCAGTGTATCACTGCTGTTTTCTGCAAAATGATTCACTGCCTGTCCTATGATTTCTGATATTTCTTTTCCTTTGTTCTCGTCTATCAGATAATAGTCTTTCTCTGTAAAAATATTCTTAAACGAATATTCCATAGGTCCTGTGAAAGTCGCAAATTCTGTCTTCCAGACTCCACAAATGCTGCTATCCATACCACCTGCCCTGTTACAATATGAATGTGGAACATATGGTGCTATGAGTATTCCCTGCCCCTTGCGCAGTTCGACCGTCTGGCTCGGATTCTCATGTATCGTCACAATTCCAACACCTTCCTGGGTCTGTAGATAATGATACAAAGGAAATCCATCCGGTCTGTTCACACTTTCCTGTTCCCAGTCATTGCCAACGGAATCAAACTGAAAAGGCTCTCTTGCAAAATTATTCCCAAAATAAATTGGCATAACTGCTCCTTCTTACAGATTTTCTTCGAAAAACTTCTGCATTCCTGCTACAGCTGCGTCTTCATCATCACCCTCAACTTCAACAGTAACTTCCTCGCCGCATTTTACGCCAAGCGACATAAGAACCATAAGCTTTCTGACATCAGCTCTACGGTCTCCCTTTACAATTGTGATAGTTGATTCATAATTCTTAGCCTCTTTTACTAACATTCCTGCTGGTCTTGCATGAATACCTACTTCATCTGTAATTGTATAATTAAATGATTTCATTTGTTTTCTCCATTCTATGTATTATTTGATATATGTATCATTTTTGATGTCTGCATCATTTCTAATATCTGCATCATTTTTGATATCTGCATCATTTTTGATATCTGCATCATTTTTAATATCTGCATCATTCTGATATCTGCATCATTTGCTCTGGTATATACATCACTCTTCGTCGTCAAGCTCTCCGCTTGTAACACGGCAGATATGCATTGCCAGATATCCGATTTCCGCCTTTTTCAAACTGCATCCAATCGTCTTTCCAATCTGTTCACAGATTACTTCCGCCATTTTAAATTCCTCTGGATATTTCACGCTGATATAATCATTCAGACTCATTTTCAGCTTTTCGCCAGTCATCGCGCGCACAATCATGTAACGCACATGGTTCATCAATCTGTTGTATGAAAGTGACATGACATCGATTTTTCTTCCCATGGCACTCTCAACCATCTCAATGCAATCTCTGACTGCACTGGCTGTCTTCATAGCATCTGATACATTATCGCCATCTATCGCAGAGTGCACATGCATTGTGATATACCCAACTTCATCATCCATAATTGTGATTCCGAATTTCTCCTGCAAAACAGGCACTACGGACTCTGCAACCTTGTATTCCATATGGAATAAAATACGGATATCGTCTGTAAGCGGATTGCTTATCTGTTCGTTATTCTTCATTCGCTGCACCGCATAATAAATATGGTCAGCGAGTGGAAAAAGTATCTTGCGGTCTATATTGCCAAATACTTTCTCCGCCTCGTCCAGTATATAGCTTGCAATTTCCAAAAACTCAGGATCAATACTATTTACAATCTCGTCTGCGGTTTCCCTTCCCTCGCAGTTCTGCAATGTATATATTCTGCAATCTTCGTTTGGCTCAACTGATTCTCCAGTCTTCTTACCGAAACCAATTCCTTTACCCATAAGAAGATACTCTCGGTTCTCATCTGAACTTACAACGAGTACTGCGTTGTGATTTAAGACCTTAACGATTTTGTACATATTCTGACCCCACATTTTTATTTATTCGTAGAAATCAACGGCGAATAATGCATCCCCAGCTTCAACATTTCCTTCTGCAAGCAATCTGATTTTCTGATTGTCTTCTAATTCTGTACATAATACAGGGGATACAATCGATGGTGCATTCTGCTTAAGATAATCCAAATCAAGCTTTATAAGTGGATCTCCCTTTTTCACCTTCTGACCGTTTTCTACAAATACCTCAAATCCTTTTCCTTCTAATTGAACTGTATCAATTCCAATATGCATAAGCAGGCTTATACCTGATTCTGTCATAAATCCGATTGCATGCTTTGTATCAAATACAAATACAACCTCTCCATCTTCTGGTGCCCTTACTATAGCATCTGACGGTGTAACAGTAGCTCCGTCACCCATCATTTTGCTTGCAAATCCTTCATCTGGAGCAGTTGACAAATCTGCTGCATATCCAGTAATCGGACTAGATATTACAATAGACTTTGTAACTTTTGCATTCTTGGTATCTGCGCTTTGTTCATCCTTGGTTTC
>CAKRLV010000053.1 GCA_934359755.1 uncultured Agathobacter sp.
CCACAGAAACCTGCTGTTAAGCCGCATCAATTATCATAGAAGATCTGAATTTACAGAAAAAAATTCACACCGTCGAGAACCCCAAAGCAGATGCTATTTCTTTATTTATATTATTGTAGTAAAATAATTAGTATACGTGTAAGTTCCGACAGTGCATGTGCTGCCTGAGCTTGTGAGATAGTAACCATTATTGTTTTTGATGTCGGTTTTTATATCGACAGTTTTGGTGCCGTTTCCATTTGTGAATATCAGTCCGCTTACATCAGCTGCAATTTCCATTTTGTAAACAGACTCGCCGTACTCATTGGTTTTTACATAGGTCATTTTGTTGCCTGGCCATGATGAGGTGTTAGTAGTGCCGCCCCAGGTGTATGCGTACACATCTCCCCAGTTCTGGTTGTTTGTAAAGTAGACAGTAATCATATCTGTGACAGGATTGTCATCTAATTTATAGAATACTGCAATTCCAGTAGAACCGATTGTTCCAGAGATAGTGTCAGCGGTTACGGTGAAAATATTTCCACTTATTTCATCCACATATGTTCCAGGCGTAGTATAGCTGCCGCCATTTGGAACAGACACCTGTCTGTTGCTGCCGTTTCCAAGAACAAGGACTGCTCCACTTTCTCTTGTGACTATGGCGACATTATCAGAAGTCGTGTAATAATCTGCTTCGCCGTTGCAGGCATTGTGAAAATGGTTCACAGCGGCGACTTCGTTGGATTTAAAGTGAGTGCTTCCCTTCTGGCCAACCATAATTGAAGTCTTGTTTGTCTGACTAGGGCGTGAAAAATATAAAGCGGATGCACCATCACGGCTTGCGACAACTGCGTAAGCTCGGTCGATGGTATTTTGGTTGATGTATTTTGTCCATCCACCTTCGTCTGTATTGTTGGAATATGTATCATGGCTTTCAGCCCAGTATACGACCTCGTCATTATCAATTCCATTTACAGTTGTCCAGTTAGCATAGCTGGTTGGAACATTTCCTTTATTAAATGCATCAAGAACATTTCCACTATATACGCTGTCCGTTACAGACATATAGTCTGTGTATTCGCTCATCAGCGAATTGGCAAGTGAAGTGTTATCTTTTACAGGTGTATCTAAGATTTCACCGTAGTTATACAAATCATCATCGATTACAGTATTCCAGAAATTGCATGATTCAGATGGCAGAGAAATATGTTTGGCGGCATCCCATCTGATACCATCAACGCCATCTGACTTAAGCTGGTTGATATAGTTGTGAACCTTCTGCTGTACATAGGAATGTTCTGAATTGATATCAGGCATCCCGATATCGCCATGTGTTATCTCGTAGCGGTTGCTGTAGTTAATACTTCCGTTGTAGTTGTGCCAGTACTGGCTGTCTTTTAAAGAGTCATCAATATTTGAATGATCTCCAGCAAGATGGTTGGCAACTACGTCTACTATGACGTGAATGCCATATCGGTCAGCCTCTGTACAAAGCCTCTGCAAATCTGATTCAGAACCAAGACCAGAGTTTCCTACAGTGAAATTGTTAGGCTGGTATAAGTAATACCATATGCTGTTTCCGACCACGGCAGTCTGGGCTGGCGAAGTCTGAATTGATGAAAAGCCAGCAGCTGCAATGTTTGGCAATTCATCTATTATCTGTTGATAGGTCCAGTCAAAGCAGTGTAAAATCACACCGTCTTGTATATCATCTGTAAGTTCATAATACACGTTTTTATCGTTAGTAGAAGCGTAGCTTGTCTGTGGAGTGGAAAAAGAAAATGTACCAACACAAACAGCTGACGAAAGCAAAAGACTGAAAAATCTTTTGAAAATAAGTTTTCTTTTCATGATAGACCTCCGTTAATAAAAAGATGTGTTTATGTAACTTCATAATAATCGGGCCCTTAATTATTATATTTAATATTTTAAAAAATTTTCGTAAGCTATGCAATGGATATAATTGATATAAATGTATGAGAATATTTGTTATAGAACCATAATTGAAGCAAATTGTGTCGAATCAGTATGATAAAAATGGAGTTGTTGTTTTTATACGTACATTGACAGTAAAAAAGTGAATATGTATAGTTGGTTAGCTCAACTAGCAACGAGAAATTTATATAGAAATGAACGCATATACATGATCTCTCGGAATTCTGAATGATTATGCTAGCGAAACTCTGGCATTGAACTTTGACAAGTAAATATTATCAGGCATATAAGCTGAAAGGGCTATCGTTGCTGGTCACACTGTTAGATGTGAACAGTAGCATAGGTAGCTCACAGGATGTGCTGGTGATGCAAATACACATTGAAACCAATAACAGATATTAAAGGGAAGAACATAACAATCCGTTCAAATAGTAACAATTTACTGATATCTAGAAAAGCAACGATTCAAGCAAAAAATAATAAAAAACTCCATCGGCTGCGGGCATCGCAAGTTTACGCAGCACAACCATATGTACAATAACATCACAGGGGATGTAAGTTAATAAACTGTTGGCATATATTAAATTATATTTTCCTGTATCGGCTGATTTTATATTGTACATCATTGGTGATATATTGGTACATTTTGGATACCTGTCCAAATGTAAATGCGTTCATAGCCACCCATAAAGGCACATTTCCGTAAGTGGTGGCATGATGTACAATATATGTATACTTGCTTGGTAATGCAATTACTTTTTTCATAGAGTTAACCAGTCGGTTAACATTGGAATAATTCCTTTTGGTTAAAGAATAGTTGTGAATATTAAGATATTCAGTATCTTGTTCTCCGTATTTTGCGCAAAAGTAATATGAAAGTAAAGATTTTATATGTCTTTCAACATGTAGTATATATTTTAGAAAAAGAGAACGGAGTTCTTCATCAAAATAGTAAAATGCAACTAATTCGTCGAATGTTACTCCGTACTTGTATTTCTGTGATGGTGCGTGCTTAAATAGTTGTTTATATCCACCGATAAGAGAGTAGTAGCTTAGCTGTTCTAAAGTTTCAGAAGCTGATGTAATATCAGGGACAATAAGACCTTTTTCTTGCTGAAGCTTATTTAATGGTTGTTCATATGTGAAAAATGTCTTAAGCATAGAGTAGTCCTTTCTAAAATGGGTATAAAAAAAGTGGAGCCCACGCATGGATCTCCACCGGCCACGCGCCTCGCAAGCTACGTAGCACAACCACTACAAATAATATACCATTTACATTCGTCTATGTCAAACCGTATTTTGGTTAGTGGCATTAATAGTTTATGTGTTTTTATGTTCAATATTCTTGTTTTATTCAGCCTTAACATGTAGTTATCTAGAAATAGGAAAGAGTGGGTATGAAAAAGACCTCAGGCATATAAGCTGAAAAGGGCTATCGTTACTGGTCACACTGTTAGATGTGAGCGGTAGCATAGGTAACTCACAGGATGTGCTGGTGATGCAAATACACATTGAAACCAATAAATTTTTATGGTAGAATATGAACGATATTTATAGTCTTTCTTATACTACATAAGGAAGGAAAATATGTACTAAAAATCGATGTTATATAAAAGTGTGTAGTAAAGTGTGTAGCAGATATTGGAAGGATATATCAGATATCAGATATTTTGAATAATAATCCATGTGTTTGTAATTAAGCAAATGCATGGATTTTTATATTGAATTTTGAAGTATCTATCTTTCGGAATATATATGATTAAGGTTGATAAAATTATGAAAACTGGATATAATTATATTGTAAGGAAAGTAAGGAATTTATTACCTGAGAATGGAGGTTTTTATATGGAATTAGCAAAAGTAACATCAAAAGGTCAGGTTACTATACCTATTGAAATCAGAAAGAAACTTGGAATTAAGAATGGTGATAAGATATTGTTTGTAGAGGAGTCTGGAAGAATATATATGATGAATTCTTCGATGGATGCGCTTCTGGAAGCACAGAAAGCATTTGCAGGAGAGGCAGAAAGGCTAGGACTTAAAGATGATGATGATGTGATGGCAATGATAAAGGAGCTCAGGGAAGAAAGCGTGGTGAAGTAGATGAGAATTATGCTTGACACTAATGTACTGATATCAGTATTGCTTTTTCCTGGAGCTAAAATGAATGCAATGATGAATTATATATTCACACACCATCAGCTTGTATTGTCATCTTATGTTGTAGATGAATTAAAGAGTGTCGTAAGGAGAAAGTTTCCTAGTAAGGAGATTGCAATTAACAAATTACTTATGATGATGAGCTTTGAATATGTTTATACGCCGGAGACGATAGAAAGCGGGCTCTTTGATATTAGGGATGTAAAGGATTACCCGGTTCTTTACACAGCGATTATTGAAGATGTTGATATTCTTGTAACGGGAGATAAGGATTTTTCAGATATAGATGTTGAGAAGCCTGAGATAATGTCTCCTGCACAGTTTATGGAAAAATTTTTATAAGAATCTCAGAGAACTTAAAAAATCCATGTGTTTGTAATTAAGCAGATACATGGATTTTTTTATGTTTAATATTCTTAATTTTATTCAGCCTTAACATGTGGTTATCTAGAAATAGGAAAGAGTGCGCATGAAAAAGACCTCAGGCATATAAGCTGAAAAGGGCTATCGTTGCTGGTCACACTGTTAGATGTGAGCGGTAGCATAGGTAGCTCACAGGATGTGCTGGTGATGCAAATACACATTGAAACCAATAAATTTTTATGGTAGAATATGAACGATATTTAGAGTCTTTCTTATACTACATAAGGAAGGAAAATATGTACTAAAAATCGATGTTATATAAAAGTGTGTAGTTAGGCATTTATGGAATGACAATAGTGGTACAGACCACATAAACAGGAGGTTTTAAGATACAATGGAAGCATACAAGCAGGAATTTATAGATTTCCTGCCTGTCCATTTTTTATAGACCTCGTGAATGCCATCAAATGCTTGATTTTACAGGCTTTGAGGGCATTTTTTGTTAGAGAGGAAACTATCGTAACTTATCGTAAAATGGTGTAATTTGATGAAAAAAGTGTGTAGTAAAGTGTGTAGTAATTCGTAGGAAGGATACGCCAAATATCAAGAGTGGCAGTGAATTCGTCCATGTGTTTGTAGAGATACAGATGCATGGACTTTTTTATTGCTTAATTCACAAAGGAGGGCAGAACAATGAGCAAGGAACAATCATTATATGAGCAGATGGGCGGAACTTATTTCGAGAAAGATGGATTGTTGTATCCGAATCTTTCGATGGAGCAGGAGCCGGAACAGATTACGGTTGGTAAGTATGGACTACTATGGACTTCTTATATGAAAGAAACCTATCCGGACAGATACCGACACCATATCAGAATGAGACAGCTTTATAGCAAAGTTGCAGAGGTCAATGAGGAAGCTTATCAGATGGTAGACACAATTACGAATCAGTATTTAATGAAGCATAAGCCGGTTAATCCTGCTTCCACGATGGAAATGTGGAAGCTCAGGGAACAGGCAAAGCAGATAGCAGAGGAGGAAGTGTATGAGACAATCGTTTACAGATTTTATTAACAGAGAAGTGGGCAGTGGCAGTTGTGCCATTGCCTGCAACAGGACAGGGGATAACACAGTTTTGAATGCCGGTATAGATGCCGGAGAAAGAGAGGATTTTATGACAGAGAAGATAAGAGAATACAGTATGAACGGAGCATTAATTATTGGAGTAGACAACGGCTATGGAAATATGAAAACAGCCAGGAGATGCTTTAAGACAGCAATTGCAAAGTATGACAGCGCACCTGTGTTAAGCAGAGATTATATCGAGTACGACGGTGGATATTATGTCATCGGAGAGGGAAGAAAAGGGTTTGTGGCAGATAAGCAGACTGATGACGACAATTATGTGCTGACACTTGCGGCTATTGTAAAGGAACTGGAAGCAAGAGGAATGACAGACTCTGTAAACAGGGCAAGGATTCATCTTGCAGTTGGGCTTCCCCTGAAATGGGTGCAGGCACAGAGGGAGGACTTTAAGAGATATATGCTTAGAAACAGCAGTGTGGAGGTCGGCTATAAGGACAGACTTTATTGTATTGAGTTTGCCGGATGTACGGTTATGCCGCAGTGTTACTCGGCAGTGACAGAGAATCTGAAGGATTTTGCAGGCGTGACGCTTCTTGCAGATATTGGAAACGGTACGATGAATCTGATGTATCTGAATAATGGACGCCCAATGGAAAGTAAGGCATGGACAGAGAAGCTTGGTGTGTTCCAGTGCTTTCAGAAGATTCACAACATGGTGCAGGATAAAACGGGGGACAATCTTATGGATGATGTAATTGATAATATTCTTCGTAGCGGGAAGATTGAACTGCCGGAGCCCCATGCAACACTCGTGGAAAAGGCAATTTGTGAGTATGTGGAGGAAATTTTCCAGAAGCTGCGTGACCATGAGTATAATGAAAGGCTGATGAAAGCCTACTTTATGGGTGGTGGAGCAAGGCTGGTTGAAAATTTCGGCGAGTACAATCCTGAAAATACAGTCTTTAACCATAATATCCGTGCTAATGCCAAAGGTTATGAGTATTACTGCTATATGCTTTTGAGACATCAGAACAAGTCGGGTAGAAGGTAGGTGAGGCAATATGACAAAGCAGTACAGGAATCACAACATCCGTTTCAGTATGACGGATGAGGGAGGAGTGCAGGCGTGGGAACGCCTGCATTCCGAAGAGGTGGAACAGAGCTTTCAAGGAATATCAACGCCTATCCGAATTTGATATCCATGACAGCATTTGAACCGTTCCAAAGAGTATTCCGGCAGTTGGAAGACTCGGTATTAAAGCTATATGAAAAGGTGGTGAATTAGATGGCAGTATATGGAAATGTCAATGTAAAATATGCTCCATGTAAGTCTGTGGCACAGCTTCACAGTGCCGCAGATTATATTCTGGGGAAAAAGAAGGAACAGCTAAGTTCCGGTGTTATCAAGACAAAGTCGGAGTTATATAATGCCTTTGGCTGCAATCGGGATAACTTTGCCAACTGTGTTCTTATGACAAGGAAAATGCATCAGAAGAAGTACAGCCGGTTCTTCCCGCGGGACATTCTGGCACAGAAGCTGTCCATATCCTTTCATCCGGAGGACAATGATAAGCTGACTTATGAAGATGCTTACAAGATAGCGGAGGACTTCGCTCATAAGTTCTTCTGGGAAAAAGGGTTTGAAGTATTATTTGCAGTGCATGTGGACACGGAGCATGTTCACGTGCATTTTCTGGTAAATAACTGTAACCAGAAGGATGGTTCTTCCTTTCGGAGAGGTCCGAAGGAACTGGTGGAAATGTCGGAGTATTTTGGAGAACAGTGCAGGAGCCGGGGCTTGACGCACTCTGTTCGTGACAGCTTCTACAATCCGGATAAGACCAGAGAGGAACGCACCTTAGCGGAAAATCAGATGCAGAAAAGGGGAAAACTTTCTTTCAAGGATGAAATGCGTGTGTATATCAGACTTGCCATGAATGACCCAACCACGCAGAACATCCATGATGTGGTAAATATGCTTGAGAGAACCTATCACATGAATGTCCGCTTAAAGGGGAATACCATCAGTTATGCCCTTCCCTATCGCAGCAGCAATGGTGGTAAGGTGCAGGCAGTACGAGGCAGTAAGCTTGGTAAGCGATTTACCGTTGCAGGCATCAAGGAGTATTTGAAGCAGAAGGAAAAGGAAGACTGGTTCGACTATCCAAGGCAGGAGCAGGACATCGAACATTCCAGTCAGTCCATGAAGGATTATCCCAGATGGGAAGCGGATGAGAAAGAGGTAAAGGAGCAGGTTTCTAAGACTAAAAAACAGATACCAACACAGGAATCACAGCCGATTAAGAAACCGGATGTTTCTGTATATGAGGCATATGACGAGTTTCAGGAAAAACATGAGATACCGGAGAATGACGAGTCTATCTTTTATGGTGCTGCATTTGATGACTTCAATAAAGAGTGGCAGGGACTTGATGCAGGCGCAGGCTCGGTAAGTACTGAGGTTGGCACAACAAATAACTCAACCGACGCAGAACCAGATAATGAGGATGAGTTAGACGAATTACTTGATAACAATTCGTCAACTGTGCCGGTTCAAAATAAGCCGTTGCCATCCCCGGCAGAATACCGCAAGCTCTCACTGGAAGAGCGTGCCAAGCTTTTGCCACCACCATCGGATGACCGAATGGAAGAACTAAAGAAGTATCAGGACAGAATGGGATATACCGAAGAATCCATGCGGAGTATGCGTTACAAGATGTCTGTATATGATGATTTTACCGAGGAATATGATTACCGCGTACGATACAGCAGGAAAAATCCATCAGAGGAACAGAAAAAATCAAAGGAAGCGAAAGAAGAACAGATTATACCACTAGTAAGGAGAAAAGAAAGAGGACGTTAATTTACCGATGTAGTATCATTTCCTGTAAATCCTTTTTTACCTTTGTATACTTTGGAACAGGAATATTAATCACTGTTCCAAAGACGAGTCTTATCTGCTGCGGAAGCAGCATCATCTTCCTACACTTGATATAAGGCAAATAGTGAGATGACAGCGAATACTTATACACTGCGATATGAGTCTTCCGGAAGAGAAGAAGCAGTCATTAGCCTGGATGAAACTGAGGTTCAGGTAACTAATGCAAGCGGAAAAATACCTGATGGTATAGAATAATAACGATGTGTATGCAATGATGATTGACGCTAACAGCAAGACAGTGAATGCCAGTGATATTGTTATGGGTAGTCGATTAAAGAACTTTAATAACTGCAAGGTGTGGATTGAATCAACGAATGATAGAATCACTACAGCGAAGATGGCAATACAGCCTACATTAACAATCATCAATTCTGTGGCTGTAACGGATATTGAGTTCACTCAAGTATTATAGGCACATGGAAGCAATTTTAATTCCATACAGAAATACGCTAAAAAACAAAGAAAAAGGAAATGTTAGAACAGACAGGAAGCAAGGAAGCCAGAAATAGATATGGATTAGCAAAGAAAAAAAGCAATAAATGAAGCATAAGTGAAAAGCGACAGAAGGTGCGAAAAGCATTTTATGCTACCTCTTTCAACATTTAAAATGATAATGTAAAAGTAAGTGTTTGTTTAAGATAGTAATTTGAAAAAAGTTGAT
>CAKRLV010000054.1 GCA_934359755.1 uncultured Agathobacter sp.
TAAGAAATATATTTACAAGAGGAATTCGTATATTGCTCATTTGTGGAGAATCGGTTCACGACTTCCTATCGTAATGGGAATTTCATCCTGATGCAATTGTTGCATTCATACATATTTCCTTGTATCTGCTACAGAGACAATCGGTGATACATCAGCACTTGCCTCATCAGGACTTGGTTTTACACAGCCCCCCATCCTCTGACATTCGCATTTCCGCACTTAACAGTGCTTTCTCGTCCCTTACGGGACTAAAAATGCTCATATAGAGGGCGGTGACTCTATTCGAGCCACCTTACGAATAAAAGAATCAGTCTCTTACATGCAAGCATGCATCGATGATACCTTTTGCACCTTTAATCATATTATTACACGAAAAAGATATAGGTTCGCCTGTATCTTTTTTTTGTGTGTAATGTATATTAAGATGCTATTAAACGGTATTAGGATAGTAAAAATTTCCTATTTTAGGAAAGCTTATTGGTGAGAAAAATATAAAAACTGGTCATTCGTCGCGAAAATCGTGTCGTCTGTCGGATTTTTGGTTATAGAGGAAAAAAACAGTTATAATAGTCAAAAAGAGAGGAGACCTACAAAAATGGAAAAAGAAGAAAAAATTAATTTATATCCTTTAGGCAGTATAGTTACCATAAAAGGCGGGTATAGAAAATATATGATAGTGTCCCGTGGAATTCAGGTGAATATAAATAGTAATGATAATTATTTTGATTATGGTGCATGCTTATATCCAGAGGGAATGATAGGTGATAAGGTAATGTATTGTCAGCATAAAGATATAAGTAAAGTTATATATAAGGGACTCGAAGATGAGGACAATGAAGTTATGCTGGAAAATATTCAAAGTGCATTTGAAAGATTGAACCTGAAACATGCAGATACTATGAAACTAAAAGAAAAAACACTATAAATAAAAATGGGAATAATTAAATGTATTATAAATTAGTTATTTGTGGCGAAAAATTTTATCATGAAATTGAGTTAACGGATGAAACAGATAGTTTTCGTATTGGTACATATAGAAAGTGTAAAATAAGAATAAATAAAGCCATTGCAAAAAAAGATTTTGAAATTGATATTTGCAGGGAAAATGGTATCTGGAAAGTAAAGAATCTGGGGATGATTACTTTTAAAGCAACAGATAAAATTGAACAAGAGGAGTATAGTTTTAAAGTTGGTGAAAAATTGGGAATTTATATGGAGGGAATTGAACATGAACTTTTCTTCATGGATTTCTATCCGGATTACCCAATAAAAAATACTAACTATGATTTAAAAATAGATTGTTCAAATTACAACGAGTTCACTATTGGGGGCACTAATTGTAATATACAAATTACAGATCCTTTGGTAAGGGATGATGTTATACATGTAGCAAAAGCAACACATGGATTTCGAATGGATTTTAGAAGATGTAAATGTGGGGTATCAATAAATGGAATACCATGTGGAGATAAATGTATATGGTTAGATGATAAAGATTTTTTTGCATTAAAGGGATATCAGTTTTTTATATTTTGTGGTGCAATTTTTACAACAAATGATGGTAGTATAGTGACAAATATGTCTTTTATAAAAGTTGAGTATGAGAGAAACCACTATAGCTATCCTAAATTTATAAAGAATTGCAGACAACTATTTTCAAGTCCAACCGAAGAAATAGAAGTACTTGAACCTAAGGCATTATCGGCTGCACCCGAGAGAAATATTATGCAGTCAATGCTACCGGCTCTATTATCGGTTGTCTTGATTATTATTTGTAGAGGTGGAATGTCAGGAAGAACTGGAAATAGTACGGGGAGTCCATTTATATATTATAGTATTGGAATGATGCTGGTAGGAATAATAGGCTCAGTGATGGCATATTCACATGATAACAAGAAATACTTAAAAGAAAAATCACACAGAGAGAATGTTTATCGTAAATATTTGGAGGAACAGGAGAGCAAGATAATTGAGCTTAGAAATAAGGAACATGCAATAGCCTGTCATCAGAGTCAGACGGTATTACAGGATGTAGAAAGGGTGGCTTCATTTGACTCAAGACTGTTTGAGAAAAAGAAAGAACATGAAGATTACCTTGTGGTAAACCTGGGTAAAGGTGTTGTAGAGACGAAATGTCCTGTGCAATACAAAAAAAAGGAATTTATGGATACGGACGATTATCTGATGGAATATCCAGAGAGTATACATGATAAGTATAAATATATTGAAGATATGCCGGTGGAATTGGATTTGAAGGAATCAAATGCAGTTGGATTTGTTGGGACAAGAAACAAATTGTATCAAATAGTTAAAAACTTGATTATAAATATTTCTGTGGAACATTTCTATAATGATGTAAAAATGTTTTTCATAATTGATGAAGTGGATGTACCACAATTTGCATGGTCCAGATGGTTTCAGAATAATTACATAGGAGACTGTGTTATCAGAAATTATATGTATGATGAAACCTCTACAAAAATAGTTTTAGAATATTTATATGAAATCTTATCAGAAAGAGATGGAATGACAGAGAAAGAAGTGGAAGGATTACCTAATATGGTTGTGTTTGTGTACCGCTCAGATAAGATTAGTAATCATCCAATTATGCAATATGTAAGCAGAGCAGCTAAATTGGGATTCACTTTTTTATTTTTTGAGGAATATTTGGAATTGCTAAATGAATATTGCCAGAAAAAAGTATTTTTAGAGGAAAATGAAAATAAAGGTGTAATCCAAAGTGTTACAGATGGGGAGCAAATTCAGTCTTTTATATATGAACATATTACGAGAGATGTGGCAGAACAGGTAGCGTTGAAGCTGGGGTGCGTATATGTGGATGAGTATAGTTTGGAGAGTAGTTTGACAAAAAATATTTCATTGTACGAATTGCTTAATATAGATAGTGCACAGGATTTGGACTTAGAACGTAGATGGACCAGTTCAAGGATATATGAGTCCATGGCAGCGCCTCTTGGAGTGAAAAGTGGTGGTGAGATTGTCAGTCTGGATTTGCATGAGAAATTTCATGGTCCACATGGACTTGTTGCAGGAACTACAGGTTCTGGTAAAAGTGAAATACTGCAATCATATATTTTATCTATGGCAACATTGTTTCATCCGTATGAAGTGGGATTTATAATTATTGATTTTAAGGGCGGTGGAATGGCAAATCAATTCAAGGATTTACCTCATCTAAATGGTGCAATTACAAATATTGATGGAAAAGAAATAAATCGTTCGCTTTTATCAATAAGAGCTGAATTGAATAAAAGGCAGCAATTATTTGCCAAAATTCAGGTAAATCATATAGATGAATATATTAAAGCATATAAGCAGGGAATGGCTGAAGTACCACTGCCACATCTTATATTGATAGTAGATGAGTTCGCTGAATTAAAAAGTGAGCAGCCCGATTTTATGAAGGAATTGATTAGTACAGCACGTATTGGGAGAAGTCTCGGAGTTCATTTGATTCTTGCAACACAGAAACCATCTGGAGTGGTAAACGATCAGATATGGAGTAATTCAAAGTTTAAATTATGTCTGAAAGTGCAAAATAAACAGGACAGTAATGAGGTGCTAAAATCACCACTTGCTGCTGAGATAAGAGAGCCGGGACGTGCATATTTGCAAGTGGGAAATAATGAAATTTTTCAGTTATTTCAGTCGGCTTACAGTGGAGCCCCTGCGAAAGTAAATATACTTGGAACTACACAAAAGTACAAAATTTCAAAAGTACTTTTATCAGGACAAAGAGAGGTTGTATTTGAACAGAAAATTATTTCACAGGAGGATAGTAAGACTCAGTTAGATGCGATAGTTGATTATGTACATGAATATTTTGTGCAAAAAGGGTTTAGAAGACTACCTAATATTTGTCTGCCACCACTACCCCCAAAAATATTTCATACCTTAGATGGATTTAGCAGAAGGGATGATGCAATTGAGGTTCCTATAGGTATATATGATGATCCAAATTCTCAAAAGCAGGATATATCGACAATCAATCTTACGCAAAATAATCTTTTCATTTTGGGAGCAAGCCAGATGGGGAAGACTAATATGATTCAAATGCTGATAAAGGGAATTGCGCAGTTATATGGACCAGAGGAAGTGAATTTCTATATATTAGATTTTGCAACCATGGTTTTAAAAAACTTTGAATCATTGGTACATGTAGGAGGAGTAGCGACAGCGTATGAAGATGAGAAAATAAGGAATTTATTCAAATTAATATCAAAACAGATTTCTATGCGCAAAGATGAATTGTCAGATATGGGACTTAGTTCATTTGCGGCATATAAAGAGGCTGGATATGCAAATATGCCACAAATAATACTAATTTTGGATAATGTAACTGCATTTAAAGAGATGTATGCAGGATATGACGAAGAATTAGGTGCTATTTGCAGAGATGGAGTATCTGTCGGAATAACAATTATTGCTACTAATAGTACTTCGAGTGGAATGGGTTTAAGGTTTATTACTTATTTTGGTAATAGAATATCGTTTACATGTAATAGTAAAAGTGAGTATGGAACGTTGTTTGACAGATGTAAGCTAGAACCAGATGAAGTTCCTGGAAGAGCAATTATTAAGTTAAACAAAGAATTTTATGAATGTCAGACATACCTTGCATTTGATGGAGAGAGAGAAATTGACCGTACGACGGGGATGAAAGAATTTATAGAAGACGCAAATTCCAGGTATGAAGGAAGAAAGGTAGCGGAGAGAATACCATATATTCCAGAATTAGTTACGGAAAGTCATATTAATTCACAAATTCAGGATAATGGAAAGAATTATACTTTGGCTATAGGATACAATTTTTCAAATACCAAGCCTATATATTTGTCATTAATTGAGCATCCAATGATAGGTTTGTATGGAAAAGCACAGTCAGGAAAAAGTAATATGGTCAGATATATAATAAGCACACTTTCATGTAACAAACAAAAATATCCATTTGAAATGTATATAATTGATGGATTAGATAAGAAATATGAATCTTATAAGGAAAATGACTCAACCATAAAATATTCCATGAATCCGGGTGAGGCAATTGGAATGGTTAAGGATATTCATGCCAAAATAGAAAAAAGATATCAGATGACAATGGCAGGAGATTTGGGATTTTTAAATGAAGAAAAAATGATAGTCTTTATTATTAATTCTGAAGCGGCTTATCTTGCAATAAGTGAAGATAAAGCAGTATTTGCTCTATTTAAGAATATTGTGAAACTGTATAAAGGAATGAAAGTGTGTGTGATTATTCCGGCAATTGAGAATGCACCAATTGGATTTACTTCCTGCGATGTTATTAAGTGTTTTAGAGATGATAAAGTATTATTTATGTTTGATAATATAGAAGAACAAAAGTTTTTTGACGTAACACTTGCTATGAAAAAACAATTTTCAAAAAAAGTAAGAGAAGGAGAAGGATATTTATTAGTGAATAATGAGTTGTCAAAGATAAAAACACCATTATGCGCTAAATAGAAAGTAAATATGATTAGTAAAAATATTATAATTCCAATTTGTAACGTTATTACATTACTTGTCGGAGTAATCATGTATCTGTTGTCAGGAACAATAAATATAAACGCAGCAGAAAATAACATACTGGCAGGAAATTCTACTGTTACGGTAAGCTATATAATTGAAGATGCAAATATAAATTATGAAATTTCAAAATGTGCAGGAATCCTTATTGGAAGTAAAAACAGCGGAATAAATAAAGTTATTACATGTCTTGATAACATAGAGCTGTCCGACGAGAAAAAAATAAATATTGCAAATGCATGTAATATTGCAGTGGAAGAAGTTGATAAGTTAGTACCAATAATCAGGGTTTCATTAAGCGATGTAGAATTAAAATTTGATGCTACAGAGATGACGCGAAGCGAAGAATTAAATCTGGTAGTACTAAATTTATCGCAGGAGGTGAATGATGAAAATTATGCAATTTTTAATGTTGATGAAAAGACATATGAGACGGGAACCCCTCTTATAGTGTACGACATATTAGGTGCGGCATACGGAGGAATGATTGATTTTAATACATCATATAACAACAATACTTATATTGGATATTCAATGGATAGAGAAATTGAAGCAAATGGCTGTGGTTTATATAATTCAAAAGGTGAATTTATAGGAATGTGTCAGAAAAATAATCCATGTGGAGGTTATATGGCTTTGTCAGCAAAATCTATAGCTACCATTTTAGAAAAAGTAAATGTTGAATATGAAGTAGCAGAAAAAAAAGCAGATATATCTGTAACAGAAATAAAAAGATATACATTAGTGTTTTTTATAATAAGCCTTGTTTTACTTGTCACAAATATCTTATTAATGATTTATATAATCATTTTTAAGAAGAAAATGAAAAAGAAAGATTTAGAAGCAAAAGAACTTGAAAGTAAGAGGGCACCAAAAAGTCATGAACCATATAGACCGAGAGATTTATCAAATAGTAATTATATGCAGGGAATTGATATGTCGGGATTTGCACCATCAGATAAATTAATAAACGTAAAATCTGATGATACTGCTATACTTGGTGCTACAGTCAAAGCATTAGTGTTGAGGTGTGGTGAAAAATCATATCAGATAGTTGTTGACAGGTTCCCATTTGTTATAGGAAAAGAAATCAGTCAGGTAGATTATGCAGTAACTAATAGTTCTGTAAGCCGACGGCATCTGGCAATATATTGCAATAACGGAATATATCAGATAGCAGATTTAAAATCAAAAAATGGAACATATCTAAATAAGATGAGACTTATTCCTGAAAGGATATATGATATTAAACCTGGGGATAATTTGATGCTGGCAAATGAAAAATTTATTATAACAGTAAAATAGTAATTTGATTAGTCATAAATGAGGGGCAAAATACCTTTTGACCCTCATATCATAATATGTGGAAAGAGAGCTGATAAAATGAGTAATACTGCGATTATGGTTTTTGAAAATAATAATGATGTATGTGATATTGAAGTTCCACTATACATAAGTGCAAATGAATTATTATATGGTTTAAACGAAGGTTTTAATCTGGGGATAAACCTGGAAGATTCGACGCAGTGTTATTTATGCTCAGAAAATCCAATTGCATTACTAAAAGGTAATAGATTATTGAGTGAATACGGATTACATAATGGAACGAGAATATGTTACAAAAAAAGTAATAGGTAATGGGTGTTCATCCTATATGGATTTAATATATAACACTAAAAAATAAAAGGAGGAATTTAAAAATGGTAGTAGGAGTTGATTTTGGTAAGGTCGATACTATTCTTTCGGAACTTGATCAGGAGATTACAGCTCTTGGACAGTCGATTGATGATGTAAATACTACAAGTACTTCAATTACAGAGACATTCTCAAGTGAGGCAGGAACAGCATTTCAGACAACAATGTCGGACTATGTAAAAAATGCAAAAGAAGCAATTCCTGTACTTGAGAGCATCAAGAGCTGGGTAAAAACTACAGCAGATGAGTATGAAAAGTACGATAAGGAAATTGCATCTAAATTTAAACTTAATTAAGAGAGAGAGGTAATAAAATGGCAGAGAAAGTAAACGTTAGTGTTGGGCTTGATGAAGTAAGCAAAGTGGCTGGTGATTTAGAAACATTATCGCAGAATATTTCTACAACATTAGGTAATTTGTACACAACAGTTGGAACAGTTGCAGACGGAGCAATTAACGGACAGGCACCTGGAACACTTATAAATACTTACGAGAGTATTCATACGAAATTAGCTACATATCCAAAAACACTTTCAACATTAGCAACAAATCTTTCAAAATCAGGAAATATTTATGATTCCATTGATTCAGCTGCATCTTCTGCAGCAACAGTTAGCGAAAGCTAATAATTTACTCAAGAGTGTTTGGGCACTCTTGAGTTCTTAAGGTGAAAATGAGAGCACGAGCTCATAATTATATAATATATGAAGATTAATAAACAGGGAGAAGTAGATGTCACAGGATAACAAGGAATATGAAAAGCTTAAAACGGATAAAAAACAAAATGAACAAAAACAATCGAGTACGCAAGCTCAAATAGATGATCTGGATGACAAAATTAAAGCCATGAAAGATGCGTACAAAGCTATAGATACAGCAAAAGAAGAGTTGAAGGATATTCGAAAAGCAATTAAAAAAATGCCATCGGAATATGATGACAAATGGAAGGGAAGAGTATCAAAAGAAGTATATACCAGTTGCAAATCAGATGGGGAATTATATTCTTTTTATACATCATATATAGATGCAATAGACGAAATAGAAGATGATTTGAATCTTAAACTGACCGAATATGAAAATGAAAAAATTAAACAAGAAGGATTCCTTGTTACGCTAAGAACTGCATGGAATGATCTGTGCACTAAGATTCAGAATTTCTTTAATTAGAATTGTGGGAGGTATTAAATGGATAATACAGGAGTAATTAAGTACGATGAAGCTTTTGTAACGTTTGGTGCAACAGGTCTTAAGACAAAATGTAAAGAATTAGAACTTTCAGATCTTGATGTAAGTATTTCGAGTAATTCAGACGCACTTGATAAATTTATAAATGTGTATAAAGAATTAAAATCTGTGTTGAGTACATATCATGAAATTTTTTCGGGTGATATAGCAGATCTGGAGTTGACATGGAATACCATCAATATAGCTGATATTAATGCTAATCAGAATATAAAGAATCAAATATATCCAGGCATTGGACCAAAGACCGGCAAATAAAGTGAAAGGGAATATCATATGGCAGCAGAAGGTTTTGACATTAAGTATAAGGATGTATTAGATGTAGTTAATGCATATAAAAATAATCTGGTTAATCTGATAACTAAACTGGAAGATATGGAAGGGGCTATAAATACCTTTGTTAATAATAGTACGTTTGAAGGAGAAAGTGCTACAGCTATTAAAAGCTATTTCTTAGATGTACATGGAACTATGGTA
>CAKRLV010000055.1 GCA_934359755.1 uncultured Agathobacter sp.
AAAATCCCGGACTTACTCTTTTTATGTATTATGTTTTTCCTCGTTCGCTTATAGCAACCGGATTTTACAGTGTCAGCGATGGTGTTAACAAAATGCTTCGAAGAACAATGGAAAAGGCGCATCGTATCAAGCATGAGGCAGCAATGGATGATATGACTGGTTTTTACAATAAAAACAAGCTGTTGAATGACCTTGAAAAACTAAATGAACCTGACAGAAACGTCGCAATCATATATTGGGATGTAAATCAGCTGAAGTTTGTAAACGATACATATGGACATGAACAGGGAGATCGTCTTATAGAAAGAATAGCAGGGACAATCCGACTTGTTTCGGCGAATGATAATGATAATGCAAGGACATACCGTTATGGCGGTGATGAGTTTATCATGATCATACCGGATGGAACAGAAGAAGCAGCAATTAGCTTTATCGATAGATGGAATAAGCTCATGGAACAATTGCAAAAGGGCAGCAAAATTCCAATTTCCGCATCAGTAGGTTATGCATGTGGCAGATATGCTGATATCAATGAGATCATCAGTGAGGCCGACGAGAGGATGTATGAAAACAAGCGTGTGCGCAGGGAGTAGGGAGGTTATCGGATTAATAAAGCGAAATAACAGATTGCCTGTCAATAATCTCAACGTCCATAATCTCACCACAATTACTGTCTGAATCATTGTCTTGTATTTTCTTTAGGAGAAGCTCGGTTGCAAGCCGGGCTTTTTTTGGTACATTTTGTGATACTGATGTCAGCTTTGGAACAGAATACTGACATAGATTCAAATTATCATACCCTATAACCGACAAATCAATCGGCACGCGATAGCCGCCAAGACGTGCGCCCTCCATGATGCCAATAGCACATATGTCGGCAGTTGTAACAGCTGCGGTGATT
Source organism: uncultured Agathobacter sp. (assembly GCA_934359755.1). Classification (GTDB taxonomy): domain Bacteria; phylum Bacillota; class Clostridia; order Lachnospirales; family Lachnospiraceae; genus Roseburia. The sequence goes on from CAKRLV010000055.1 coordinate 902, forward strand.
GGTACCTTGCTGCTTGCTATGGCACGACCAGCTTCGATACCGCCCTCATATGAAGGTGAATAGCTGAAAATGTATTCCGGACGGAAAGGAATATGGCTGTCCTCAAGTGCTTTTTTGTATCCATTAAAACGTTTGGTGAGGACTATGTTTCCAACATAATCAGCAACAAATGCAATTTCGGTGTGACCATGATTTATCATATATTTGGTCGACAAATATAAGCCCTTTTCATCGTCAGATACCACATTTATGAGATTTGGGTGAGAGTAATTGCTGTCGAATGTAGCAATTGGGCAGTTGGCAGCATCCATCAATTTTTCCAGATTCTCAGCAGAGGTGGGAAAAACCAGAATCATCCCATCGACATTCCAATTCTTAACCAAAGATAATATATCAGAATTTCTGGATACTGATTGAAGCATGGTGAAGTATCCGTTTTTGTGAAGCTCTGTCTCTATTGTACCAATTATTGTACTGACGTATGGGTTCTCAAAATAATTGTATCCTGAAGCAAAATCATTATCCTCCAAAAACGTAACAACTCCTATAATGTGAGAGGAATTGTTTGAAAGACTTCTTGCATTCATATTTGGAACATAATTATATTCTTCTATAATTGAATTGATCTTATCTCTTGTCTTCTGTGAAACACGGCTTGTCTTTCCGTTAATTACATTTGAGACAGTCATCGTGCTTACGCCTGCCATCTCGGCAATATCTTTAAGTGTCATGTTGAACTCCATTTCAGTATTACAATATTTAAAAGTTTAGATATAAACTAGATATGATTTAGTTGTTGGTTTATAAATCACTTTAAGTATACATTTTTATTGCGTAAATATCAATCAGTTTTGCATAAAATTGAAAAGAAATCAACTTTTATGTTAATAATGCACAAAAAATGGGTGAGAATAATATGAATAATGATGAAAAGAACAAAAACTATTGACGAATGAACGAGGCAGTGTTAGATTATAGTCAGATTTAGCGCTAAACTAATTTGGACGAAAATGATAATATTGAATTATGAAAGAGAGGACTATTATGAAAAAGAAACTTATTGCAACAGTTATGGCAGCTACAATGGCAGTGACAGCACTTACAGGCTGTGGCAGCTCATCGGCTTCAACAGCCAAAAAAGATATAGAGGTACCGACAGAGCCATTTGGTGATACAGTAAAGTATGACCCTTCGGTTGAGATTAATGATGGAAAGGATATCTCAATTGATCTGTGGGAGTGGGGCAGTGATGATTTGTTCCAGGAAATCATTGACAGATATACTGCAATTCATCCTAATGTAACGATAAATCTTGTGGATAATCCATGGGATGATTACTGGACAAAACTTCCACTTGCACTTGACGGTGAGAACGGACCGGCACTCTTTAATGTACACAACAGCTATCACGAGAACCTTATAAACTATATGGCGCCGCTTGATATTCCTGTTGAGGATTTGGAGCAGGATTTCAATGGAGTAAGTGCCCATGTGATTGATGACAAGGTATATTATATCGATTATGGAATGATGACAGGATCTGTTTATTATAACAAGGAGATGTGGGCGGAAGCTGGACTTACAGATGATGATATTCCAAAGACATGGGATGAAATGATTGAAGTGGCAAAGAAGCTCACAATCAAGGACGGAGACAAAATAGTCCAGGCCGGACTTAATTTTAATAATGATTTCCACCAGAATTATCTGCTTGGTCTTAATTATCAGCTCGGTGAGAATCTCTTTAAGGAGGATGGAAAGACACCTAATGTAAATTCAGATGCCATGAAGAAGGTAATGCAGATGCTTGTTGATATGTACGACAAGGATCAGATTGGTTCAAAGGATTTTGGCGAGAACTGTGCAGACAGCTTTGGACAGGGACAGTCGGCAATGGTTATTCAGTGGGGACATTACTACAATACACTTAAGACCACATGGAGCGATATAGATTTTGGTGTATTTGAAATTCCTACATTTGACGGAAATCCATATGCATACAATAGATACAATGGTGAGTCAACATTTGGTGTAAACAAGAATGCACCTAAGGATCAGCAGGCAGTTGCACAGGATTTTGTAAAGTTCTTCCTCTGCGATGATGAGTCTCAGGTGGCTTTCAATCTTGCTATGAGTACCTTCCCTGCAAAGAAATCCCTTGCAGACAATGAGGAGATACTTAAAAATCCATCACTTAAGGTACTTGCAGAGCACATTGACCACTATATCTGGCCAGGTCCAATGCCTTCATGTGTTGAGGATAATATGAAAAAAGCCGGAGAGGACATATTCTACAATGGAGTGGACATTGATACGGCTTTAGACAAGGCTCAGGCTGATATTACAAAGGATATGAAGAGCAGCTCATTCCAATCAGTCGAGAATCTATATGAGTTTGCAAAATAACAGGTAGTGATTCACAACCACGGAGGATTATTAATGTTTAAAAAATCACATCCATTACAAAGTAAAAGTGAAATTATTTTGAGAAATATAGTTGTTTTAGCCATGGTAGCGTTCTTTATGGTATTTTTGGTAATTCCAATATGTATAGCATTTGCAGGAAGCTTTCATGAGTGGAATCCGTTAAGCGGAACATACAAGTTTTTGGGTCTGGAAAATTATAAGCAGGTTTTCACAAGCAAATTGTTCTGGAAATCAATGTTCAACACAGTGATTTTTTCAGCTGTTGTAATTGTTTTCAGAGTTGGTCTGGGACTGGGAATCGCGTATGCTATTTATTCAGCACTTGTAAAGCATAAGAGCTTTTTCAGGGCAATTTATTATATGCCTGTAGTAACACCTATGGTTGCAGTGGCATTTGTGTGGAAGTTTATGTACAATCCACAGATCGGAACCATCAACAAAATATTCGGACTTGATATCAACTGGCTGATGAATCCTAAAACGGCACTGATTGCAGTAATCATAATGACAATCTGGAAGGATTTTGGATACGCGGTTGTCATGTATATGGCGGGCCTGTATTCACTTCCGGGAGATGTCATGGAGGCAGCACAGGTTGACGGAGCGAGTGGCTGGCAGAAATTCAGATACATTACATTGCCTCTGCTTAGACCAATGACACTTTTTGTGGTCATTACATCAATTATCTCGTATATTCAGGCGTATGTTCAGATACTCATCATGACAGAAGGAGGACCTGGAACATCAACATATCTGGCTTCTTACATTATTTACGATGAGGCCTTTGTTAAATACAACTTTGGATATGCATCAGCACTTTCATTTGTGCTTTTTGTGATTACAGCAGTGCTTACCGTGCTTTCTTTCAAAGTATCGGGCAAGGAAGAGTAGGAGGAAAATATCATGAGAAAAAAATCAGGCAGTATAGTTTTAAATGTATTCCTTCTTTTATTGGGTGTTGTTACAGTTTATCCGTTTATATGGATGCTTTGCTCATCATTTAAGCAGAATAAGGAAATAATGGCATTGCAGCAGCATTTGCTTCCACAAGAGTTTACAATAGACAATTACATCAACATGAATGCGCATTTCAATTTCATGAGATTCTTTGGAAACAGTTTGTTTATCACGATTGTTGTAACCCTGCTTGTAGTATACACCAGCACAATCTGTGGTTTTGTATTGAGCAAGTATAAGTTTAAGGGCAGAAATATCCTTTTTGGTTTTGTATTGGCTACTATGATGATTCCATGGTGCGTAACAATTATTCCCAAATACACGATGATCCAGAAATTCGGATGGATGGACAGCTATAAGGCACTTATTATTCCGGCTATGTTCAGCGGATTTGGAATATTTATGATGAAGCAGCACATCGAGACCATTCCTGACGAGATTATTGAAGCAGCCAGAATGGATGGAGCCAATGAGTTTTATATCTTTCACAGGATTATATTTCCGATGGCAAAAAACGGAATTTCAAGTATAGCTATTTTCCAGTTTCTGTGGACATGGGAGGACTATCTTTGGCCTTATCTTGTAATCAATACCAAGGAAAAGCAGCTATTGGCAGTTGGTCTGAAGATGTTTAACGGACAGTATTCTACAGACTATGGTGCACTATTTGCTGCAACGGCAATATCTATAATACCGGTTTTACTGATATATCTGTTCTTCCAGAAACAGTTTATCGCAGGAATTGCAGCATCGGCTGTCAAGGGATAATATAATTTATATGAGAGGTAGTATTTCATGCAGGAAATATACAGAGTAAAGACAGGTCCGATGGCATTATCGGACAATATGGTAACAGGTGAAAAATACAGGATTACTTTTCTGACAGAGGCGCTTGTCCGTCTGGAATACAGCGAAGATGGTGTATTCGAGGACAGGGCAACACAGACAGTATTGTTCAGGGATTTTCCAAAGACCGACTATCATGTGGTGCGCAACGCTGATGGAATTGAGGTTCATACATCAATGCTTCACCTGATATATAATGAGAAGGAGTTCTCATCACATGGACTGAGTATACAGATCAAGGGAAACCTGAGCGCATATCACAGCATCTGGCATTATGGCGAAAAGGTGGATGATCTGCAGGGTACGGCGCGTACACTTGATGACGTAAACGGAGCGACTGAGCTTGGACACGGTATTGTTTCGCGCTTTGGATATTCAATTCTTGATGACAGTAAATCACAGATTTTACTTGATGATGGATGGATTGAGCCAAGAAAAAAAGGCGTGTCGGATTTGTATTTCTTTGGATACGGACATGAATACAAGCAGGCGCTCAATGATTTTTACAGGCTTTGTGGCAAGACACCGATGCTTCCGCGATACGCACTGGGAAACTGGTGGAGCAGATATTATAAATACTCAGAAGAAAGCTATATGGAGCTGATGGACAGATTCGATGAAAAGAACATCCCGTTCACAGTAGCCGTAATAGATATGGACTGGCATCAGGTTGATGTGGACCCTAAATACGGAAGCGGCTGGACAGGATATACATGGAACAAAAAGCTTTTCCCGGATCCGAAGCGCTTTCTTGGAAAGCTCCATGACAGAGGAATGCATACTACCTTGAATGTGCACCCTGCGGATGGTGTGCAGGGCTGTGAAGAGATGTATGTTGATATGGCAAAGGAAATGGGCGTGGACTATGAAAATGAGGATCCGGTTGTATGTGATCCGGCGAGTCCTAAGTTTTTGGAGGCATATTTTAAGTATCTTCATCATCCGAGAGAGGCTGAGGGCGTGGATTTCTGGTGGATTGACTGGCAGCAGGGCAGCAACTGCAAGGTTGAAGGACTGGATCCGCTATGGATTTTTAATCATTTTCATTATCTCGATAATAAAAGAGGCGGCAAGCGTCCAATGACATTCTCGCGCTATGCAGGTCCGGGAAGCCATAGATATCCGATTGGATTTTCGGGAGATACACATATTACATGGGAGTCGCTTGATTTCCAGCCGTATTTTACAACGACAGCGACAAACATCGGATATGGATGGTGGAGCCACGATATTGGCGGACATATGTTTGGCTACAAGGATGATGAGCTTACAGCCAGATGGACACAATACGGTATATTCTCTCCGATAATGCGTCTGCACAGCTCATGCAGCGAATTTAACGGCAAGGAGCCGTGGAGATTTAAAAAAGAAACAGAGGAAGCGATGGAGGCGGCTCTTAGACAGAGACATTGTATGATTCCGTATCTGTATACCATGAATTATCGCAGCTATGCCGAAAATATCCCGTTGATTGAGCCAATGTATTATGAGTATCCTGAGAATGCAGAGGCTTACGAGGTAAAGAATCAGTATTTCTTTGGCAGCCAGCTTATGGTAGCGCCTGTTACAACTCCACGCATTAAGGGACTTAATGTGGCAAAAACCAAAGTATGGTTCCCGGAGGGCATCTGGTATGATATCTATACAGGCATGCGCTATGAAGGTGGAAGGATGCTGGAGACCTACAGGGATTTGAACAGCATACCGGTTTTTGCAAAGGCAGGAGGCATATTCGTGTGCGCGGATGCTGGTGAGCTTGATGCGAGGTCTGTTATCAAAAATCCTAATGTATTATGTGTCAGGGTATTTCCGGAGGCTGATGGCGAGTTTGAGCTATACGAGGATGACAATGAATCTTGCGGATATATAGATGGCAGATGTGTGACCACAGCTATGAAATATACTGCGGATAAAGATTTGTTTGTCATTTCACCGGCAGATGGCGATACATCATTAATACCTGAAAACAGAACCTATAAGCTTGTCTTTGAGAGAAGAACCGAAGCAGCGGCCGGTAAGGTAAAGGTGTCTGTGGACGGTAAAGAGGTCTGGACAATAAATAAATATGATAAAGAAAACAGAAAGCTTGCCATTACTGTAAATGCATCAACAACAAGCGAAATTTGCGTTGCGATATCAGCAGACACAGTGGCCTGTGATAATCAGGTAGAAAAGACCTGCTTTGATTTCCTTAATCAGGCTGAGATAAGTTTTAGACTCAAGGATGAAATTTATGATCTTATTACATCAGGAAAGAAAGCCACAGTTATTTTATCAGAGCTTAAAGCAATGGAAATTGATACAGAACTGTATGGTGCTTTGGCAGAAGTAATTACAGCCTGAGGATATTGAGTTCTCGAAATCTGCGAACTTACCAGCTTGGCATAGTAAATTAATAATTTCTCGGGGGAGGGTCAATAAGGTATTCATCGGATTGCGTGCAAGCATTCATCGATGATACCTTTTGACCCTTTAATCATAGTAAAAGGAAAACGCAGGCGTAGCGGGCTACGCCGAGGCTTTTCCACCTGTACACTCGGATTTGCAACCGATGGATAGTGTAGTTATTTCGAAAACGATGTACTGGTATTTGTTCATAAATTAGGTTATACTATAAAAAATTAGTTGTCGGAAATTTATTACGAAGCATTAATCATAAGGAGTGAACAAATGAAATCAAAAAATGCGTTTATAGAGTTTGACGAAGATAAGGAAAACTGTTTTCCAGAGATATATGAACTTAATATTATAAGTGGAGGCTGTCATTTATATGGATATATGCTGACACCAGACAAGAGAATACAAGGACCTTATCCTACCGTAATCATGTCGCATGGGTTCCCAGGATATACGACGAACAATGATTTAGAGCATGCGTTGATGAGAATGGGATGTGTTGTGATACATATGAATCACAGAGGTGCATGGGGAAGTGAAGGTAATTATCTTTTTACCAATTTGAAGGATGACCTTATTGCAATCGCAAAGTGGGCACACAATCCAGCTATTGCTGATCAGTATGATATTGACAGGGATAATATATTCCTTGTAGGACACAGTATGGGAGGACAGACTGTTCTAAATGCGGCTAAAGATATTTCTTTTATCAAAGGTGTTGTAGCTATGGCAGCCTATGATATAGGTGCTGCGTTCAGATACAAGATGGAGAAAGATTTATTCCTTATGATTGAGACAGAAGGGCAATGCCTTAAAATGAATTCTGCAAGCGAGGTATATGAGAACGCCTTGATGAATCAGCAGGAACTGAGTGTGTTGAATCGTTATGAGGAATTAGCAAAGCACAATGTCCTTTTGATTCAGGCAGAATATGACACTATAGCACCTCCGGATAAAATGCTTAAACCGCTTGCTGATAAATTGATAGAATGTAATGCGAATGTACAGTATAAGTCGATTAAGAGTAATCATAGCTTTATTGGACAGAGGATGAAGCTTACGCATATTGTTGGGGAGTGGATGGAGGATATCATATAAATTCCTGTTTGCCGAAATATTTTTATAACTTTCCCTATTTTACAGGCTTTTTAGCCTATTCATTAGTGAAATGATATGTATTTTCCCTTATTTTTGCCCTTATGAGATAATCGTAAGGGAAATAAGGGAAAGTTTTATTTAGTCGTTGCCTGCCACTTTATCAAGTAACTTTGCGGATTCCCGTTTGGCTTTTCTCGTGGAGTGGGCGTAGACATTCATTGTGGTACTGACATCTGAGTGTCCTAACAGTTCCTGTACATCCTTTGGTGCTGCTCCATTTGCCAGAAGGTTGCTTGTGTAGGTGTGTCGCAGCTGGTGAAAATGAAATCCTTC
>CAKRLV010000056.1 GCA_934359755.1 uncultured Agathobacter sp.
GTTTCCTGATTTTTGCTATCATCTTTACTATATTCAATATATGGCGCTGTTTCAAGATAATCTTCCAAATTAGATTTGATTACTGTTACATGTGGTCCGTATACTATCTGTACACCATTCCCTTTGTGTATAACACCACTTGCACCTGTTGATTTGAGCAATACATCATCAACCAGCTCGGCATTGTATACTGTACAACGAAGTCTTGTTGCACAACAGTCCACGTCTTCTATATTTTTCTTTCCTCCAAGACCTCTTGTAATATCTGCGCTGAGTGCATCCTCTGCAGCATCACCATTTGAATCTTTTGCTGCTTTTTTGGCATTTACATCAGCCTTTGTATAAAGCTTAACATCCTGATCATCATCCTCACGACCTGGTGTCTTTAAATCTAATTTCTTAATCAATACTGAAAAAATAACATAATACAGTACAAAGTAAATTATTCCGACCGGGATAATTCTAAGCCAGCTTGTTTTCTCATTTCCCTGTAGAATACCGAACAGGAATAAATCAAGTAAACCACCTGAAAATGTAAGGCCTACTGCAATATTTAAAATGTGTGCAATCATGTAAGCTGCACCAGCTAAAACTACCTGAACTACAAATAAAATTGGTGCTACAAAAAGGAATGAGAACTCAATTGGTTCTGTAATTCCTGTGAGCATACATGTCAATGCTGCTGAGAAGAGAAGTCCTCCAGCCTGTTTCTTCTTTTCTGGCTTCGCATTGCGGTACATTGCCAATGCTGCACCTGGAAGACCAAATATCATAAATATGAACTCACCTGAGAAATATCTTGTAGCGTCTGCGCTAAAATGTGTTACGTTCGCTGCATCTGCAAGCTGTGCAAAGAAAATATTCTGTCCACCCTGGATTGTCTGCCCTGCGACTTCCATAGTACCACCAACAGCAGTCTGCCAGAATGGCATATAGAATACATGGTGAAGACCGAATGGAATAAGTGCTCTTTTAACAATACCGAAGATTAATGTTCCTACATATCCACTTCCTGTAACAAGGCCGCCTAGCGCATAGATACCATTCTGAACTACCGGCCAGATAAAGTACATTAAAATACCGACGAACATGTATACAATCGTTGAAATAATTGGCACAAATCTTGAGCCGGCAAAGAATGACAATGCATTTGGCATCTGAATCTTGTGGAAACGGTTATGCAGCCCTGCAACTCCAAGACCGACTATAATACCGCCAAACACACCCATCTGCAATGTATTGATACCGCAGACAGAAGCGATTGTTCCACTTAGCACGTCTTCTGATATAGTGCCATCTGCAAGTATTTTTCCATTGAGTTCGAGCATTCCGCTGATTGATACATGCATAACAAAATAAGCAATTACTGCTGAAAGAGCTGCAACCTCTTTCTCCTTTTTTGCCATACCTATAGCAACGCCTACTGCAAAAAGCAGCGGCAGGTTATCAAATACTGCACTACCTACTTTGTTCATAATCATGAGAAGTGCATGGAGAACTGTTCCCTCTCCGAGAAAACTCTCTAAATGATAAGTTGCGATTGTTGTCTGATTCGTGAATGAACTACCTAATCCCAAAAGTAGTCCTGCGACTGGTAAAATTGCGATTGGAAGCATAAAACTTCTTCCAATTCTCTGTAAGACTTCAAAAATTTTGTCTTTCATATACTAATCCTTCCTTTCTTTGGGGATATCCATGTGAAAAGCCAATTTCTGAAGTGTAGGGATAAAAATATACAAAAAAAGGCACTAACCCACATAAACATCCTAAATATAATATTTATGTATAGTTAATGCCTCGAATCCGAATTGAATCAAGTAACATACTAATTGAGGACATGTTATCATTGTTCTTCGCTGATGTCAATAGGTTTATCCCTATTCTTCATAAATTTTCCCATCACTATTTTTCCTATGCCATACAATTATTTGAATTCTTTCTCTAGAATATACATAATCATAACTTGAATCATTAAACTCCAGCATTATTCTGTTAGTTTCATAATGTTATATAAAATGGTTTATGATGTTATACCATTTTCCTCCAAAATGGTTTATTGTATTCTCATAATCTTCTAGCGAAGCATTAAATACAGATTTTAACTATTTAGAACCACACCACATACATTTAAGGAGGTATACCGATGCAATCAAAATTCAAGAGAATACTATTTGGTGGCGATTATAACCCTAATCAGTGGCCTGAAGAGGTCTGGAAAGACGATATGAATTACTTTAAAGATGCACATATAAACAGTGCTACTATTAATGTCTTTTCATGGGCTAAAATACAGCCATCTGAGAGCATATATGATTTCTCACAGCTTGATAAAATCGTAGATATGCTTTCAGTTGAAAATTACGATATTGTTATGGCTACATCGACTGCTGCACTTCCAGCATGGATGGTAAAAAAATATCCTGAGACCATGAGCACAGACTATCAGGGAAGACAGCACAAATTTGGTGGAAGACACAATTTCTGTCCAAATTCGCTTGTGTATCAGAAATACGCAAAGGCACTTGCGACCGAGCTTGCAAAACGTTATGGCACGAACAAAAATATTACCTGCTGGCATATCAACAACGAGTACGGTGGATACTGCTATTGTGACAACTGCCAAAAGCAGTTCCGTGTGTGGCTCAAGGATAAATACAAGACAATAGATGCCGTAAACGAGGCATGGAATACAGAATTCTGGGGACATACATTCTATGATTGGGATGAAATCGTAATTCCTAATGAATTGAGCGAAGAGGCTTTTAATGGAATGACCACATTCGCTGGTATTTCAATTGATTACAGACGTTTTTATTCAGACAGTCTTCTTGCCTGCTATAAGATGGAAAGAGATGCTATCCGAGAGATTTGCCCGGATGCATTTATCACAACAAATCTCATGGGAACATTTAAGGGACTTGATTACTTTAAATGGGCTAAAGAGATGGATATCGTCTCATGGGACAACTACCCATCTTACGACACTCCATGGAGCATGGTTGCTATGACCCATGACCTCATGCGTGGTCTTAAGGACGAGCCATTTATGCTTATGGAGCAGACTCCAAGCCAGCAGAACTGGCAGAAATACAATTCACTTAAGCGTCCTGGACAGATGCGTGCACAAAGCTACCAGACTATAGCCCATGGTGCTGATACTATCCAGTTTTTCCAGTTGCGTAGAAGCGTAGGTGGATGTGAGAAATTCCACGGTGCAGTAATCGCGCATGTTGGAACAAACGATACAAGAGTATTCCGCGAGACTGCACAGCTTGGAAAAGAGCTTGAAAGCTTCGGCACAAAGACACTTGGCTCACGCAACAATTCACAGGTCGGTGTTATCTTCGACTGGGATAACTACTGGGCTTTGGAATATACAAGCGGACCGACACAGGACCTTAAGTATGTAGACCAGATTCACAGATACTATGAATATTTCTACAACAACAATATCTCTGTAGATATGATTCCAGTAGATGGCGATTTTTCAAAATATAAAGTGATTGCCGCACCTGTTCTCTACATGGTGAAGGAGGGCATGAAAGAAAAGCTCGAGGACTTCGTCAGAAATGGTGGAACACTTATCACAACATTTATGAGCGGAATTGTAAATCAGTCCGACAATGTACACCTCGGCGGATATCCTGGACCACTTCGCGAGATGGCTGGTGTGTGGGTTGAGGAAATTGACGCTCTTGCACCTGAACAGTCAAATATCGTGAAATTTACAGATGGCACAGAATATAAGTGCAACCTTCTATGCGATCTGATGCATACCGAGGGCGCAGAGGTTCTCGCTTCATACGAAAACGATTTCTACGCAGGAATGCCTGCCGTTACTGTAAATAATTTTGGAAAAGGCCATGTATATTATGTCGCTACACAGCTTGAAACAGACGGTCTTGCAAAGGTTCTTGATAAAGTAACCGACGCTGAGAATATCTCTGGGGTAATTGCTGAGAATACAGCACTTGAAGTCACATGCCGAGACAGCGAAACAACACGTTTCTACTATGTGATGAATTTCACTGACGAAGACCAGGTTCTTCCTGAAAGTCTTGCTGGAAAAGTTGATTTAATCACAGGTGAAGCTGCTAAATCGGGCGAAGTTCTTAAGAAATGGGATGTTAAAATTCTACAGGAAGCATTATAATAGACAAATGTCTGCTGAATCAGCCTCAATAGCTCATTCAGCAGACATATTACATGATTCCGCTCAATCCAGTCATTTTCACCATTCTCTCCATACCCAGTTTAACCTCTTCGCGGCTGTAATTATTTTTCTCAAGGAACTCATTATCAAACTCATTGATATGGGTGTAAAACGCTACGCCCATCTCTATTCCTTCCTGATAATCCCTCTCTATAATATCATCCAATATATTCTCCGCCTTGTTTATCTCACCATTATCAGCCATGGTAAAAATATCTATATTACCAGAATCCTTTTGAGTTTGATTTTTCTTTTCTTCAACAAGCGTCTGTGAATCCTTATTGAATAGTATTTTAGCCAATGCTCTTGCAATTTCTTTGACCATTCTCATTACATAATCTTGTTCAACCATTATTCCCACAAGGTGCCATGCACCTCTTACCCTTTCTAATATACATTCTTCATACTGGCAATCAGGCTTTACTTCTGAATTTACTGTTAAACCCGACAACTAATTCTATCATACCTAAAAGTGTAATTAAACACAACGATATTGATTCAATATTAATAGATGTTGCTTTACAAAGCATAACATTTCCAATAAAAGCGGCAATTGAAACCACCATGATGATAATTTTCGTTTGCTAATGCTTACCAGATCTTAAAAATATTAATCATTTCAAACTTTAACATCTTGACTTTTATTATCTTCTCCACTCATAAGTGATTCTTCGATTTCTCAAATATACAGGAATCAAATCCTTATATATCATAAAATAGAATAGAATAACAACCATTGCCATCTCATCAGCAGTTCTGTCTTTAAACAACCAAAACAACTTCTTATTCATATTGATGAAATATACAATTACAATGCCAAAATCTGATATCACTATCGCACTCCACAAAGACCATTTTTTATGTAATCTTCTATATAATTCAAAAAGCAATTTATATAAAATAATCGTATTTATAACTACAAAGGAAATCAGGCATAAAATATTTTTCAGATAATATTCTCCCAACACGCACACAGCCACAATATATCCAAAGAGAACATATAATTTTCTTAAATCTATCTCCTGCTCCTCTACACCAAATGTTCTTATTTTATCCGCAATATAATCAGGCTCTAAGGCATTATAGTTCTCCAACACCCTGACATGTAGGCACAATACTACTCCAAACACTATCATATGCATCAATGTACATATCATATACTTTGTCGGATTAAAAATTCCGTCACTCACTAACATATAACTTAAAACAAGCACTCCTAATTGCAAGCCTTCTATAATCCTATATAAAAAATAAAACAGAGAATTTATCGGATCAATTTCTTTATAAATGCCTTCGACACCAATTGCCAGTGTTATCTGCAAAAATATTATTATTGCAAATAAAACCATGCCATCTAATATACTCCATCCTGCCAATCCATTATTTCTATATATTTTATTCCAAAGCAAAAAACTCGAAAAACAATATATAATACTACATATCAATCTTTGTATAATAAGTACCTTTATTGATAATATTCTTTTCATAATTTTTGCCTGCCATCTTTATATTCCTCTACATATTTCTTAACAGATACAATTCTATGCATTATAATTCCTAACTTTAATTCATCTCTAATATAACGATAATCCACAATAGTACAAATGCAATTGCAACTAATCCAAGCCAAACATATAATATTTTCTTTAGTTTCTTTATGCTTTTTTCATCTATTTTATCCGCATTCCACATTTTTTGGAGAAACAGAGGATATATTAAAAAATAACCATATCAAAATATAAAAATATAACAATTATTTTTTCCAATTTTTCTCACCTCAATAATTTTGGCTGCACATTATCAATACTGAATACCCTCTAATATGTCTCTTTAAACATTCCACCCGCTTCATCATTGGATGTTATGATAGCTTTGTTCGCTGCCACATATATCTTATAATTTTCAGCCTCATATACATCAAAGTCTTCTTCCTTGTTTTCTTTCAATGCACTTGTCAAATCTTTCAGGCTGATTTTCTTGAACATAACATCCTGTAATTTGCTGCTTTTGCCATCTATAAACCTGGTTACATAACAATCACCAAGATTATATGTATAAACTTCCATGTCACCGTCACTTGCTACCTTTTTCAATTCCTGCTTACCATTCACCTCAATGTTGATACCTTTGCTATATCCATTTAAATTCCACTGGGCAGAAAATAAACTTATTCCTGCAAATAATATTATGATGATACCTAATACTCCTAAACCTATTGCCAATGTACTCTTTTTCATTTTCTTACTCCTTTTTTAATATTTTAATTCTGATTATCTTTTTAATCTAAACTACTTTCGATATAATATCTACATAATTTGCATGAATGACATAAATATGAACATGAATAACATATTTACGTTAACACATCTTGTATCTTTATTTTTCTACTTGTAAAAATACATATGTCTAATTGTAATAATTTACCCTATTTTATCTCAATAACTTTTAGTCTAAACTACTTTTGACATAATGTCTATGCAATATCTACAACTTTTACATGAACGACACAATTTCTACATGAACGACACCATATTTCTATACTCTTTTTCTGTTAATAAAAGATAGTTTGTTTCCATAATTTAAAATGTTCTTTTTATATTTTTCCGATACTATATATCCCACAAGAATTACAGAAATAACTAATATTATGAATGACAATACACACTCATATACGCTGACTGTTCCCATTGCCCATCTCACAAACATCGTATAACATGAACTTATTGGCAAATATGAACTTACCTTAAATAATATTCCATCCACATTTCTTAATTCAAAAATAGCAAACATATATATTATCATTAATAATAATTGCAATGGAAGTGAAGCATTTTGTACGTCCTCTGTCTTTGCCAACATTGCACCCAATCCACCAAAAAGGAAATTATAAAAAATAATGCCCACGATACCAAATAACGCAAAAATAACCACCAGCAAAATTGGAATATCAAACATTCTTTTTATAGTATCATCAAAGAAATCATAATTTAATTTGTAACCAAGCCATGCAGTTGATAAGATTAATGATACCTGTATCACCACCGCTAATGTTCCAGCTAAAACTTTTCCACATAACAAAGCTTTTGTATTCGTACTAGTGACCAGGATTTCAATTATTCTTCCACTTTTTTCTGTTGTTATTGAAGTTGCTATCATGTTTCCATAGAAAATCATTATGATAAACAATATACTGACCAATGCATAACAATATACATAGCTATTTATAGAATCTTTTCCTAAAACATTCGTCTCACTATTTATTTTGACATCAGTGTTGGTTACAAAATCTGTATAATCAATTCCTTTCTTTTCACAATACTTTAATGTATTTATTTCTTTCATATATTGTTCCATACAATAAGCATTATCATCAAAGAAACTTGAATTATAGACATAATACGAAAAGCTACTGATACTATTTATAACAAATCCAGCATCAGCCTTACCTGCTTCAACATATTCTATTATTTCATCTTTACTGCTTAATTCTTCTATATCCTCATAATTGAAAACTGCTTTTAAATCTGCCACTTTAATTTGTGATGAGTAATCGCATATGACCAATACACCTTCATTTTCAACAGGCTGTGAATTTTTCAAATCTATTAATCTTGGAATAAACATTAATATGCATGTAATAGAAATAAGGGCTATTATTACGCCCCAATATACTTTCGACTTTAAATAGCCTAAAATTTCAAATTCAAAAACTGAAAAAAATTTTTTCATTAGTTTCCTCCCACTTTTTCTACAAATATATCATTCAATGTTGGTTCATATTTCTTAAAACATTCCAACTCAATATCTTCCATTTCTAAGAGTTTCTGTAGAATTATTTTTTTACTGTTTCCTTCTTTAGGAGTTAAAACTATACCCTTTTCATCAGAATAATTCACATATACATTTTGTTTCATACACTTTGTTATGTACTCTTCTATTTCGACATTAGCTTTATTTGTACTTTTTATAATTATTTTTTCATTTCCATATTGCCTTTTTATATCATCTATATTTCCCTGGAGAACCACACTTCCTTTATCAATAATAACAATATTTTTGCAAAACTCTTCTACATAACTCATTTGGTGGCTGGAAAAAATAACAATCTTATTCATTTCTATCAGCTCACTAACAACCTCTTGAAGCAGCTTTGAATTGACTGGGTCCAAGCCACTAAACGGTTCATCT
Source organism: uncultured Agathobacter sp. (assembly GCA_934359755.1). Taxonomy (GTDB): domain Bacteria; phylum Bacillota; class Clostridia; order Lachnospirales; family Lachnospiraceae; genus Roseburia. Next base: position 8,402 of record CAKRLV010000056.1, read on the forward strand.
AAAATAACAATTTCAGGATTGTTAACTAAAGCTACTGCTAATTGTATCTTCTGTTGATTTCCCTTAGAAAGAGTTTCCACTTTTGATTTACAAAACTCAGCCATACCAAGTCTTTTTAACCAGAACTCAGCATTTTTAATTGCTTCTTTTTTTGTTATTCCACGCAATTTTCCGTAATACACTATTTGCTCTAAAACGGTTCTCTTCGCGTATAATCCCTTTTCCTCTGGCAAATATCCAATTTGAACTTCACTCGGACAAAAAGGTTTATCATCCAATAAAATTGTGCCTTTATCAGGCTGAAATATGTCCATTATTGTTCTAATAGTAGTTGTCTTTCCTGCTCCGTTTCTCCCTAACAGACCCAAAGCCTGCCCTGAGCATGCAGAAAATGATATTCCGTTTAATACTTTTTTACTGCCAAATGTTTTATATACTCAAACTTCGCACATAAAATTTAGCTATGCACCTTGAAAATTCAATATCTGGCAGTTATTCGATTGTCAATGTTC
>CAKRLV010000057.1 GCA_934359755.1 uncultured Agathobacter sp.
TGTGGCGTCCTTTGATCACTCGGCAGATGTTATCAAAGCGAAGCTCAGAGCATAGTTCCTGAAGAAACAGATAACCAGCATGAAAAGAACGAACCTCGTTGATAGGAATGCAAGCAGCCTGAGAAAACTCAACAGTAACCTTTCCGGTACGCTCGTTATAGAGTTTAGTCTCTTTGGCAGCTTCGCTTTTAGCCCATGCCATAAGTTTATCTTCGTCGCCGTCGAACTGTTCCAGAAGAGAATTGTACTTTCCGAGCTTTTTATAGATGCGAGATGATGTTTTGCCGTTTTCTTTTCTGTAAGATTGTTTTAGATATACATCCTGATTATTTTTGACTCCGGTAATGCAAACATACATTATAAATTCCTCCGTGTGATATACATACTTATATTATATCACAAAGAGTACAAAAGAGCACGTATAATTTCAAAAAATTTGACATAAAAAATGCAGGTTTTATGCGACCTGCGATACATTTTTTTAATATTCAACTGTCAAACTCCCGCGCCACGTCACTTATCATTATACTTCACGAATCATTTAGAGATTCTTAATGCGAGGACTCGGAGCTTACAAAATATACCACACACCTTCATGCATATTCATAGAATTAACTTCCACAAATAAAACAGCAAGGCAGCTCATTTCGAGCCACTACGTAAATAACGCTAGTGCGATAACCAGAAATTTACATATATGATTGCACAACCACCTTTTCTTTAATATAATGTAGGCAGAAATTTACAATAGCAATGAATTTCACATCCAAATGAGGTGACAAAATGGGTAAAGAAACAAAAACAAATGCTGTCAGAATATTAGACAGAAATAAAATCAAATATGAACTAATCACATATGAATGCGATGAATTTGTAGATGGGCTGCACACTGCCGAGATCACAGGTGCTCCAGTTGAACAATCCTACAAGACCCTTGTAATGCAGGGAAAAAGCAAAAAATACTATGTATTTGTAATACAGATTGCTGAGGAAGTTGATTTAAAAGCAGCCGCACGTGCCGTCGGTGAGAAGTCCGTTGAGATGATTCACGTCAAAGACATTACCGCTATCACAGGCTATGTACGAGGTGGATGCAGTCCTCTTGGAATGAAGAAACAGTTTCCAACCGTGATTGACAGCTCAGCCGAACAATTTGATGAAATTTATATAAGCGGAGGGCGAATCGGCACTACTATCAAGCTAAATCCTATGGATCTTATCAAAGTAGTAAATGGACAATTTGCAGATATCCGCCAATAAAATAGCCCCTGATCGAGCAGTCCTCAATCGTCAGCATTTACGGCTGACTTTGGAGGACAATCAATCGGGGGTATATGATTTTTCAACTATCACACATTTCAACTATGACAGTATATATTAATTATTCTATTATGATATTGCTTTATCTGTATCAGCATATGGAATTACTGATATAGATATAGATGCAGCTGTTACTATTACGATGTTGCTTTATCTGTATCATCAAGCATATCAATAATTGTCTGTAGCTCTGCGCCTTCAACTGGTGCATCTCCGTGGCTTATATGCTTATGCTCTGAATCCACTTCACACAACATTCTCTCCTGCTGAGATTTAATCTCGATTGTGAAGTATCTTGCTCTCTTGCTGTCACTGTCCCATGTAAGATATGCCCTTACGCAGCTTCCGATTTCAACGTCTCTGGTCTGAAAATCAACACGCACAATGGTACGTGTATCTGAGAGATTCATAGTCATAACCGAGAAGTCTTCTGGCAGATATGGATACAATCTCTTCTGCTTATATGACTCTTCATAAAGTGCATCTATAAATTCCTCTTTGCCATCAGAAATCTGCTCTATGAACTTATCTGAGTCTTCAAAAAACTTACCTGGCAGGAATATATACTCAAACTGCTTTCTCTCGAACAATGTATACTGCTGTTCTGTAAGCTTAATAGTCTTCTTCTGTGGTGCCTCTTTACGCTTCTTCTCAACATCTGCAATTCTCTCAAGAAGCGGCTTCTTAAATACAAGATTGTGAGTAAATGGATTAATAACAATTCCGTCTGCACCAACCTCTTCGCGAAGTGCCATTTCATTAACACTTAAATATGGAATGTTCAGTATAGCTGGAACCTTTGGTTCTGGTGGAATCTGTTCTTTGCAGGTGTATACCGGCATGAATGCCTCTCCACTTTTGTTCTTTATAACAAATGGTACTGGCTGTGCCTGTGCATTCAGATTTGCCGGCACAAGAATTCTTGATACATGTATTTTAGTCAAAAGTGCATTGAGATTGTCTGCCGAATTTTCTTTAGAGTATGCTACAATCAATTCCTCTATTTCATCGTTCTTTACATCGAGTGTCAGATTAGGATCTGAAGGCATCTTTGGCTTTCCCTTTGGGGCTTTATTCTTCGCAGCATTCTTGTGTACTTCCTGTAATTTTTTCTTATCTATCATCTCTATTCCTTCCCGAAATTACTACCAGCCTTCCCTTCAACTAATAATTTAATAAAGCTGGTATCTCTAGAAACCCACGGTTTGTCCGTGACTTCACTATTCCTTGATATTATTTCTTCTGGAGTCGCCCATTCTAATCCAAAGCCCTCACGGATCTCACTAGCCGTAAGACTTGTCTCTACCATCTCTTCCTTTGCATCGCAGAAAAAGAAAATAGAATGGCATTCATATATATGATCTTTTTCAAAAATATCCTGACGCTTTTCAATGATTTCTCCAATTTCCTGAATTGAATCCCGAATGACCACAAGACCAGCCTCTTCCTGAACTTCTCTTATCAGGGCATCCTCATAGGATTCACCAGCATCGACACCGCCACCTAGTATCTTAAAATACCCTGTTCTGGCTTTCTGCATCGCAACTCTGCCATCTCTTATAATAACAGCTCTGACTGCATATTTTACGAATTTCGGCATGTCATCTGAATAATTTTTCTCGTCAAAACATAATAATGTACGCATAGGCAATCCCCTTTTTTGACAATTTTATCACTAGAGGTATTGCACGTCAATTATATAGTTTTTCCCTGATTGTGTAATTTCACTCTGACAAATGATAAATGTCAAATATCAGTTTCAACTATCACTATGAATAACTCCATATATTTCTGATTTGGGGCATAATGTCATCAAGATTCCATGTTTTCTCACTGTTTTTCCTGCTGTTTGGATCATTTATCTTTATATTTCCATTCCTGTCAACTCCCGTAAGCACGATAAAATGCCCTGTCGTTGTAAAATCGCCAGGTCCCATTATGCAGATAATCGGATGCCCCTCCTGCAATGCTGCCATGATATGTTCCGCATCAAATGTCACTTTGTGCACCGTCAGTCCAATCTGCGTAGCCAAGTCCTCCATCATACTCCAGGATGAGCCGCTCCCTGCGACATAGAAACCACCTTCCGAAGCAAGTTTGGACATTTCATATGGATTCAGATCTGCTTTTCCTGTAAGTCCGCAATATACCATAGACAGGCACGTTGGTCCACATCCTGTTATTGCAAGAAAATCACTTCCGTATTTCTCGTATCCCCATCTTTCATCCCATTGTAAAAATAAAGGAATCTCACCTTTCCCTACTTCTTTCGATATATCTATGTCATCTGGATTTCCTTCATAATTTTCATAATCTTTTACAAACTGGGCTGTCTCTGGATTTTTCTCTGCCAGATTAATCAGGCTTTCTGGATATCCTTTTTGCTCATAAATCATTCTGTTATATACACTTATCCATTGCGTGGCATTGATTGTACGTGTGACTATGAATATCAATAGTCCCATCAGTGCGATGGTACAGAATAATTTGAGTTTGTGTATTCTTCTTTTTCCTGCTTTTCTTCTGCTTATCTGCCTGCTTATTGTATTCATAAAAAACTCTCCTTTCGTATATCCTGATTATGTCAGAATTACGAATGAAGAGTTTTACTTATTGCTAACTGCTTTCTTAACTTTTTCTTACAATAAAATTTTAACTTCTTATTCACACGAAATAAACGTATATAAGAATAGTGTACAATTTTCGTCAGCTGTTCGGGCTGGCATTATGGAATAACCACCTCAAAAATAATTTGCTCATTCTCACTCTCACAGCTTATCCGTCCACCGTGAAGTTCCACTATCTCTTTTGTCACGGCAAGTCCAAGTCCGCTCCCGCCGCTCTCTGAATTTCTTGAACTGTCAATTCTGAAAAACTGCTCAAATATGTGTGCCTGCATTTCTGGTGGAATCGTCTTTCCTCTGTTAATTGTTCTAAGCTTCATTCCACTATCAGCATATCGCTCCAGTTCAACCTCAATCTCTGTATTCGGATAGCTGTAATTACATATGTTTTTGAAAAGATTATCGTACACTCTCTCCATCTTGTCTGTATCACATGTAATCATGACATTCTCCTGCAATTTCAAATTGCATGTAAGTCCTTTTTCTTTGAACATAGTTCCAAATTCGGATACAATCTGCGACAGCATCATACTCATATTTACAGTTGTTTTTTCGAGAACCATTCTGGAAAAATTAAATCGTGTCATCTCGAAGAAACCATTTATCAGATCTTCAAGCCTAAGTGCTTTTCTAAGTGCTATCCCTGTGTATTTCTGCTTGATGTCCTCTGGCAATTCCTTTTCATCATTAACAAGAGACAAATATCCTATGATAGATGTAAGCGGTGTCTTTAAATCGTGCGCCATGTACATGATCATGTCATTTTTTCTTTTGTTCGCCTCATTTGCCTCATTTTCTGTCCTGATTTTATCCTTCTGTACTTTTCTAAGACCTGTCTCTATCTCATGAAAATCTCTCGCCAGCAAAACTTCTTCGTCATTATTATTGTAGATATTCTCAACAATGTGTGTAATCTTCTGGATAGCCGTTGAGACATGCATCAGTTCTAACAACAGAGAAACGTTCATTATTATAAGTAATCCTATGGTTCCGATTGCAAATGCATGCCGCTGAATATAGCTTAATTCTTTATAGTATCTGTCCTCTGGATGCCAGACTGGATTAACCATAAAACAGATTTCACGGCCTAGCAGAAATAGAATCGCTATTGCAAGACTTGTCAAAACTACCCTGACTATATATCTTTTTATCCACCTTGTCCTTAATATTTTGGCAGTGTTATCCATATCAGTCCTCACCTTCTATTTTGTATCCCATTCCCCAGACTGTTTTAATAAACTTCGGTTTTCTTGCGTTTTCCTTCATCTTCTCACGTATTCTTGCGATGTGTACAAATACAGTGTTATTTGCTTCCATATATTTTTCTTTCCACACCGCCTCAAACAGTTCTTCCGATTTAACCACCTGATTCATATGTCTGCAAAGATACAAAATTATATCAAACTCTATCGGTGTAAATGCAATCTCCTCATCATAAAGCTTGCAGATTCTTTTTTTCACATCCACCTCAAGACCATGGACATAATATATCTCATTATCCTCCGTCGGCTGCAATTCTTTATTGTATCTTCCCGCTCTTCTAAGCTGCCCTTTGACTCTTGCAATCAGTTCAAGCGCATTGAACGGCTTCGTGATATAATCGTCTGCGCCAATTGTTATCCCTGTTATCTTGTCGATTTCTTCTATTTTCGCCGTGAGCATTATTATAGGGAAAAAATGCGTCGCTCTGATTTTCTGGCACAGCTTAAATCCATCAATATCAGGTAACATCACATCTAAAATTGCCAGATCTACATCATGCGTCTCGACACCTTCTAATGCATCTTTGCCATTATAATATTTGAGGACATCGTATCCCTCACCTTTTAAATATACTTCAACTAAATCAGCTATTTCTTTTTCATCATCTACTATTAATATCTGCTTATTCATACGAATTTTCCTTTATTCTACTACTTGACTCATTATAGCAGACTATCATTATGAAATTCTTACATTTTTCTTACAAAAATACGTTTACCCCAATTATGGAATAAACGTAATATTTTTCGCAATAAGTACTATGCCCGATATTTACATTGCTTGCACCGAAACCAAGTATTGATGTGAATACAAGCGTGTTGGCGAAACCACATAAGCCTTTAATAAAAAATGCAACCAGTGTTGTTATTATCCATAACCACATATGCGCCTCTACAACTCCAATCCCATATGAACCAGTTCCTGATATCCTGAATATTTCGACTTGAACCCTTTGGGATTTCTTCCTAATTCGGTAAATCCTATACTCTTATACATGGCGATAGCCTTGGAATTGTCAGCAACTACCTCTAATTCCAACTGCTCATAGCCCGCATTTTTTGCGCACTCTACGCATGAATTCATTAGAACTCTTCCGATTCCAAGTCCCCAATATTCCTTGCATACAGTAATTCCAAAGTCTGCACGATGTCTTATTTTGTACTTGTTTCCCAACGATGTAATTCCCGAACTGCCTACAATCTTTCCATCAACAAAAGCAAGCAGCATTACTTCGTTATCACTCTCGGCTTCTTTTTTCAAAAAGTTGCTTTCCCCCTCTATATTGTAAGCGTGTTCTTCCGGGTACGACAATAAATAGTCGGTCTCACTATGTGTGCTTACATAATGTTCATACATTGCCTCACCATCTTCTGCAACTCCGTTACGGATTGTGCACTCTTTTCCGTTTTTCATTATGAAAGTTTTATTATATATCACAATTTCATCTCCTCATACAAAGTTTATCTTTTAGGTAATTGCGAAACTCGCTGTGCTCGTTCGCAATCTTGAACCAAAACAAGGAAGAATTCGTACGGAGCACGAA
>CAKRLV010000058.1 GCA_934359755.1 uncultured Agathobacter sp.
CACATATGCATAAAACACAGACTTACTAATTCCATTATTTAGAACTTGAAATGTCTGAATTGTCCCTCCACATTCACTCAACAGCAAATCTAATTTTTCAAACTGAGTCATATACTTTTTCCTTTCGTGCTAATATGATAATACATATTAGCACGAAAGGAAATGCATATACTACCAATAAAATATTTATATTTTTATGTTAATGATATCCCCCTTGTTTCCCGCCAGCCTTTCACATACCATCTTATCCCGACATATATTACCTGTACTAATAACAAGAGAAACAGTAGATTGATTGGCAATGCTGTCCTTATCCAATCTGCGAAATAGATTGCTATTGCCATGCTTATAAGTATTACAAGTATCGTAATCATATCTCAAAAGCACTTCTTATATAACCCTGCAATCTTTATCCCGATGAATGCTAAAAGTATTCCTGCACCCACCAGACAGCCACCACAGATCAGTATTCTTATCAGCCAGTATATAATCCCGGCAACGACAGGATTGGATATTCCATTACTAATCTGTGCCATGTTCTTTCCTGTCAGTACAACCCAGCCAGCAATGGTCTGTGCGAAAGTTGCGATTGTATCAAAGAATACCATATAATCAGAAATGAATACCTTTGACTGTATCATCCGGAAAAGAGTAGTCGATACAGAATACCATATCAGCAGAAACACCAATGCTTCATACATGACTATTTTTGTTTTATATCTACCTGCCAGTTTTTCTCTCTGCGTATCATACCTTTCCTTCGCTTTCAGATAAGCTATCTGATTACAATTCCCACACTTTTGATAGAGTACCGGCTTTTCAACCGGTATCTCTACTTTTTTCTGATGGGAGAGTGCATAATCCCGTTCCTGCTCTGCCTGCCTTAGCTTATCTTGACGTTCCTCCGTCATAATTTCGACAGCGTGCGTTTTCTCTTTCTCGCTCTGCAACAATTCTTTTGTTTTCCTCAAGTCGTTCTTTAAGGCTTGAATGTTCCCTGCTCAGTCGTTGCTCCTGCTACGCAGAGCCGTCCACTGGATAACCGCAACCTTTTTCATTTGTGTGATCAATATCTTTCTGCTTCAGATGGAAACTGCTTCGAAACTTGGAATTATTCAACTGCTCAAATAACTACCTGTACCATTCATCCTTAATCATTAAAACTTCACTACTTCAGGTTCATGCGTAAATGATGAAAATGCAGCTGCCACATTTTTAAAATACTCAAACTTTAGTTCTCCCCATTCAATGCATTTTCAACTGCCTTTTCTATGACATTGCTCGAATTTGTAGCTCCACTTACTGCGTCTACATATATTTCCTGTTTCACCACCATATCATCAATTATTTTTTCAGCAGGCTCTCCCCGTTCATTACGATGCTCTACAATGTTAATTGATACAATCTTATGATTTCTTATTTCAACCTCTACTTTTGCATAAATGTAACCCACATTATATTCGCCTTGATATGTACCATCTTTCATATTCGCAAGTTCTATATTCTGAAATACTATATTAGTTACTTTTTGCTGGTAGTTTTTAAAATCTATTATATATGTTACAATATGACCAACAATGCATATTGCCATAATAATTGCTAAAAATTTATGCCACCACATTTTTTTCGTTTTCTCTTTTATTATGTGGCACAAACAAATCAAACTAACCATAACAAAAAAACTGACGATTCCCGTTATGATTACAAATACACTTCGATTCTTTAACACTGGTAAAACAAAAATCATATGCATGAAGCATGATACTATGAGCAATACGCATATCGGTTTATGACATTTCATCAAAACTCTATCCGTTTTCTTCCAATTACATCTATGTGTTATTGCCTTTGCCACTAACATCAAGAAACAAACAAGATTTATAAGTCCTGTAAAAATTCCCATATGTCTACCATCCTTCTTTTTAAATATACTTTTCAAGCTTTCTCTTTATTTGTGACGGAAGTTCTTTACTCTTCTGTCCAGCCCACACACATTTTCCTACATATTTCATTCCTGCTGTTTTGAAAAATTCTTTCATACATCTAATCGAACCTGTACTTTGTCCAAAAAGACTTGAAAAAGGAGCCGGTGTGTTACAGGCTGTTAATAAAATATACCTTTGCTTATTTGATAATCTTGCTTTTGGAAAAGTTTTTGTTTCTTCCATTGCTACTCCCAGAAGCCGATCAAACAAATTTTTTACTATTGCTGGTACATTCGCCCAATAAGTAGGTGCTGCAAGAATCACAATATCACATATTTTTAATAATTCTGCAATCTCTTGTACATCATCTTTCCGTACACACATTTGAGTTTTCAAGCACGTACGACACCCATTGCAATAAGCAATCTCCTTATCATATAAATTAATATAATCTATGACATATCCTTGCTTTTCTGCAATTTGTACAGCATAGTTTAGCATTTTTCCAGTTCTTCCCTCTTTATGCGGACTTCCTAATATCGCAAGAATTCTTTTCTGCATCACTCTTCCCTCCTATCCGACATGATAGAACGATAAATCATATCAAACCCATAAGTAAGAAATTCCATTTTAGCTTTTCCCATCTGTTGCCCTATGTACAGTTCTTTGTTCGTCGCAATTTGAATAAGTCCAGAAAGCATTCCCCAAAAAGAAAATATTGTAGGTAATACTTCAATATCAGAACGTATTTCCCTTTGTTCCACTCCATCTTTCAGAAACTCTATCAATAAGTCATTAATTCGCTCACCTACTAAAAATGTTTCCTTTTCTTCCGGCAAAAATTGAGTTGTCTCAAAATCAATATTAATTGTTTCAAGAACCATCTTAAAATAAAATGGAAATTCTTCTTGATAATTTACCAACCCTTCACAAATTCTCATGTAACGTTCTTTTGTACCATGAGTTTCCTCTAATGCCTGTCCTATATAATCATGTAATTTCTGCATACTTTCTAATACTAATACACTTATTAGTTCTTCTTTGTTTTTAAAATATACATACAAAGTTGCTTTACTATATCCTGCGTCTTTTGCAATATCATTCATTGAAGTATTTTCAATTCCCTTTGTCATAAACAATTGCTCGGCAGCCTTCATAATATTTTTTCTATGTACACTTTGGGGTTCTTTCTTTCTTCTTGCCATTATAACAGCCTCCTATAATTAAACCAACGGTTTAATTATAGGAGGTTGCTTTTATATTGTCAAGTACATTTACTATTCTGAATAATTGCAGATATCGATGTATGCTTCTTATCAAATCCCTTCATTTTTTCTCGCATAGATTTCATTTCCGGTAACAGCAAAGATTACATTCATTCTTTCTCGGCAGTATTACAGCAGTCATTCCGATTTGCAGTATCACCAAAGCAATATATCACTTTCAATCCAGATAGCTTATTATGCAGGACTTCGTATCGGTGAAGCCTGTGGTCTGGCATAGCAGGATGTAAATCTTGAAGAACAGTGCCTTACAATCAGACGCAGTATCCGATATGATGGTTCAAGGCACAAGAATATCATCGAACCGGCCAAGAGGAAGAAAGTAAGGATTGTTGATTTTGGAGATACGCTGACTGAGATTCGGATTACAAACGAAGCAGCACCAAAGGATGTACAGGAACTGTTAGGACACTCAGATGTCAGTACCACAATGAATGTCTATGCACACTCTACAAGAAAAGCCAAGCAGGAATCCGCAAGGTTACCTGATAAAGTGACAGGCAACGACTAAATAAAACTTTCCCTTATTTCCCTTACGATTATCTCATAAGGGCAAAAATAAGGGAAAATACATATCATTTCACTAATGAATGGGCTGGAAAGCCTGTAAAATAGGTAAAGTTAGCCAGATATTTCGGCAAACTGGAATTTAACAATCTAAAATAGTTTTTATAATGGAACTAATATGTATCTGCATTGTATCCAAACAAGGAACGGAACTCACTTCATCATTTAGCAAAAGCGGAAGCTCTGTACAACCTAACACAATTGCTTCTATGCCATTCTCATTTTTCATACGGTTTATTACATTTTGGAAAAACAATAATGTTTCTTCCTTCATAATTCCCAGTTCTAACTCCGTAGATATTTTTTTGTTTATCATCTTAAGTTCACTTTCCGATGGAATAACAACTTGAATTCCGTTTTTCACAAATGGAGCTTTAAAGAATTCTTCCGTCATAGTAAAAATTGTACCTAATAAACCAATTTTCCTTAATTCCCTATGTTTAGCTTCTTCACAAGTTGTTTCTACAATACTAATTAATGGAATAGGTGATTGTTCTTTCAATCTATCGAATACAATATGTGGTGTATTTGCTGACAATGCCGCAAATTCTGCTCCACTTTTAACCAAGTTATTGATAGCACGCATTAAGTATTCTGTTAATTCATCGTATTTCTTTTCATCACATAATTTTAATACATTAAAAACATTTACACTTTCAATTGACAATTCAGGAAATATCGATTTTCCCATTGCTTCTTGAACACCATATACAATATCGTGATAATATGGAATTGTAGACTCTGGTCCCATACCACCAACTAAACCCAATTTTTTCACTGCGCATACACCTCCGCAAACATCGATCTATTAATTTGTTTTATTATAGCACATGTAAGCTCATTCACAATAAATAAGAAATTGCTAAAAGAATCAGTTACCAGTTAATCAATGAATCAGATATTGATGTTCTTCCATTTTCTCCGAAATCATTAACAGTTTTTTCAAAATCATAAATCAATAGTTCCGGTTTATTTCTAACACATTCCTTGATACATTGACCAGATTTTCCAAAAACCATTGTCGGTGCCGTTTGAAAAGGCGAGGTAGCATTTACTGAAATAGTAGTAGTAACATTTTCAACTGCACGGGTTTGCAGATGTCCTCTAATCATACTATATCGTTCCTTGTCATCCGTATCCGCTACATCATAAAACAAAACCACATTTATGTCGGTATTTCTTTTATACATTTCTCTGAAAAATTCGGGAAATCTTATTTCAAAACAAATTCTAATTCCAAACACAACCCCATCTATCTCAACTATTCCATCACTATTCCCTTTTGCAAAATTATCATTATCCCATCCCCATAAAGCCCGCTTGTCATAAGACTTGATTTGTTTATTAGGCTGAAATAGTAATGCTCTATTATATATTTCTTTTTCTTTAAATATGGTTCCGACAATAAAAGAAATATCATTTTGGTCAGCTACCGATTGAAGTCTATCACACATTGACTGCACAAGGTTAAAATTGACACATGATGAATTTGATATATCTCTAGGTGGATATCCTGTTAGTGAACATTCTGGAAATATCAGTAATTGAACATCTTTATGTTTTGCTAAATATATTGCTTTTTCTATTTCTTTATAATTCTCATTTACATCTCCAGATATCGCAAATTGATACGCTCCAATTCTCATTTATCAATCATCTCCTTTTCCGCAGTAAGCTAAAACATTTACAGCTATATAAGCTGGAACTTACAAGTATCTATAATTTACAAATCATAATATATTCTTCATCATTTTCATCAACAATTTCAAATCCTATCTTCCTATACATACGG
>CAKRLV010000059.1 GCA_934359755.1 uncultured Agathobacter sp.
ACACAGATGTACGCGGTTTTAAACTATCATTCAGCCAAAAAAACGGCCGTTTAGCCAAAATTCCTGTTTACATTATTTGAATGCTTTGCACCTGTGGACTGTAAATGCTTTGCACTTGAACATTTTGATGGTCGGCATAACATGTACGATAGTTCTCCCTTGTTTCCTCGTCTTTTTACATGCATTTTACAATAGTGTGATTTTTGATTTTACAAAGGCATATTATATTAAAATTGCAAAAAGAAAATTGATGTGACCTGCAAAAGAAAAGGATATAGCAGGTATTTATATTTTTAGAAAATGAAGGGAGAATGATACTATGAAAAAACTATGGGATGTAACAAAACAAGTAAATCTGTTTCTGGTTCTTAATACAATTGTGTGGGCTGTAATAGGTTTTGCAGTATGGTGTATTGTAAGACTTGTGGTTTTAGATAGCATTCAATGGGCAATCTGTTTTATGTGTTATCCTGCATTTTTCATTGGAATCGTAGGAGGTATAATATTTTTATGGAATCAAAATTAGAAAAGCAGATTGGACTTTTTTGGAACTATGAGCGACGAAAGAAGTATGAGGGTGCAATGAGCAGTGTCATAAATGCTATGGAACAATACGATGCTGAGTATTACAAGAAAAATAAAAGCCATATCATACGTTTTATAGAAAAGCGCCTGAAAACTCCTGAAAGTATCTATGGCAAAATTGTCAGAAAAAAGAAACATACCACGTTTGAGACAATAGAGGATGATATCAATGACCTGGCGGGGGTAAGAATAATCTGTTTTGATATTGCACAGATATACAAGATTGCAAATGCAATAGGCAAACATGACGAGTTTAAGGTAAAAAAAGTTAAAGATTATGTGAGAAAACCTAAAGACAATGGATACCAGAGCTATCACATTCAAATGCAGGTAAATGGTGTGAAGGTGGAGGTTCAGGTTCGCACAATTCTCATGGATGCATGGTCTTCGCTTGACAGTATATTGGTTTATAAGAAAAATGAGAAAATATCTCGAGAGGTCAAAGATAATATAGAAAGATATGCGAAGTGGAGCAGACGGATGGATAAGATGGTTCATCAAATGATGAAGACTTCGCGATAACAAATAAAACAACCACCTTAGTATGATGGGTTACAGTCAAGTTGACGAGTATATCGAATCAATATTAAGGTGGTTGTTTTTATACTATGATGTATTATTTTATTTTTGAGTAGACATCTATCATCTATCTCTTTATAAGTGATAGAAAATACTCATGTATTCGTGTATCTTCTCCTAATTCAGGATGGAATGCAAGTCCAATCTGATTCTGGTACTGTGCCGCTACGATACGTCCATCCATTTCGGCAAGTACATGCACATCAGATGATGAAGCATTTTGCGTGTCTGTTGCGCCATTAGATGTTGATGTGATTTGTGTATCAGCTGGAACATCCGAAATATCTATTTTATTTATAGATTTAATGTATGGTGCTCTGATAAACGTCATCTCACATTCAAATGAATTGTTCTCTGAGATATGAAAAGCTGCACTTTTTTCAAAACTTCCAAGCTGTCTGCCATAAGCATTGCGCTCAACTGTGACAGGAAGTGTGCCAAAATATACGTTTGAATCGTTGCTTATTTTCTCAGCAAGCAGGATAAGACCAGCGCAGGTGGCAAGTACAGGAAGTCCGTTTTCAATTTTTTCTTTAATAGAATCGAACATATCAAGTTCGCGGAGGAGCTTACCTTGTACAGTACTTTCGCCACCTGGCAGAACAAGGCCATCAATATCACATATATCAGATTTCTGTCGAAGTTCTACGCAGTCACATCCAAGCGATTCAAGCATCTTACGATGTTCAATAAATGCACCTTGTACGGCAAGAATGCCAATCTTTGGTCCTTTCATTTACTTACCTCTTTCTTCCATGATAATTTTAATTTCGCTCTCGTTAATTCCAACCATAGCCTCGCCAAGATCTTCAGAAAGTTCAGCGATAAGCTTTGAATCAGTATAATTTGTAACTGCTTTTACAATTGCAGCAGCTCTCTTAGCAGGATCGCCAGACTTAAAGATTCCTGATCCAACAAATACACCTTCAGCACCAAGCTGCATCATAAGTGCTGCATCAGCAGGTGTTGCAACACCGCCAGCAGCGAAGTTTACTACTGGAAGCTTGCCATTGTCATGTACGAACTGTACAAGTTCAAATGGAACCTGAAGATTCTTAGCTGCCTCAAAAAGTTCATCTTCACGCATAGATGTAAGTTTTGCGATTTCAGAATTCATTTTTCTCATATGCCTTACAGCCTGTACAATGTCACCTGTTCCAGGCTCACCCTTTGTACGAATCATAGATGCACCTTCGTTGATACGGCGAAGTGCTTCGCCAAGATCTCTTGCACCACAAACAAATGGTACTTTGAAATCACGCTTGTTAATGTGGTAAACATCATCGGCCGGTGAAAGAACTTCTGACTCATCGATATAATCAATCTCGATTGCCTCAAGAATCTGTGCCTCCACGAAATGACCGATACGACACTTAGCCATTACCGGAATACTTACTGCATCCTGAATTCCTTTAATCATCTTAGGGTCGCTCATTCTTGAGACACCGCCAGCAGCACGGATGTCTGCAGGGATTCTCTCAAGCGCCATAACTGCACATGCGCCAGCAGCTTCTGCAATTTTAGCCTGCTCAGGTGTGGTTACGTCCATGATTACGCCACCTTTTAGCATCTGTGCAAGACCTTTGTTTAATTCATATTGTTTGTTATCTGTGTTTGCCATTTTAAATACTCCTTTTTATTTTAAATTGAAAGTAACTGTTCAGCCCCCCATCCTCTGCCATTCGCATTTCCGCACTTAACAGTGCTTTCTCGCCCCTTACGGGACTAAAAATGCTCATATAGAGGGAGCTGAATAGTTACCTTAAGAGAAAAATAAATAACATAGTGTTGTTATTTCATGGTTGTTATGTTATAGGAAAACTGGTATTATTAAAATAATCAATATGGATTAAATTTGAATGCCAGATTTGGCATAAAATAAAAAAAGATATACATGCAGAATGTGGCTGATAAGCTAGATTGCAGATAAACATATGACCATTATGGTTAAAAATATATAAGACCAGTTGCAGTTGTCTGGAGCTACATTTTTTGCCACGATTAGAATTTTAAAGGAATTTATACACATGCTTACATACGATTTATCAAATGTTGAAGGACCTCTCTACAAAAAATTATATGATTTTATCAAGGCGGACATTATGTCAGGGGCTCTTAAATCTAATGAAAAGATGCCGTCAAAGCGTTCACTTGCAAAGAATCTTGGGGTCAGCACGATAACAGTGGAGAACGCATATGACCAGCTGATTGGCGAGGGATATATGTATGCGATTACAAAAAAAGGATATTATATTGCTGATATTTCCGATATACGGATAGTGCAGGCGCCTGTTAGCAGAAAACTTGATATAAAGCTTCCGAAGCGCGCAGACGAGAATGTATTTGATTTTTCATCAAACAGGACAGAGGCGGATAATTTTCCTTTTTCAATATGGGCAAAGCTCATGCGTGAAACTATATCCATGCACGAAAAAGAGATAATGGTAGTATCGCCATGCGGGGGAATCTGGGAGCTGCGAGAAGCAATCGCAAAGCATCTTTCATCATTTCGAGGAATGGTAGTGGATCCAGATCAGATAATAGTAGGAGCCGGAACGGAGTATTTGTATGGACTTATCATCAAGCTTCTTGGAAAAGACAGCATATATTGTGTAGAAGATCCGGGATATCGCAAGATAAGCCAGATATATGCAAGCAATGATGTAAAATGCGTGCCAGTAAAGCTAGATGAAAGCGGAATAAATATCGAGGAAATTCAAAAATCCGATGCGCAGATAGTTCACATCAGCCCGACACATCATTTCCCGACGGGAATTACTATGCCGATAAATAGACGGTATGAATTGCTTGCGTGGGCGAACGAACGCGACGATCGTTATATAATAGAGGATGATTATGACAGTGAATTTCGCTTAAACGGCAAGCCGATATCACCATTACTCAGTATAGATGCCTGCGAAAAAGTAATATATATTAATACATTTTCAAAGTCGCTCACATCTACCATCCGAATAAGTTACATGGTATTGCCAGAACATCTTGCCAACGAGTTCTACAGGAGATTGTCTTTTTATTCATGTACAGTCTCTACTTTTGAGCAGTATACGCTTGCACAGTTCATAAGCCGTGGTTATTTTGAAAAGCATATAAACAGAATGCGTCTTCACTATGGAAGAAAGCGCCAGCGTGTTCTAAGAATAATAAGGGATAGTCTGCCAAAGGATAAATGCAGGGTAATTGAAAATGATTCAGGACTTCACTTTCTGCTGGAATTAAATACACAGCTTTCGGACCGAAAAGTAGAACAGCTTCTAGAAGAAAAGGGAATAAAAATTTCAGCGATTACGGATTTTAATCTTGGAAGTGAGGAAGAGAATAAACATCAGTTTATTGTGAATTATTCTAGTATAGATGAAAACCGCCTGGGGGAGGTGCTTTTGGTTATTGGAGCTATATTGTAAATCCTGTAAATATTTATAGACGTGGTGAATGCTTTGCACTTGAACATCTTGGAGGTCGGCATAGCATGTACGATATTCCTCATTTGTTTTCTTCGGAACACATACATGCTCTCCGACAGTTAAGTTGTGGAGTGCAAAGCAGTTTTAGTCTATCATTCCGAATTCCTTATAGAATTTTTTCCTCGCTTCTTCGTCAGATGCCGCTTTAAGAGCATCATCATTTCTGCCAGCTGTCATCAGCTTTGATATTAAATTTCCAAGCTTATTTTCACCGCGAGTCTCACCAATCTTGATGCCGCGAGTCTCACCAATCTTGATGCCACGAGTCTCACCAATCTTGATGCCACGAGTCTCACCAATCTTGATGCCACGCTCTTCACCATGTTCTAATACTACCTGACTTAAATTACACATATGCTCCACCTTCCTTGTCAACTCAATACT
>CAKRLV010000060.1 GCA_934359755.1 uncultured Agathobacter sp.
GTTAGCGTTACTACCGTAAGGGGGGTAACGGTCATCTTTACCGTTAGTACCAAAAGGGGGGTAACGGTGATTTTCTTGTTTTTCTGCAGCCGGATCGCTGATATTTTCAGACGAAACCTGTTCATTTTCTTCTTCAGATAAATCTGCCTGCCGCTTCTTTTCTGCTCTTGTCAGATTGTTACTGGAAACTGTTCCATCGCAGCTATGATATAGTGTATGTGGTCCGAGATCCGGTTCATCCAACAACTCATACTCAGCCCGCCACACACCATTATCCGGCATAAAGTGAACCTTCAAGTATCCAAAATCTTTTAATTCTTTCCACGCACTATCAAATGCCTTTTTTCCTTCTTTGGTCAGATTTCGGAAATCTTCTTTTGTCCATTTCTTATCCGGCATGGAGATATATGCCTGTATGACAAGATATAGTCCTTTTGCTTTCAAAGAAATATTCACATCTCTGGTTATCTCATTTTGAACGACTGTAAATCCTTTTTTGCTTCGGAAGAAACCTTCTGCCATGTTATCACCTACCTGCCATTGACCGGTTGCTCCTCATCCTGAACGGATGAAAAATCACTGTCTTTATTTGCCGGTTTCTCCGCACTTTTCTTCTGTGCGAACTCAACCTCTTCTGTAATGATACTGAAACCATAGACCTTGCTTCCCTCTTTGGTCGTATAGTTGTTATTCTGCACCCGTCCAATAACTAATACGCGGGAACCGCTGTGAAAATATCGCTCGACAAATTCCGCCTGCCTTCCAAAGGAAATGCAGTGAAAGAAATCGGCATCGGCTTCTCCATCACGCTTTGCCCGCCGGTTTACCGCAAGGTCAAATTTGGTAATGACAACTTCACTTCCATCCTCTGCTGTCTTTCTCGTAGTTTTTGGATTTCTTGTCATATTTCCAAGTAAAATAATCTTATTCATTCTGTGCACTTCCTTTCTTTCGTTTCCATGTTTCCAACAGTTCAAAAATGATATTCATCATTTCCTCTTCTGTGGTTTCTTCCTCAAAATACTCTGACAGCCGTTCATTTTTCAGAGTAATCTCCTTTTTTCTCTTCTGCTTCTTGGCAGAAGTAAGATAGCGTTCCAGGATCTGCTCATTAAACTTTCCAGCTACGCTCAACTGCTTTATGGTATTTGCCTGTACCGTCGATAATTTCATTTTGTGCCTGCAGATAGCATCGTAAACCGCTTCCTGCTCTTTCTCCGGAAGAACCGATAAGCTGACCCCTTGAACCATTCCAAGCTGTTTATTATCTACCAATGCCAGCAGATCATCATTCAGTCTTGCAAGCCATATATATCTCTGAATCAGTTTATAATTCTCGCCACTTTCCTCCGACATCATCTTCAGACTGTTCCCTGCCTTTCCCTGATTCTTCATGGCATCATATTTGATCTTATATGCCTTTGCCTTTTCACTCGGTCGAATGTTTTCTCTCTGAATGTTAGAATCCACCATAACCAGACTGGCTTCATCATCATCCATCTCTTTTACAAATACCGGCATTGTCTCAAATCCAAGTATCTCGCATACATGCTTTCTTGTATGTCCGGCAATGATCTCATAACCTCCTTCTTTGCGTTTCCGGACAATTCCCGGCACCAGCACACCATGCTCTCTGACGCTCTCAATCATCTCTGCCAGTTCCTCATCCGAACGAATCTGAAACGGATGATTATGGAATTCATACAGTTCTGAAAGCAGTATCTCTTTCACATCACCTGCTTCCGCAGCCTTTTCCATTTTATTTCCACCAAAGAGGTCATCAAAACTCGTCAATTTTACATTTTCTAATACCTTTGTCCTACTCATGAGCGATTACCTCCTCTGTCAATTTCTCGTAAGCCTGCGCCACTGGATGCTTCTTATCCAATGTAAAGATGCTCACTCCCGCAGCAGATGTCTCAGCAGCTTTCACCGAAAACGGTATTTTGCTTTCAAAGATAGGAATCGCTTCCCCATAATACTCCCTGATCAGCTCCATAATATCCTTTGCATAGTTCGTTCTTGCGTTCAACATGGAGATTAAAATCCCTTCAAATTTGATTTCCGAATTCAAGTGTTTTTTCACACGGCAAATCGTTTTGATCAACTGCTCCAGTCCCTTTACCGGCAAATAAGCTGCCTGCACCGGAATCAAAACACTGTCCGATGCTGTTAGCGAATTGACCGTTATCATTCCTAAACTTGGCATACAGTCAATGAGAATGTAATCATAAAACTCTCTCATGCTTTCCACATATGTTTTCAAGACAAACTCTCTACTCATGGCATTTACAAGCGAAACATCCACTCCTGACAGATCAATGTTACATGGCATAAGGTCAAGTCCCTCTTTATGATGGATGATTCCTTTCGTTACATCAACCTCCTTGTCCATGATGATCTGCTCCATGATACTCGGAAGTGCAACCTCCAGTTCATCCGGATTTTCAATTCCGAGACTCTGTGACAGATTTCCCTGTGGATCTGCATCGATCACAAGCACTTTCTTTCCTGCTCTTACTAAACCAACTCCAAGATTTGCTGTTGTAGTGGTCTTGGATACACCACCTTTCTGATTGCATATAGCGATTACTTTACACATAATTCTGACCCTCCGTATTTTTTATTTTTGTTCTCTTATCGTTAGTTACTTTGGACTAGCACGCAACCGACTTGCCTTTCTCTCATACCTTATTGTTACATGGCAAAACTTAGGATTCCTTTTATTCGAGCAGATATCAGAAACCTCCAAGATTTCATAATCCTTATTTTTTCTTAACCTCTTAAGGATATGGCGTATCTCCTTCCTCGTATCCGAAATATTCAAATATCCCACCAGCAATACCCCCTTTCAATCAAAATTAAGTACAAAAAAAGCGACAACTATTATCCGTTTGATAATAATTGCCGCATATTAATTGTCGAATGCTGCATTTGAGCTTTACTTCACCAAAAATTTCTACACCATCTTTACACCATTTTGATGTAAACATAGCTTCATTAATAATAAATTATAACTCTAACTATTTAGTTGAAAAGTGCTGTATCTGCCTATATATAAGGCTTTGCAAAATTATAGAAAAAAATTATAGAAAACTTGGAAGATGGCAAATTCTATTTTCAACTTTTATCGTAACAGTTCCATCATTTCTAGTTGTCAATACATATCGATATACATCATCAAACTTCACTCCTTTACCCTTATATAAACGGGCTGTTTCATTTTGTGTCCCATATTCAATACCTTTGTCAGAAACTAATGACAAATACGGGTTGACACACTTAAAAAATTTTTCACTATATTCTCCAGTTCTTCCATGATGTGGTGTCAATAAACATGTTGCTTCTCCCACTAAACTCCTAATATTTTGATAATTAGTATCAATCATATTATCTAATATGTTCTTTGGATTATCGCCAGTAAAAACAAATTTATATCCTTGAAATTTTACTACAATTATACTTGAGAATGTATTCAAATCTTTTTATCAGTCCACTCCAACCTTGGAATAATGATATCAACCATTACCCCACCATTCCATTGCTCATCTGCAGCATCTTCGCCATAACCAACTGGATAATTATACTCTCGATTCATCATATTTGCACAGTCAGCAATATTTTTATGTATTGCGGTATTCTGCGTTGGTACAATATCAAAAGCTTCTTTTTGACGCTGCAACACTTTGGGTTTAAGCTCTTCATATAATGTTGGCAGATCATATATATGATCTTCATGCGGATGCGTTATATACAATTTATCAATTCTTGCATTATACAAATCATTATGGAAATATTTATTCTTTATATGTCGAACAATGCTTTTATTACTTTTACTCCCCACATCGATCAATATATGCTTGTTATTTGGTGTAATAATGTGACTACAACTACCATGCTCCACATCATATATTTTTATAATTAGTCCCATACCTATTCCTTCTTTCCTTTTACAACGAATATTCGAGTCTGAACAAAGCCTTTTGTTAAATTGCATATTCTGCATCTAAGCAAATGCGTCCCTTCATAACTAAGTTCTCTTGAAAAATGATATTTTCCATCACCTTCATCTTTTCCCTTATAGTAGATTTCATGATGTTCTGAATCATCACCATACCCAGCATTAACCACTTGCCAGACTACTGTTATTTTATCTGTTGAATTAATAATATTTCCCCAACTTAAAATCGAAAATTTTAAAGAACATCCTACTACTAATTCTTCTCCATTACCAACACTTTTATTATCACTTCCTCTACTACATATAATTTCAAATCCCTTTCCAGACACATTAAATGTATTCTTTAATTTTTCAGGAACAACTCCAAAATTGCCACTTTCATCAATAAATCCACAAAATGTACCATGCTCATGCGTTGTATATACCTGTTCTTCACTTGTCCACTCTTTATATAATGCTAATGCTTCTTTATTTGGGTGATGATGAACCGAATATTCCCCACAAGAAATCAAGGTTATTTTAGGCTTAATTAATCTTATAGACTCAACATATGTGGAATCTGGATTATCTTCCTCATTAATATTTTCATTTAACTCCTCATCAGTAAAAAAACTCCTAGATCCATGATGACTAGCAATTAAAATATCAGTATTCTCATAATTATGTTCATACCCTGAAAATGTTGGTACTATTCCTTCTTTCCAACATTTCCAATCAGAGTCACCTGTTAATAACATTTTCCTTCCTGAATATTCAATTGATAA
>CAKRLV010000061.1 GCA_934359755.1 uncultured Agathobacter sp.
AAAATAATATGATACTGTAACAAATATTTGTGTCTGTTTTTTGATTTCCACGTTCCCATAACGCAAGTATAGCACAAACCTCCGCTTCCGGCTACCTTAACCCACCGTCTAAAGCCAGTGGGATTGCGGTAGCTCTATTTTCAAAATAGCAAATAAATGCTATACTATTTGTATTATTGTATTTTTCACAATTTTGCATCTTGTGCTCTCATGTCAAGCTGCAACAATTACATACATTTAGGAGGGAAATTATGTTTTGTAGTTCATGCGGACAGAAACTTGACGATAACACCAAATTCTGTCCTTATTGCGGTGCTCCTACAGGTGCACCTGTTACGCCTAATAATATATCAGCTGCCACTCCTGCTGGGGCTGTGGATTCTACCATGGCTGCTAATTCTGCTGGGGCTGCAGATTCTACCAGGGCTGCTAATTCTGCCAGATCTGCCGGAGTGGATAAGACACTTTCAGCCGACAGCTCAAAAGCTACAGCTAAAAAGCCTGTGAATAAAGCTTTGCTTGCAAGTGCGATCGTGCTTGGTGTTGCAGTTGTAGCAGCGGCATCATTTGGAATTCATTTACTTACCAGCAAAAAATCATCTGATACCGACAATAAGCAGACTACTGCGAACACGAACGATACCCAGAAAGAAGATTCATACCTTGACGCATATCAGGCACAGGTAACTGCGGACAATGGGCATAATGTCGCACTTATTGATTTCGATGGTGATAACACACCTGACCTGATATACACATCAGGTTCATCTTACAAACTTTATACCTATAAAGATAATGCTGTTTCAGAGATATCTATCACACCAGGCAACACACGTGCCAATTTTTCTGGAAATCTGTTCTACAATGGAGAAGCATCACCTACACAGAACCGATACGAGCATTTTTATTTTGAATATGTACCAGGAGCTAAGCTTATCAGAACTCATTCTGCCGACTCTACAAAGAATGACTTCTATATTTCTTTTGACGAAAGCCTCACACCTGCACTTTCTCTTCAAACTACATGGTCAGGTTCATGGACCACTTATGTAGATGGTGCTGTTGCAGAAAATGATACTTTTAACAAAGAACGTATTTCCCGAGGTTTTGATAAACTTACAAGATGCGAGTACTACTATGATGATGTAAAAACTGCATATGACAACCTAAGCAAAAAGTCGTCAAAAACAAATATTTTATCTGATTTTGTTGAAGGCAAGATTGATGCAATTGATTCTATCACCAGTGTAGATACCAAAAACGGTACATTTTCTTACAGCAACACAAATTACGCTACATATCGTTCGAAATATGGTGCATCCAATACAGACACAGACTATGATTACATTGATTTCGATAACGATGGCGTTAATGAACTTATCGTAAATGGTGATTCTTATGAAAGACTGTTTTTTGATACATGCGGAGATGATGTCTATCTGCTTTTCTCATCAGGTGGAACTGCGGATCAGGCAAACATTACAACTCTTGACTCATCCAATGTAATTGTTCGTTCTGACACCGGACATCAGGGACGCCAGACTTATGTGGTCTCTACTTATGACTCGTGTGGATGCCTTGTTGACTGGTACGGTTTGAGTGCTGAATACTATGACAACCAAAACGACAGATACGATGCCAACAGTACATTTACTTATAGGGACAACAAAATCTCTATGAAAGATTACATGAAGCTTGCAAGTGCCCTCAATGGCTCGGAAAAATCGGATGCAGAAATTGAGAATAATATCATGATTTCTACATATGAATCTTATATAAACGGCCTTGATTTATATGCTGATCTCGAAAAATTTCAATTCATATATCTCGATGATGATGATATTCCTGAGCTTGTAGCTATTGGCGGTGGCGATAATGTTATGGTATTTGCCTACAAAGACGGAAAAGTTTCTAACGTGCCCGATACTCTTTGTCCTTCACATAGCAGCTTTAAGTACAAGGCAAAAAGCGGACAGTTTGTTTACTCTTGCTCTGCATCTCCAGAATACTATAATACTTTATATACTTATAAAGATGGAAAATTCACTAAGAAAGATACCTGGTCAAGTAGTGTCGGTGACAGCGGCCACTCCTATGATTACATAGGCGATGAGAATTACTACTATGATGAATATAGCGATGATGTCACTGTTTATTATATGAATGACGAACAAATCAGTGAAGATGAATACGATGCACAAAATGCTAAATTCGATAAATTTACTTCTGTAACAGATGGTTCATCCAACGTATGGACTGCTGCCGATAGTGCAGAAATTAAATATTAGTAGTTCAATGTAAACTGTGTATCTAAATTAAAAACAAAGGGACAACCCAGATATTATACAATTTCTGGCTGTCCCTTTATTTTATTCAAAATGTATTTCTATATTTCCAAATGCTGCTGTTGCATTAATCTGCACATATGGTGCATCCATATCATTATTACCACTTCCAAATGTCTCTATATCCCCAAAAGAGCAATCTCTTATGATGTTCGCTCTCCATGTATTTGGAATATATATAACTGTCTGGGCAAATTTATTATCAATATTTATAACAGCATTTCCCTTTTTCATTATGGCATCATTAAAATATACTATGTTCTGCCCAAACATTGTCGAGATATCTGCTCCCTCAAAATCAGGACTATTTACAAACCTTGTTGCGCCATCAAACGAACTTTTTATTACAACATAGCCTTCTGTAGAATTCTCAGTGTAGCTGTTTCCCTGAACATTTCTATAATTATTGTGATGTATTCTATTATTTTTGAATATCATATCAAACCCGATAGACAGAAGCACCGCAACAAACAACAATGTCCATGGTGTAAGCTTATCAAACTCAGTTCCTGTCAGCTGTGCTATTTCAGTATCAAACAAACATCCTATTAAGGCTGCAGGTAGAAATATTTCAAAAAAATTTCTCTTTATTATTCCGTTAATGATAAAGTAAAGGAATACTAGACTAAGAAGTATAGACACAACTGGAATATCTATTAATAATCCAAGTCGATTCACCACAACGTAAGCCGCCAACAATATTAATAACAACCCCCAAATTACACTTTTCTTATTTTTCATTATCTTATCCTCTTTTCTTCTATTTTGCTCATAAGAGCTTTAATATACATCCTTGATACATATGCCTTTTTCATTGTTCCCTGAAATTCGACTTCACTAGCACCTGTTATATTCTTGTGAATCGACCGAATTACTGACATATTAATAATCGTCGATTTAGATACCCGCATGAAGCTTCCTGGCAGCAATTCTTCTAATTCATATAGTTTCTGCTTCGTCGCATATATCTGGTCAACTGTATGCACTGCAACCACCTGATCTGCCGTCTCAAGGAATACTATGTCTTCAAGAGTTATGAAATATTCCTTTTCACCTTTTGTCACATGGAGCTGCATCTTCTCATTCACTGCCTCAGATATTCTGCGCTGTAAAGAAACTATTTCATCATTCAAAGCCCTACATCTGATGATTACCTCATCCTCTGCAATGCCATCATCAATTTCCATTGTTATCTTCATCTATCTGACTCCTTTTATGTTCTAGAGTATAAAAAGAAAACCTCCTGATGTAAATACTTTTACACCAAGAGGTTAATTATCATATCTAAGAGGTTAGATTTATCCGCTAATAGTTCATAGCATTAATTCTACCTTATGATTTCATTGAACATTCACAAAAATCAACTCTGTTTATGTAATTGTTGCACAATTATATATTTTTTTATAAATTGTACTTGCAATTATTAAATATGGTGCTATAATAAACTTATCAAAACAAAAGACAAATACATAAAGTACTAAAGATAAATTTCTAAAGTACAAAAGATAAATACTTAAAGTACTAAAGATAAATTTCTAAAGTACAAAAGATAAGTCTTTTTGATAACAAATCTATAAAAGGAGGTACGGTCCACCAGAAAGTTAATTGCATTCGTTTCAGAAGATTAAAAGAGGACAACGTGACATACCTAATAAGATAAACGAGTTAGTATCAGTCTCAATTGTGAATATATGGTACAACTCCAAATGTCATATGAAGAACGAAATCAAGTAGATGGGAAGAGACGAAGAAGTTCAAAATCATTTGCCATAATAAGAATACGGAGGTAGGAGTCCAATGGACGAGATAGTTTAAAAGGCGACATCGATTAATTAGAATCAGATGTCGCCTTTCTTATTTGTATCTTAATTGAAGCATTTAATAGCTCTCTTTATATCGCAAATTTCTATTCCCCAACTATCTCATTATACAAATCCTGTTTCGGCATGCCACTTTCTGTAGCCTCGGCCCATCTGTCAACTTTTTCCATATCTGTTTCATTATCGATTATAGTCTTGATCTTATTTAAATCATAATCTGTATCCTTAAAGAAAACCTTAAGAAGCATAAATGTCATCTTCTTAGTTTTATCAAATGCCTGCTTTGCCTTCTGGCGCTCTTCTTCTGCTTTCTGGCGCTCTTCTTCTGCTTTCTGGCGCTCTTTATCTGCTTTCTGGCGCTCTTCTTCTGCTTTCTGGCGCTCTTTATCTGCTTTCTGGCGCTCTTCTTCTACTTTCTGGCGCTCTTTCTCCGTCACCTTGCGCCAGTCTTCTGCTTCCTGACGCAACTGCTGTATATCAATTTTCTCCATATTCTCGAATAGATAACCC
>CAKRLV010000062.1 GCA_934359755.1 uncultured Agathobacter sp.
GCTGTGATGTTGTTTTCCTCTACGCCGTGTCTTACAAGTCCATCCACTGCACCACCGAGAAGTTTATTTACAATTATCTCGTTGAACCTTGATGCAACAATTGCCACTTTCATTCCTTCTTTTGCTACTACTTTTCCTTCTAATAAGTTGATTTCTCTCATGATATTTTCCTCTTTTCTTATATTAATTTGATTTATTTTATTGTCTATTCAAAACCTCCTGTAAGCGTATCTGCAAATGTGTTTGATTCTGAATAGTTACATTACATTTCATTTAATTTAATAAACTTCTAGTTTCCATATTCAAGCCATCTTATGAATAGACATCTTCTATAATTGTATATTATTGAAAATATGTCCCATCTTCTCCTGCTTCGTCTTCATATAAAACAAATCGAACTTCTGTGGTTTAATCTCGATTGGTACACGTTCGGTCAGCTTTAGTCCAAACTCTTCAAGTCCGTATACCTTGTCTGGATTGTTTGTCAAAAGGCGGATAGATTTCACTCCAAGGTCTGCAAGAATCTGTGCTCCTACCCAATACTCGCGCAGGTCTGGTGCAAATCCAAGCTTGATGTTGGCTTCTACCGTGTCATATCCCTGTTCCTGCAATTCATATGCCTTAAGCTTATTGATAAGCCCGATTCCTCGTCCTTCCTGTCTCATATAAAGAACAATTCCCCTGCCTTCTTTTTCAATCTGCTCAATTGCTGACTCTAACTGCTCTCCGCAATCGCATCTGCTTGAACCAAACACATCACCTGTCAGACACTCTGAATGAACTCTACAAAGTACATTCTCACCATCACCAATGTCCCCTTTTATAAGAGCCACATGATGTTCCTTCGTTATGTCATTTACATAACCAGCAATTCTAAACTCGCCATATTTCGTCGGCAGCTTTGCCTCTGCCATCTTCTCTACATGCTTTACATGTATTCTTATGTAATCCTGCAAATCCTTTATAGTTATGAATTTAAGATTGTATTTTTCTGCAAGCTTCCAGAGGTTTGGGGTACGCATCATAGTTCCATCATCTTCCATAATTTCACAGCACACTCCACATTCCTTAAGTCCTGCCAGCTTCATCAAATCAACAGTTGCCTCTGTATGTCCATCCCTGACAAGCACACCGCCTTCTCTTGCTACAAGTGGAAAAACATGTCCCGGGTGTCTGAAATCCTCTGGCTTTGAATTCTCATCACAGCACTTCATAATAGTAAAAGCTCTCTCAGCCGCTGATATTCCCGTTGTTGTCTCAACATGGTCTATGGCAATAGTAAATGCAGTGCTATGATTATCTGTATTCTCTGCAACCATCGGTGGAAAACCAAGCTTTGCTGCCAAACTTCCACTCATTGGTGTGCAGATAAGTCCCTTTGCATACGATGCCATGAAATTGATATTTTCCTGTGTCGCAAATTCACCAGCACATATCATATCTCCTTCGTTTTCTCTGTCAGGATCATCTGTTACAAGAATTATTTTTCCTGCTTTAATATCCTCGAGTGCCTCTTCTACTGTATTGTATTTTCTATCTGCATTATATTTTCCATCTGTATTACATTTTCCATCTGCATTACATTTTCCATCTGCATTACATTTTCCATCTGTATTACATTTTCCATCTGTATTGTATTCTCTCTCTGTATCCATCTTTGCATCCTCTCTATATTCCATATTCTTCAAGCATCTCCATGGTAAGTCCAGATGCTTTCTTTGACTGTTCTTCCTGCTTATTTTCCATAAGCTTCTTTATATATTTGCCAACAATATCATTTTCGAGATTTACCAGACTCCCGACTTTCTTATGAATGAGTGTTGTCTCCTTCGCCGTATGCGGAATTATTGATACCTGAAAATCACGATCACTGACTGTTGCAACCGTCAGACTTATTCCATCTATACATATCGAACCTTTTTCCACTATCAAATCCAGAATCTCCTCAGGTGCTTTTATCGTCACCCATATGGCATTTTCCTCTTTTGTGTATTTGGTGATTGTTCCAGTTCCATCTATATGTCCTGATACAATATGTCCGCCAAATCTGCCATTTAAGATCATCGCTCTCTCAAGGTTTACCATGTCACCTTTTCCAACCTGTGACAAACTGGTTCGTCTCACTGTCTCTGCCATAACATCCGCACTAAAACCATCTGAGTTAATGGATGTCACTGTCAGGCATGTTCCATTCACCGCAATGCTGTCACCTAACTGAGTCCCCTCAAGGACTTTTTGGGCTTTTATTGTTATACATCCTGATGTTCCATTTATCGCAATGCTTTTTACCACACCAAGTTCTTCTATTATTCCTGTAAAAATATTTCTCACCTTCTTTTCATATA
>CAKRLV010000063.1 GCA_934359755.1 uncultured Agathobacter sp.
ATTCAGTAAAACCCAAGAAATGGGAGAAAGGAGAATAATCCATTAACCTCAAAAGAGGATAATTGGATTATACGTGAAATATGTTTACAAATAGTGCAGAGGTGAAACTTCTAGATAAGAAGAAAATGGACAAGACGAAAAGTCTTTTTAAACTTATATTGAGTATAGCAGTATTAGTGGTTATTTTTTATGTGGCATACAGGTTTATCCCTGATATCTGGAGCATACTTAAGGATGGCGACCAGCAGGAGATGGAAGCCTATATAAGAGGAAGCGGAAAGTATGGAGCAGGAATACTTGCATTACTTCAGGTGTTGCAAACTATTACAATTGTATTTCCGGGGATTCCGATATATATGTGTGCAGGAATAATTTATGGAAGAAAAATCGGAACACTTATATGTTATATTACATATGTTGTTATTAATGTAGCAGTATTTATTTTTTCAAGAAATGTTGGAGAGGCTGCGGACTGTCTTGTCAACAATGAAAAAGAGGCTGGAATTTCCAAATTAATGGGAAAAGCAAAACATCCAGTCAGACTTATTGCAGCACTTTGTGTAATACCAGTTATACCAAATGGTATAATTCCACATATTGCAGCAAAGTCAAACATGACACTTAAGCAGTTTGTGCTTGCAGTTGCAGTAGGCTGTGCACCAGGTATTTTTATTTTTGTATGTTGTGGTGATTTAATATTAAACGGTTATTTTGGCGTGACTATGGCTATTTGTCTTGGGGCATTAGTGCTTTTAGCAATTAGTTACATTTTCAAGAAACAGCTTATCGAAGCAGGCGAGAAGCTTCTTGAGAAGATTTCTGGAAAGAATGAGTAATTGACTTGCAATTTTGATTCATTCTGTTAAAATATTTATATTGGGTTTTAAAGGAGATATATTTACATGAGTCAGGCTAAAGTAGATAGATATAAAGAAGAAAAAGCAAATCGTAAGAAGACAATTGCAAGAAATAAGGTTAAGAGAAGAGTTGCTATAGTTTGCAGCTGGCTGGTACTTGTTGCAATAGTTGCATGGGCAGGCGTGTCAGGGTACAACTATTACGAGAGCAAGAAGCCAAGCGAGACATATTATTGCAAGACAGACGCTATTACAGATTATATCAGCGGATTGTCGGCTACTGAGGAGTCAGAAGAATAATAATTATCAGACCAGGAGTTCATACACCTGGTCTTTTTGCTTTATCAATGGCATTATTTATAGCTTCCATCAGAACGATGGAGGTATATTGATTGTTTGCAGAATATGAGATGTCTGATGTTGACTGTTTGTCGATTATTTGTGGAGCGAGATCCGCCATGGCAGGTTCGACTAATGGATACATCGTTTCAACAGTTTCACTTACATTAATGAGTGAAACGTCATTGATATGTTCTTCATCAACAGTGACCTGTACATCGAAGGTTGTGTCATTTAACTGGATTGTGGATGTATATTTGCCAGGGATGTATGTAGCAGTTTCAACGGTTTTGTGAGAGGATGTACTTATAGGGTTAAACAGGACAAAAAGCATTAATCCTGTAAGTGCGATTAATCCCACTAGAATTCCAATCAGAATAAGTTTTTTCATATGTAATACAACGATTTTAGTTTTTGCGCTCATAAGGACCTCCAATAGATTGTTAGTATATCTTATGCAGCGTTAATGAAAATATGATTGCAAAGAAATATTAAAGGGGCAAAATACTTTTTGACACGTATATGCTTAAAATTATTGGTGAAATTTTTTGAAATTTTTGGTTTGAAATTTTTTAAGATAACAGTTGACACGGATAATAAACTTTGATATTATATTCGAGGTGAGTCGATGAGCCGACAACTTAATTTAATATATGCGATAGTGGCGTAGTTGGTAACGCGCGACCTTGCCAAGGTCGAGACCGCGGGTTCGAGCCCCGTCTATCGCTCTTACCACAAAAAAGTACTGCACTTGCAGTACTTTTTTTGTGGTAGAAGCGAAGAGGAGCCACTCACCCGCGGAGCGGGTTCAAGTCTCCGCTTCGCTTCGGTCGGCGCAAAGCCAACGTCCACAGGACGTTGTGCGCCCGTCTATCGCTTCATTCAACGAAAAGGACATCCGGATGGATGTCCTTTTTCGTTGAACGAGCCCCATCAGGGGCTCGAAGTTCGAGCGTCTCCGCTTCGCTCCGGTCCGTTCAAAGCCGACATCCACAGGATGTCG
>CAKRLV010000064.1 GCA_934359755.1 uncultured Agathobacter sp.
GCGGGGATGACTCAAAGTGTATTTGCTTCATATATGGGAGTTTCGATTAAAACAGTGGAAGCATGGGAAGGTGGTAGAACTCATCCAACAGGACCAGTGTTCAGGCTTTTAGATATTCTTTCTAAAAGCGAAGAGATGGAATATATTGTTGCTAAATGAGCATAGAAATGGGCAGTAGATTATCTGTCCATTTTTTATAATATTACATGTTGGAGAATTTGATATCCTTATATATTATGGAATTAGTGAGCAAGAACTTAAAGAGATGTATATAGCCAAGTTCGAGAAGAATATGAAACGTTGGTGAATCGGAAAAACTTAATATTTTATTATTAGAATAAAAAGTAGATTGGAGAATTATGAGAGCAGAAGAATTATGGAAAGCATATTGCGAGAAAGAGAATATAGATATTAATACACCTTATGAGGCGTGGGGATTTGGAGGTGCACCTGATAAGCTGGCAGACCTTGTATTAAAGGGAATTAAGACTGCAACTGCATCTGCATATGATTTGTATTTTATTGAAGGAGAAGAGGAACCATTACCACAGCCAGGTGATTATAGTGTTATTTTAAACTCAAAGGACGAGGCGGTTTGTATTATTCAAACCACTAAGACTACAGTGGTTCCATTTGATGAAGTATCAGAGGAACATGCCTACATGGAAGGTGAAGGAGACAGAAGTCTTGAATACTGGAGAGGTGTTCATGAAGAATTCTTTGCAGAGGAATTTGAAGATACAGAAATTGAATTCAATGGACAAACAAGAATTCTTTGTGAGGAATTTAGAGTAGTTTACAAGGCAATAGATGTAAATTGCATATTAGATTAGAAAGAGAGGACAAGCGTATGAGCCAGAAAAAATATAGTTTATTATACCCGGATATAGATGCGCCATACAGGATATTAAGTGATGTGACTATGCATGATCTGGGAATGGATCAGATATGCAAAAAGCTGTCAGCAAAGGTGCAGGAGCAGAACTATATTCGAAACGTGATGGCGCGTATGTATGCAGATCCGACGGTGACACAGTATCGCTGTGATATTTTCGAGGATGTCCTTCGACAGAAAAAAATGCGTGATGACCTTATGGAAATACTCGGGCGCATCAGCTTTCTGAGGGAGTACGGCAGCTTTAACCGGGAGTATGATGAGAGCGCCAGCATCTGGGATCTGTTGCATCGGTTGGATGAGATTAACGATTATATCCAGTGCGTGGATGCACTTCACACCTGTCTGACAGATTCGGACATTCATTCCGCAGGCTTTTTGGGTTTAAAAGCCTATGTGGAGAAAATATATGCGGATAATGGATTTGCCGAACTGAAAAAAGATATCTCAGAACTGAAAGTGGACACTTCACAGCTTAAGAGCATTACGGTAGGTATTAACTTAAATGACCGTTTTGAAGCGGATGGAATCGGTCTGATATCTGTAAACAGCAAATATTTTACCAAGTCTGGAATACTGAGTAACTTCTATGACCACATCGCATCAAATGATCGGATTAATGAGGATACTGTATGGAAAAATAATTTTAAATTTCAGCCATTTGATGTGAATGCAGATGGGCTGATTAACACTCAGATGCAAAAAGCAATGGATACGGGCATTATGCTGTCAGGAATTCGAAGTGGAGTTGTGAAGCTTCCTGAGGGGGATCAGGCAAAGGATGTGACTCGTTATACAGACCGGATCGTCAATCATATGGTTTCCCATATGGTGAAAAGAGTCAGAGAAGTACTGAATAAATATGTTTCTATTACCATTAC